>NZ_CP067169.1:1795000-2097500 GCF_028553885.1 Paracoccus aestuarii
TGTTTCGGGCGTCCAGTCATGGACCTGCGCGCCGATCTGGATCGACAGACGTTCCACATCGCGGAAATCCAGCTGGGTGATGCCGCAGCGCCCCTCGCGGAAGGCGGCCAGCGTCGTGCCCACGTCATGGCCGAGCGCGTTGATCGTCCCCGCGCCCGTGATCACGACCCGCCGCATGCCGGCCCGCGCCCGGGGATCGGTGGCGGGCTGGATCGCGGGGGCGGCCAGCCCGGCATCGATCCGGGCCTCGTCGTCGGGATTGGTCATCCGTTCTTTTCCGCCACCAGCCGACGGACGGCCGCGATGATCGTGCCCATGGTCGAGATGTCGAATTCCGACTTTTCCGGCTCGTTGGCATTGAAGGGGATCGAGATGTCGAACTCCTCTTCGATGGCGAAGATCGATTCGACCAGGCCCAGGCTGTCGATGCCCAGATCGGCGGGCGTCGCCTCGTCGCTGACCTGTTCGGGTTCCAGCATGGCCTGTTCGGCGATGATGGCCCTGATGCGTTGCGTAATGTCGTCTGTCATGTCGCCTCCTGATCAGCCCTTTTCCAACAGGCGTGTAACGGTTTGTTGAAGCTGCGCCAGCTGTTGCGCGAAACGCGGCAGGCGGCGCATGGCCTTCTGGATCTCCATCTGGGTCTCCATCTTGACCGCGGGGTTGCCCAGGATCACCCGCCCGGCCGGAACGCGGGTGAAGATCTTGGTGGCCCCGCCCGCGATCACGTCATCGCCGATCGAGACATTGTCGGACACGCCGACCTTGCCCGCCAGCACCACCCGGTCGCCGATCGTGACCGATCCCGCGACGCCCACATGACCGCAGAGCAGGCAGTCCCGCCCGACCACGACGTTGTGGCCCAGCTGGACCAGGTTGTCGATCTTGGTGCCCGATCCCACGCGGGTGGCACGGATCGTGCCGCGGTCGATGGTGGAATTGGCGCCGACCTCGACATCGTCGCCCAGCTCGACCCCGCCCAGGGAATGGATGCGGGTCCAGTGCTGGGCCTTGATCTGCGCCCGGTCGCCCAAGGTGCGGCGGATCTCCTCGATGCCCGATTCCTCGGGGGTGACGAAGGAGAATCCGTCGCCGCCGATCACGGCATTGGGCTGCAGGATCAGCCGGTCGCCCGCCGTGACCCCATGCGCGACGCGCGCGCCCGGATGCAGGATGGCATCGCGGCCGATGCGGCTGCCGCGGCCGATGCTGACATGGGGGCCGATCCGTGCGCCGGGGCCGATCACGACATCCGCGCCCACCACCACGAAGGGGCCGATGGCCGCGCCCTCGCCAATGCTGGCCGAGGGGTCGATGACCGCGCTCGGGTGGATGCCCGGCGCGATGTCGGGGCCGGGATCGAAGGCGCGGGTCAGCCCGGCCAAGACCAGCCGGGGCCGGGGCGCAAAGATCGCGGCCTTGAGGCCCATCGCCTCCGGGTCCATGCCCTGGGCCAGGATCGCGACGCTGCCCGGACGGATGGCATCGGCATAGCGCGGCGCCATGGCCAGGGCCAGCTGGCCCCCGTCCGGTCCGACGGGATCGACCTGCCCGGGTTCCCCCGCGCCGGTGACGCGGATCGCGCCGTCGCCCCAGAATTCGGCATCCAGCGCCTTGGCAAGTTCCTTGATCGTGACGGCCATGGTGCCCCCTTTCACCCAAGGGCTTAGCCTGTTTGCCGCGCTGCTTCCAGTGCCACGGCGCCTAGGGTGACGCAGGGGCGTCGGCCATCACGTCCGATCCCGCCGCCGGTCCCCGACCCTCGGCCTGCAGCGCCTGCCACAGGCGCGCGTCTCGGCCATAGATGTCGTCATGCAGCCGGATCGACCCGTCCGGCCCCGGCCAGGCGGTGAAATAGACCAGATGCACCGGGACAGACGGCGTCAGCCGCAGCCAGGTCTCGCGCCCGCTGTCGCGCGCACGCTGGAATATCGCCGCCGGATTGTCGGTCTGGCGCGACAGCAGCGCATGGGCCAGGTCGACCGGGTCGCCGATGCGGATGCAGCCATTCGACGCGGCCCTGACCCGGTTGCCGAACAGCGACTTGCTGGGCGTGTCGTGCAGATAGATGTTCCAGGGGTTCGGAAAGATGAACTTGACGATGCCCAAGGCATTGTCGTCGCTCGGCTTCTGGCGCAGGCGGAAGGGGAAATTCGCCGCCGTGTAGCCAGAGAAGTCGATCCCGTCGCGCGCCAGCACCCGGCCCGACCGGTCCAGCACGTCCAGATGCGACAGCGCATGCCGGTTCGCCTGCAGCCGGGGCAGATAGTCGCGGATGGTGATCGACCGCGGCACGTTCCAGCTGGGATTGACGACGATGTTGGGCATCATCTCCGAGAATTCGGGCGTGCGCATCTCGGGCGTGTCCTTGCCCACGACGCTGCGGGTGCGGAAGACCTCGTGCCCGTCCTCGACGATGGCCGTCGCGAATTCGGGGATGTTCACCCAGACATGGCGCGCCGAGAGATCGGCATCCCCCATCCAGCGCAACCGCTCCAAGGCCAGGATGATGGCGCGCTGACGGGCATCCCCGCCCTGCGCCGCGTCCCCGTTCAGCAGGCCGAGCGTGCGCGGCCCCGCCACCCCGTCCGGCGGCAGACCGGCCGCGCGCTGGAACGCCATGGTGGCCTGGGCCAGATCATCGTCATGAAGATCGGGCTGGGTCGAGGGCGCGGCAAAGCCCGCCCCCTCCAGCCGGGCGCGCAGGGCGGCGACGGCCGGATCGCGCATCCCCGCGCGCCAGACGCCGGAGGGCACGGGCGGCAGATGAGCGGGAATGGTCAGATGCGCCGGCCCCGCCAAGGCCTGCTGCAGGCGGCGATAGGCGGGGTGATCGGGCGCGGCCGCACGCAGTACCGCGGCCGGATCGTCCTGATGCGCAAAGGCGGTCATCAGCGCGGGCACCGCGCTGCGATCGGGCTGGCGCTTGATCTCGGGGTCGATGCGCCCCGGCTCCAGCACGCCGCCCGTCAGGTCGCGCAGCAGGCGGGCCAGCTCGCGCGCATGGGCCAGCTCGGCCTGGGGGCTGTCGCCCAAGGCCGCCAGCCGATCGGGCGCATAGCGGGCCGAGGGGATGCCATCGCGGGGCGCCTCGGCGATGGCGGCCAGCAGGGCCGCGCGGCGCAAGGCGGCGTCGGGACCGGTGAAGACGGGCTGCAACCCGTTTTCGCCATAGAAGGCCGCCAGGTCGGAATCACCCGCCACCGCCAAGGCCAGCGCCATCTGCCGGTCCGAGAATTCCAGCCGCGGCGCCGGGTTCACGGCTCCGCCAGCGGCGGGCGCGGCATGCGCCACCCCTCCGCTCAGCATCAGCGCCATACCCAGAACCGCCGTGATCCGCTTCATCGCCCGCACCCTCATCCATGTTTTCTTATCATCACACATAAGAACGGCGCAGCGCGATCGGCCATGCCCCTGACGGGGCTGCGAAAACCTGTCCGTGGCAGATTTGGCACAGGGTTCCGGCATCGCTGCAACAACCGTTCCGTTCGGCGAAATTCTGCCTATACTGGGGGTTGAACGGGTGATCGTCCAGAATCCGTTTCGCTCTGCACGGTCTTTTGACATATTGTTAAGAAGTCGGGGATAAACCACGACAAGCCACGACGCGTCGCGGCTGAAAAAAAGAAGCAGGACAGGCGATCTGACATGACAATGGACCTTATCTCCCGTCGCGGCATCATGGGTGTGTTCGCGGCGACCACTGTTGCGGCAGCTCCGGTGATGGCCAATGCCTTCGGGTTCGTGCGGCGCGCGGGCGACATGCGCAGGGTGCGCATGTATAATGGCCGGACGGGGGAAAGCATCGACACCGTCTATTGGGTCGACGGCAAGTACATCCGCGAGGCGCTGAACGAGATCAACATCTTCATGCGCGACTGGCGCACGGGCGAGGTGATCGGCATCGACCCGCGGACCATCGACGTGGCGGCGGCCTCGGCCCGGCTGCTGCAGACGAACGAACCCTACATGATGCTGTCGGGCTACCGTTCGCCGCGCACCAACGCCATGCTGCGCCGGCAGTCCAGCGGCGTCGCGCAGAACTCGCTGCACACCACGGGCAAGGCGGCCGACCTGCGGCTGAAATCGCGTTCGGTCAACCAGATGTTCCAGGCGGCGGTCGCCTGCCGCGCGGGCGGCGTCGGACGCTACAGCCGGTCGAACTTCGTGCATATGGATTGCGGCCCGGTCCGGTCCTGGGGCAGCTGATCGGCCCCAAGCCCGTCCTGACGCTCAAAGCGCCTTCCGCCATCCGGGCGGGCGGCGCTTTCGTCGTATTCAGCCCTTGCCATATGGGGCCGCACCGTCCAACCTGCCGATAAGATTGAACAACAGAACGGATCGGCATGAGCCTTCTCCAGACGCGTCGGTTTCGGACCGCGAAGAAAATCCAGGCCGCAGCGGTCGAACTTGCCGTCCGTGAGGGGCTGGCCAATGTGACGACCGAGGCGATCGCCCGGCATGCGGGAATCAGCACGCGGACGTTCTTCAACTACTATCCCTACAAGGAGGCGGCGCTGATGGGCCCGCCCCCCGATTACCCGCCCGAGGCATCCGAGCAGTTCATCGCCGGGACCGGCCGGCTGATCGACGATCTGAGCGTCTTCATCGAGGCGCATCTGACGCGTTTCCTCGACGAACGCGAGATGGTCGGCCATATCCTGTCGCTGTCCGAACAGGATGCCAAGCTGGAGGCACTGCGCAACAGCGCCATGCTGGCCCGGCGCGCGCAGATGCGCGGCCTGCTGCATCGCCGCCTGCCCGGATCGGATGAACGGGTGATCGAGATCCTGGCCGCCGCGATCATCGCCGCGACCAATGCCGCGACCAAGGACTGGGTCTCGGGCAACCGCATGGACTTCATCGCCGCCGCCCATGAGAACCTGTCGCTGATTCTGGTCGCTGCCGAAATGCTGGACAAGCCCGCCTAAGGCGTCAGCAACCGACGATAGAGCGTTTCCAGAAAGACCGCGGCCTCGGCATAGGGGTCGCGGCCCTCGCCCAGAACGGCGCGGACCTGGGTGTCGAAATCCGCGTAATGCTGGGTCATCGACCAGATCGAGAAGATCAGGTGCCGCGGCTCGACCCGCGCCAGCAGCCCTGCATCCATCCAGCGTTCCAGCACGGTCACCGTCTGCTCCACGATGACCCGCAGCCCGCCGCCCAGCACCTCGGTCAGATGCGGCGCGCCCTGCAGGATCTCATGCGCAAACAGCCTGCTTTCCCGCGGATAGTCCCGCGACATCAGCAGCTTGGCCTGGACATAGGCCAGCACCTCGGCCATCGGGTCGCCCTTGGGGTCGATGCGCGTCATCGGTGCCAACCACAGGTCCAGCAGCGTCGTCAGCAGCGCCTTGTGGATCTCGTCCTTGGACCCGAAATAATAGAGCACGTTGGGCTTGGACAGCCCCGCCATCCGGGCAATCTGGTCGATGGTCGCGCCGTGGAACCCCGCGCCCGAAAACACCTCCAGCGCGGCATCCAGGATCAGGTCGCGGTTTTTCTGCTGGATGCGCGACAGGGCGGGCGCCGGCGTCTCTGTCATCGAATCCCCCGCTCTGTCATGATGGGAAAATGGGCAGCCTGGCCGGATTCGTTTCGCGCCCCATCACGGCGCTTGACTGGCCTTGGACCCGTGCTAGCCTGATCCTGACCGTTTGGTCAATATTCTGCGAGGGACCCCGATCATGCCGCTTGACCGCAAGCCAGCCCCGAACGACCTGCGCGCGTTCTGGATGCCGTTCACCGCGAACCGCCAGTTCAAGGCGGCGCCGCGGATGCTGGTCGCGTCCAAGGACATGCATTACACCGCCGCCGACGGCCGCCAGATCCTGGACGGGACCGCGGGCCTGTGGTGCTGCAATGCGGGCCATTGCCGCCCCAAAATCACCGAGGCCGTGCAGGCCCAGGTGGGCGAGCTGGACTATGCCCCCGCCTTCCAGATGGGCCATCCGCTGGCCTTCGAGCTGGCCAACCGCCTGGTCGACATCGCCCCCGAGGGGATGGAGCATGTCTTCTACTGCAATTCCGGGTCGGAGGCCGTGGACACCGCGCTGAAGATCGCGCTGGCCTATCACCGGGCGCGGGGCGACGCGGCCCGCACCCGCCTGATCGGGCGCGAGCGCGGCTATCACGGCGTGGGCTTCGGCGGGATCTCGGTCGGCGGCATCGTGAACAACCGCCGCCATTTCGGCACGCTGCTGGCGGGCGTGGACCACCTGCCCCACACCCATCTGCCTGAAAACCGCATGACCAAGGGCCAGCCAGAACATGGCGCCCATCTGGCGGATGACCTGGCACGGATCATCGCGCTGCACGGGGCCGAGACGGTCGCCGCCGTCATCGTCGAGCCGATGGCCGGATCGACCGGCGTGCTGATGCCGCCCAAGGGCTATCTGGAAAAGCTGCGCGAGATCACCCGCAAGCACGGCATCCTTCTGATCTTCGACGAGGTCATCACCGGCTTCGGCCGCTTGGGCAGCCCCTTTGCCGCCCAGCATTTCGGCGTGGTGCCGGACATGATCACCTGCGCCAAGGGCCTGACCAACGGCGTCATCCCGATGGGCGCGGTGCTGGCCACCGCCCAGATCCACGACGCCTTCATGCAGGGCCCGGAACACATGATCGAGCTGTTCCACGGCTATACCTATTCCGGCAACCCGATCAGCTGCGCCGCCGCCATCGCCACCTTGGACACCTATGCCGAGGAGGGCCTGCTGACCCGCGCCGCCGATCTGGAGACCTACTGGCAGGATGCGCTGCACAGCCTGGCCGATCATCCCCACGTGATGGACATCCGCAACATGGGCCTGATCGGCGCGGTCGAGCTGGCATCCATCGACGGCCAGCCGGGCAAGCGCGCCTTCGACATCTTCGTGCGCGCCTTCGAGGCGGGCATCCTGATCCGGGTGACGGGCGACATCATCGCCATGTCGCCGCCGCTGATCATTTCGAAGGAGCAGATCGACCATCTGATCGGAACGCTTGGCGATGTGCTGAAAAGCGCCGCCTGACCGACGAACCCATCCAGCCGACCCCGCGACAGAACGGGGCGGCCCGACAGGAAGGACAGGATAATGAGCGACGAGAGCGCCGTGATGACGGCTGCCCAGATGAAGGGCACGAACCTGACGGTCAATGGCGACCGGTTGTGGGACAGCCTGGAGCGGATGGCGCAGATCGGCCCCGGCATCGCGGGGGGCAACAACCGCCAGACCCTGACCGATGCCGATGCCGAGGGCCGCGCCCTGTTCCAGCGCTGGTGCGAGGATGCGGGCATGACCATGGGCCTCGACCGCATGGGCAACATGTTCATGCGCCACGAAGGGACCGAGCCGGACCTGGACCCCGTCTATATCGGCAGCCATCTGGACACCCAGCCCACCGGCGGGCGCTATGACGGGGTGCTGGGCGTGCTGGCGGGGCTGGAGGTGATCCGCTCGATCCGCAATCTGGGCATCCGCACGCGCCGCCCCATCGTGGTGACGAACTGGACCAACGAGGAAGGCGCGCGTTTCGCGCCCGCCATGCTGGCCTCGGGCGTCTTTGCGGGCGTGCTGACCGAGGACTACGCCAATAGCCGGGTGGATGCCGATGGCCTGACTTTCGGGGCCGAGCTGGACCGCATCGGCTGGCGCGGCACCGAGGCACCGGGCGACCGCCGCATCCATGCGATGTTCGAATATCACATCGAACAGGGCCCGATCCTGGAGGCCGAGGGCAAGGATATCGGCGTCGTCACCCATGGTCAGGGGTTGTGGTGGCTGCAGGTGACGCTGACCGGCAAGGATGCCCATACCGGATCGACGCCGATGGCGATGCGCGTCAATGCGGGCCTGGGGATGGCGCGGATCATCGAGGCTGTCCACCGCATCGCCATGGACCACCAGCCCGATGCCGTGGGCGCCGTCGGTCAGGCGAATGTCTGGCCCAACAGCCGCAACGTGATCCCGGGGCGGGCGGTCTTCACCATCGACTTCCGGTCCCCCGACCTGGCCAAGCTGACCTCGATGCGGTCGAGGTTGGAGGCGGAAGCCGCTGATATCGCGTCCGAACTTGGGTTGGGTCTGGAGATCGAGCCGGTCGGCCATTTCGACCCCGTGACGTTCGACGACACGCTGGTCGAACGCGTGCGGGCTGCGGCTGACAGGCTGGGACATTCGCGGATGGATATCGTCTCGGGCGCGGGGCATGACGCCTGCTGGATCGCCAAGGTCGCGCCGACGGTGATGATCATGTGCCCCTGCGTGGACGGTCTCAGCCATAACGAGGCCGAGGAGATCACCCCCGCATGGGCCAAGGCGGGGGCCGACGTGCTGCTGCATGCCGTGCTGGACACGGCCGGGATCGTCCGCTGAGGCGGACCACGGACCGGGGGTTTCACCCCCGGACCCCCAGGGTATTTGGACAACGAAGAAGAGGGCAGTCATGAGCACGGTCATCAGGGGCGGAACCATCGTCACGGCGGATCTGAGCTATGAGGCGGATCTGCTGATCGAGGATGGACGGATCGCCGCCATCGGACAGGGGCTGGTGGGGGACAGCGTGCTGAACGCCTCGGGCTGTTATGTCATGCCCGGCGGGATCGACCCGCATACGCATCTGGAGATGCCCTTCATGGGCACCTATTCCGCCGATGATTTCGAAAGCGGCACGCGGGCGGCGCTGGCCGGGGGCACCACGATGGTGGTGGATTTCGCCCTGCCCTCACCCGGCCAGGGGCTGCTGGACGCGCTGCAGATGTGGGACAACAAGGCGGGTCGGGCGCATTGCGACTACAGCTACCACATGGCGGTGACCTGGTGGGGCGAGCAGGTCTTTGACGAGATGCAGGCGGTGGTCGACCGGGGCATCACCAGCTTCAAGCATTTCATGGCCTACAAGGGCGCGCTGATGGTGAATGACGACGAGCTGTTCGCATCCTTCCGCCGGGTGGGCGATCTGGGCGGCATCGCGATGGTTCATGCCGAGAACGGCGATGTGGTGGCCGAGCTGTCGGCGCGGCTGCTGGCCGAGGGCAATACCGGCCCCGAGGCGCATGCCTATTCCCGCCCGCCTCAAGTCGAGGGCGAGGCCACGAACCGCGCGATCATGGTGGCCGACATGGCGGGCGTGCCGCTCTATGTGGTCCATGTCAGCTGCGAGGACAGCCACGAGGCGATCCGCCGGGCGCGCGCCCAGGGTAAGCGCGTCTGGGGCGAGCCGCTGATCCAGCATCTGGTGCTGGACGAGAGCGAATATTTCAACGCCGATTGGGACCATGCCGCGCGTCGGGTCATGTCGCCGCCCTTCCGCAACAAGGCGCATCAGGACAGTCTGTGGGCGGGGTTGCAATCGGGCAGCCTGTCGGTCGTGGCGACCGATCACTGCGCCTTCACCACCGAGCAGAAGCGCACCGGACGCGAGGATTTCACCAAGATCCCCAACGGCACCGGGGGGCTTGAGGATCGGATGCCGGTCCTGTGGACCAAGGGCGTCGGCAGCGGCCGTCTGACGCCCAACGAATTCGTGGCGGCCACATCGACCAATATCGCCAAGATCCTGGGTATGTATCCGCAAAAGGGAGCGGTGCTGGTCGGATCGGATGCCGATCTGGTCATCTGGGATCCGGAGGCGGAAAAGACCATCACCGCCGATGCCCAGCAATCGGCTATCGATTACAACGTCTTCGAGGGGGTGCAGGTCAAGGGCCTGCCGCGCCATGTGCTGACGCGCGGCGTGGTGGCGGTCCGCGACGGCCGGATGCTGGGGGCCGAGGGGCATGGCCGATTTGTCGCGCGCCAGCCGCGCGGCCAGGTCAACCGCGCGCTCAGCCAGTGGAAATCGCTGACCGCGCCCCGCCCCGTCCAGCGCGGCGGCATTCCCGCAAGCGGGGTCTGACTTGACCGCCCCCGTCATCGAGGCGCGCGGCGTCGGCCTGACCTTTCAGACCGGCGACGGCCCGGTCCATGCGCTGAAGGATGTGGACCTGGCCATCGCGCCCGGCGAATTCGTCAGCTTCATCGGCCCGTCGGGCTGCGGCAAGACGACCTTCCTGCGATCCATCGCCGCGCTGGAACGGCCAACCGCGGGCGATCTGCGGGTGAATGGCATGGACCCGGATGCGGCGCGCCGGGCGCGGGCCTATGGCTATGTCTTCCAAGCGCCGGGGCTCTATCCCTGGCGGACCATCGCGGGCAACATCTCGCTGCCGCTGGAGATCATGGGCTTTTCCCGCGCCGACCGGAAGGAGCGGATCGCCCGCGTGCTGGAGCTGGTCGAGCTGTCGGGTTTCGGCGCCAAGTTCCCGTGGCAGCTGTCGGGCGGAATGCAGCAGCGCGCCAGCATCGCCCGCGCTTTGGCCTTCGATGCCGACATCCTGCTGATGGACGAACCCTTCGGCGCGCTGGACGAGATCGTGCGCGACCGCTTGAACGAGGCGCTGCTGACGCTCTGGGCCAAGACGGGCAAGACCATCGGCTTCGTCACCCATTCGATCCCCGAGGCGGTCTATCTGTCCACCCGGATCGTGGTGATGTCGCCGCGTCCGGGCCGGATCAGCCGGGTGATCGACAGCACCCTGCCCCGCCACCGCCCGCTGGAGATCCGCGACACGCCCGAATTCATCGCCCTGGCCCATGAGGTCCGCGAGGGGCTGCGCGACGGGCATGCCCATGACTGACGCGGTCCTGAACGCCCCCGCCGCGCGCCGCCTGCGCCTGTCCACCGGCGATCTGGTCCCGATCCTGACGGTGCTGCTGGTCATCATGGCGATCTGGTATGTCGCGGCGATCCGCATGAACGCCACCTGGGAACGTGACCAGGCCGCCCGCGCGGGGGTGGAACTGACCCTGCCCGATCTGGTCAGCCGCACCCTGTCCCAGGACAGGCCCATCCTGCCCACGCCCCATCAGGTCGCGCAGGGCCTGTGGGAGGGGGTGACCGGCCAGCCCGTCACCTCGCGCCGCAGCCTGGTCTGGCATGGCTGGGTGACGCTGTCGGCCACCTTGGCGGGCTTTGCGATCGGGACCGGCGCGGGGATCCTGCTGGCCGTGGGCATCGTGCACAGCCGCAGCATGGACCAATCCGTCATGCCTTGGGCCGTGGCCAGCCAGACCGTGCCGATCCTGGCCATCGCGCCGATGGTCATCGTGGTCCTGGCCAGCACCGGCATCACCGGGCTGCTGCCCAAGGCGGTGATCGCGGCCTGGCTGTCCTTCTTTCCGGTGCTGGTTGGCATGGTCAAGGGGCTGCGTACCCCCGACGCGATGCAGCTGGACCAGCTGCGCAGCTGGAGCGCGGGGCGCGCCCAGATCTTCTGGCATCTGCGGCTGCCCTCCTCGCTGCCCTATCTCTTTGCCAGCCTGAAGGTCGCCATCGCCGCCGCCCTGGTCGGCACCATCGTGGCCGAGCTGCCCTCGGGGGCCACGGCGGGTCTGGGGGCAAGGCTGCTCTCGGGCAGCTATTACGGGCAGACGGTGCAGATCTGGTCGGCGCTTTTCGCCGCCGCGATCCTGGCGGGCGTGCTGGTCGCGCTGGTGGGGCTGATCGAACGCGCCACCCTGTCGCGCATGGGGCTGACCCGATGAGCGCGCTTCCCCTGCTGGGCGTGTGGCTGGGCGGATGGGCGCTGAACATCTGGCTGGCGCGGTTCGACACGCGGGCGACGCGGGCGTTGGTGGCGGTGATCTTCGGCGCAACCATCGTCATCCTGTGGGAGATGGCCGTCCGCATCTATGCGATCCCGACCGTCATCCTGCCCGCCCCCAGCCAGATCGCCGACAGCTTCGTGGCGAACCGGTCGATCCTGTGGACGGATTTCGTCCAGACCATCCTGCGCGGCGCGCTGACCGGATGGGTGATCGGCGCCTTGGCCGCGATCCTGACCGCCATTGCCATCGACCGCAGCCCGTTCCTGCAGCGCGGCCTGCTGCCCATCGGCAATTTCGTGGCGGCCCTGCCCATTGTCGGCATCGCCCCGATCCTGGTCATGTGGTTCGGCTTCGACTGGCAGTCCAAGGCCGCCGTGGTCGTGGTCATGGTCTTCTTTCCGATCCTGGTGAACATGGTGGCGGGGCTGAAGGCCACGGACCCGATGCAGCGCGACCTGATGGCCAGCTGGGCCGCCCCCTATGGCGCGTCCCTGTGGAAGCTGCGCCTGCCGGCCGCGATGCCGTTCCTGTTCAACGGGTTGAAGATCACCACCACCTTGGCGCTGATCGGGGCGATCGTTGCCGAATTCTTCGGCAGCCCGACGCGGGGGATGGGGTTTCGCATCTCGACCGCGGTGGGGCGGCTGGACCTGCCGCTGGTCTGGGCGGAAATTGTCGTGGCGGCGCTTGCGGGCACGCTGTTCTATGGGCTTGTCGCGCTGATCGAAAAGAAGGTGACGTTCTGGCACCCGTCGCAGCGCACATGAACGGGGCATCCGCCCCCATCAAGGAGAAGACAGGGAAATGAGACATCTGATGCTTTCCGCCGCGGGCCTGGCCCTGATGGCAGGCGCCGCCAAGGCCGACGACCTGACGCTGCAGCTGAAATGGGTGACCCAGGCCCAGTTCGCGGGCTATTACGTGGCCCAGGACCAAGGCTTCTACGAGGAAGAAGGCGTGAACGTCACCATCCTGCCCGGCGGTCCCGACATCGCACCGACCCAGGTGCTGGCGGGCGGCGGCGCGGATGTGGTCGTGGAATGGATGCCCGCGGCCTTGGCGGCGCGCGAACGCGGCCTGCCCTTGGTCAACATCGCCCAGCCCTTCAAGTCCTCGGGCATGATGCTGACCTGTCTGGCCGAGACGGGGATCACCGACCCGGCCACGGATTTCGCGGGCAAGACCTTGGGCGTCTGGTTCTCGGGGAACGAATATCCCTTCCTGTCCTGGATGAACACGCTCGGCCTCTCGACCGAGGGCGGGCCGGAGGGCGTGACGGTGCTGAAGCAGGGCTTCAACGTCGATCCGCTGCTGCAGAAGCAGGCCGCCTGCATCAGCACCATGACCTATAACGAATACGGCCAGGTGCTGGATGCCGGCCTGACCGAGGATGACCTGATCACCTTCAAATACGAGGATCAGGGCGTGGCCACGCTGGAGGACGGGCTCTATGTCCTGGAATCCACGCTGGAGGACAGCGAGAAGGTGACCAGCCTGGTCCGCTTCGTCCGCGCCAGCATGCGCGGATGGGAATGGGCCGCCGAGAACCCGGAGGAGGCCGCCCGCATCGTCCTGGAGAATGACGAGACCGGCGCCCAGACCCTGGAACACCAGACCCGCATGATGTCCGAGATCGCCCTGCTGCTGGAGGGCTCGGACGGCACGCTGGACGAGGCCGATTACCAGCGCACCGTGGACATCCTGCTGGCCGGCGGATCGGATCCGGTGATCTCGGCCGCGCCCGAGGGGGCATGGGTGTCGACCATCACCGACCGCGCCTTCGACTGAGCATCGCGCGCATGCCCAGGGGCCGCCGGATCGGCGGCCCCTTTTTCGTGCCTTACTCGGCAGGTTGCGGCATGGCGCGGGACTGGCGCTTGCGGTCGCGCCGTTCGGCCCGGCGCAGGCGGCGACGCCCGTCCCAGGCCAGCAGCGTCGGCGTCAGCATCAGCGTCACCGCCGTCGCCACCACCAACCCGCCCGCGATCCCGGTCGACAGCTGGATCCAGAACTGGCCCGAAGGCGCGCCGAAGAACAGGTCCCGCCCGGTGAAGTCGATGGTCATCCCCATCACCATCGGCAGCAGCCCGATCACCGTGGTCGATGCCGTCAGCAGCACCGGCCGCACGCGTTCGGCGGCGGCGCGGCGCGCGGCCTCGTCGGGACCGATGCCCGCATCGCGATGTTCGTTGAAGGCGTCGATCAGCACGATGTTGTTGTTCACCACCACGCCCGCCAAGGCCATGATGCCGATCCCGCTCATCACGATCGAGAAGGCCTCCTGCCGGATCATCAGCCCCAGGAACACCCCGGTGATCGAGAAGATGATCGCCGTCAGCACCAGCCCGGCCTGGAAGAAGCTGTTCATCTGGATCAGCAGGATCGTGAACATCAGGAATATCGCCGCGACGAAGGCGCCCATCAGGAAGGTCATCGCCTCCTCCTGGTCCTCGATCTCGCCGCCGAAATTGACCTCGACCCCGTCGGGCAGATCGGCCTGGGCGATGGCCGCGTCGATGCGGGCCAGTTCGGCCTGCAGCGTGCTGCCCGGCGCGATATCGGCGGTCAGGGTCTGGGTCTCGCGCCCGGCGATGCGGGTGATGGCGGCGGGGGCCGGGGCGGGGACGATCTGCAGCACGTTCGAGATCGGCACCTGCGCCCCCGACGGCCCCGCCACGCGCAGCGCGGCCAGGTTCTCGAAATTGCGCTGGTCGGGGGGATAGCGCAGGGCGATGTCGACCTCGTCATCGGCGAAATCGGGCAGATAGGTGCCCAGGTTCACCCCCGTGGTCAACAGCTGGACGGCCGTGCCGATCGTGTCGATGTCCAGCCCGTAGCGGGCGGATTCCTCGCGATCGACGATCAGCCGGATCTCGGGATTGGGGCGGGGCGTGTCATTGGCGATGTCGACGAAGGTGCCCGCCTCCTCCATCATCCGCTCGATGGTCTGGGATGCCTGCTGCAGCATCTCGCGGTTGGTGGCGGAAACCTCGATCTGGACGGGGCGGGCCGCGCCGGGGCCGGATGCCGCGGCCTCGATCTGGATGCCCAGGCCCGGCACCTCGGCGGTGGCGGCGCGCATGCGGTCGATCACCTCGTCCGAGGCCGCGCGGCCGCGCCAATCGGTGAACTCCACCTGGATCTGGCCGATCACGTCGCTGGACAGGTTGGACCGGACCCGCTGTTCGACCGATCCGATGGTGCGGGAATAAACCCGCTCCACCCCGTCGAAGCCCAGGATCTGGCCTTCGATCAGCCGCACCAGTTGGTCGCTTTCCTCCACCGACATGTTGCCGTTTGCGGTGATCTGGACCTGCGCACGTTCGGCATCAGTCTGGGGGAAGAATTCCACCCCCCGGCCCAGCTGCGCATAGGCATAGAGGATGACCAGCACCCCCAGGATCGCCAAGCCGATGGTCGCGCCGGGCCGCGCGATGGTCCAGCCCGACAGGCGGCCCATCAGCGAATCGGGCTCCTGCCCGATGGGTTCGGGCGCCATGTCCTGCCCGCCGCCCAGCAGCGTCCCCGTCACCGGCACGAAGAGCAGCGCCATCAGCAGCGACATCAGCAGCGTCGCGATCATCGTCGCGGGCAGGTAGAACATGAACTGCCCCGCCAGGCCCGGCCAGAACAGCAGCGGAAAGAACACCGCCAGCGTCGTCGCGGTGGATGAGGTGATCGGCCAGGCCATGCGCTGCGCGGCCATGCGGAAGGCCTCGGTCTTGCTGTGGCCCTTGGCGATCAGCCGCTCGCCCAGCTCGACCACGACGATGGCGCCGTCGACCAGCATCCCCACCACCAGGATCAGCGCGAACAGCACGATGACGTTCAGCGTGAAGCCGAGCGCCCAGATGATCAGGATGCCGCCCAGGAACGACCCGGGAATGGCCACCGCCACCAGCAGCGATGCGCGCACCCCCAGAAACAGCACGGTTACCAGCATGACCAGAACCACCGCCGCGATGACGTTGTTCTGCAGGTCCGACAGCAGGGTCTGCATCTCCTCGGACTGGTCGTTCATGAAGACGACGCTGACCTGTTCGGGCCAGTCCGCGGTGGTCTGGGCCACGACCTGGCGGACGGCGGCGACGGTGTCGATGATGTTCGACCCGGCCGATTTGCGCACGTCGATCGCCAAAGCGGGCTGGCCGTCGATGCGGGCAAAGGTCACCGGGTCCTTGAAGGTCTGGCGCACCTCGGCCACGTCCTGCACGCGCAGCACCGTGGCCCCGTCGACCAGGACGGGGATGGACATGATCTCGTCCATCTGGACCACGGTGCCGGGGATCGACACCCCGAGCCGCCCCGCGCCGGTGTCGAAGGACCCCGCCGCGATCAGCTGGTTGTTGGCGCGCACCGCCTGCGACAGCTGGCCCGGCGATATGCCATAGGTCTCCAGCGCCAAGGGGTCGATCAGGATCTCCAGCTGGTCCTCGCGGTCGCCGGTCAGATCGGCCTGCAGCACACCGCCCACCGTCTCGATCCGGTCGCTGAGCAGGCGGCCGAGGCGGATCAGCTCGCGCTCCGGCACCTGGCCCGACAGCGCGACCGTCAGGATCGGAAAGAGCGACATGTCGATTTCACGCACGAAGGGGCCGTCGGCGCCGGGCGGGATGTCGGGGCCGGCATCGTCCACCGCATCCTTGACCGATTGCAGCGCCGCGTCCTGATCGAAGCCGGGACGGAATTCCAGCGTGACCGAGGCGAAACCCTCCGAGGCCACCGTCTGCATCCGCCGCAGCCCGTCCAGCGAATTGACCTGCCGTTCGATCGGCTCGGCCAGCAGCTTGGCGGCGTCCTCGGTGCTGACGCCGCTATAGGTGACGTTGACGATGAAGATCGGGATATCGACCTCGGGCATCGATTCCTTGGGAATCGAGACATAGGCCATGAAGCCCGACGCGATCAGCGCGATCATGACCAGGATGACTGTCCGGGCGCGCGAAAAGCCCGCGGCAATCATCGCGTTCATGGCCGCGGCGCCTCGGCGGCATTGGCCGCGCCCAGAAGGCCGGTCGCGGCCTCGGGCGATGCCGGGTCGGGCGGCGCCTCGCGGTCGCCCAGCACGTTGCGATAGGCCTCGGGCGTCTCGCTGATGCGGGCCTCTTGGCCGTCCGACAGCGCCCCCTGCGAGATGGTGACCACATGCGCCTCGTCCGGCAGGCCGGTGATCCAGATCGCCTCGGCGCGGGCCTGCACGATCTCGATCGGGGCAAAGCGCAGGGTCCGGCCGTCATCCGCCACGGTAAAGACTCCGATGCGGCCGGTGTCGTCCAGCCGCACCAGTGCGGGCGACAGGCGATGCGCGCGCAGGGGTTGCAGCGGCAGCGAGATCTCGGCGCTGAGGCCTGCGGGGATCTCGTTGCCGGGATTGGGGATCTCCAGCTCGACGCGGAAGGTGCGCGTCTCGGGCGTGGCCACGGGCGAGATGAAGCGCACCGTGCCCTTGGTCTGGCGGCCTCCCTGGAAGGTCACGTCGGCGATCTGGTCCAGCCGGATCGAGGTGATCTCGGACTGGCGGACCTCGACTTCGGCGATCAGGGGGTCGTTGCGCACGATCTGCAGCACCTCGCCGCCGGCATCGACGAAGCTGCCCAGTTCGGCGGTGACGCGGCTGACGGTGCCGGCGATGGGCGCGCGCAGGCGGGTGTTCGACAGTTCCAGCTCGGCGGCGCGCAGCTCGGCCCGGGCGGATTCCAGCTGGGCGAAACGCGACTGCAGCTCGGCCTCGGAGGTGACGCCGCGGCTGCGCAGCTGGCGGGCCGCGTCATAGTCGCGCTCGGCCGAGCTGACCGAAGCCTGGGCGCGGGCCACCCCGGCCTCGCGGTCATCGGCGGAGAGGCGCGCCAGCTCCTCGCCCTCCTCGACCTCGCGGCCTTGGCGGATGACCTCCTCGACGATGCCCGAGGTACGGGCCCGCAGGACCGAGGTCTGATCGGGCACGACATTGCCGAAGAGGACCGTGCGCGGCACGATCTCCTCGGCGGCCGACAGGCTGGCCGCGACATGGGGGACGGGCACGTCGACGGGTTCGGCCTGTTGCGGCGGCTGGCGGTTCAGCATGCCGCCGCCGATCCAGAAGACCAGAAAGCCCAGGATCGCCAGAAAGACCAGCGTCGAGGATGACAGGAAACGCTTCATCACCGCCCTTGCACGAAAAGGGGACCGGCGGACCGGTCCGAAGATAACCCTAGATGGTTCGCCCGGGCCTTCAGGTCAACATGCGCCGCCGCAAGACTGCGTGTGCGCCCATGAACCGTCATCGAACCGCCACGCGCGCGGGCAGTTCCCCCGATCAGCGGGCGGCGACGCGACGTTCGATAGCCTCCCAGATCGCCTCGGCCGCGTTGATGCCGTCGAAGCGTTCCAGTTCCTGGATGCCGGTGGGCGAGGTGACGTTGATCTCGGTCAGCCAGCCGTCGATCACGTCGATGCCGGTGAAGATCAGCCCCTTGTCCCGCAGGACCGGGCCGATGCGGGCGCAGATCTCGCGTTCGCGGTCGGTCAGGCCGACCTGTTCGGCGCGGCCGCCCACATGCATGTTCGACCGGGCCTCGCCCTCCTGCGGGACGCGGTTGATGGCGCCCACGGGTTCGCCATCGACCAGGATGATCCGCTTGTCGCCCTTGACCACGGCGGGCAGGTATTTCTGCGCGATCATCGGCTCGCGGTTGATGCCCGCAAAGGTCTCCAGCAGCGCCGAGAGGTTCGGATCGCCCGGCTTCAGGTGGAACACCCCCGCGCCGCCATTGCCATAGAGGGGCTTCACGATGATCTCGCCATGACGGGCGCGGAAGGCCTTGAAGGCGACCGGGTCGCGCGAGATCATCGTGGGCGGCGTCAGGTCGGGGAAATCCAGCACCATCAGCTTTTCAGGGCAGTTCCTGACCCAGAACGGGTCGTTCACGACCAGCGCGCGGGGATGCACCCGGTCCAGCAGATGGGTCGAGGTGACATAGGCCATGTCGAAGGGCGGATCCTGGCGCAGCCAGATCACGTCGAATTCGGTCAGCTCGACCTCGGCCCAGTCCCCGAAGCGGGCATGGCTGCCCTGCTGGCGGTTCAGGGTGACCGGGCGGCCGCGGGCGATGACCCGGCCTTCGTCATAGCGCAGCTGATCCACGGTATACTGGAACAGGCGATGGCCCCGGGCCTCGGCCTCCAGCCCGATGCGAAAGGTGCTGTCAGCGGTGACCGAGACATCCTCGATCGGGTCCATCTGCAAGGCGACGTAAAGGCTCATCCTGCCCTCCTGGTGGTTGGGCCCGTTGTGGCGCGGGGACCGGGCGGATGCAAGCTTCAGTCTTGGACCAGCGCATTCGCCAGGATCTCGACCCGGCCCAGCCCGTCGACCAGCGCCACGTCGAAGCGCATTGTCGCCCCGTCCAGCCCGTGCCGCCCGCAATAGTCGCAGGCCGAGGCCATGATGCGCCGGATCTGCGCGGGCCGCAGCATCCCGCCGGCGGCGGCATGGGTGGCGGCCGATTTCACCTCGACGAAGACCAGGTCGGGGCCGTCCTGCAGGATCAGGTCGATCTCTCCTGCCTGACCGCGCCAGCGGCTGTCGCGCAGCACCGCGCCCGCGCGCTGGTAATGGCGCAGCACGTTGTCCTCGGCCATCAGGCCGGACAGGGCGGCACGCCGGCCGCGCCCCGCGCGCATCCCGGATGCCCCGGGCCGCGCCCAGGGCTGCAGGTCAGTCGTCGCCATCATCGCCGTCATTCCCGTTCCCCATCTCCAACGCGCGCTGATAAAGCTCGCGCCGCGGCAGTCCCAGTTCCAGCGCCACCTCGCGCGCGGCATCCTTGACCGACATGCGGTCCATCTTGGCGCGCAGCAGGTCGCGCACCCGGTCCGCATCCGGCGCGGCGGGCGTCGGACGGTCGAGGACCATCACCACCTCGCCCTTCAGGGTGGGGATGCGCGGATCGGCGGCCAGTTCGATGGCCGGGCCGCGGATCACCTCCTCGAATTTCTTGGTCAGTTCCCGCGCGACCACCGTAAGTCGATTCGGATCAATCTGGCACAGATCATCCAACGTTCGGTTAACGCGACGCGGGCTTTCGAACAGGATCAGCGTGCTGTCCACCGCCAGCCAGCGCCGCAGCCAGGTCTGGCGTGCCGTCGCGGTGGACGGCGGAAAGCCCAGGAACAGGAACCGGTCGCTCGGCAGGCCCGACAGGCTCAGCGCGGCCAGCGCGGCCGACGGGCCCGGCAGGGCATGGACCCGCGCCCCCGCCTCGGCCGCGTCCAGCGCCAGGCGATAGCCCGGATCGGCGACCAGCGGCGTCCCCGCATCCGAGGCATAGGCGACGCTGGCGCCCTGCGCCAAGGCCGCCAGCAGCGCGGGCCGCGCCCGTTCGCCGTTATGGTCGTGATAGGCCAGCACCCGCCTGCCCCGAAGCGGGATGCCGTGGATCTCCATCAGGTGGCGCAGCACGCGGGTATCCTCGGCCGCCAGCACATCCGCGCCGTTCAGCACGTCCAGCGCGCGCAGCGTGATGTCGCGTGCGGCCCCGATGGGCGTCGCCACCAGATAGAGCCCCCCCTCCAGCCGCGGGGCCTCGATCTGGGCGGCCAGGCGGCGGGGGGCTTCGGCGGGTGCCTTGTCGTTGCGGTCGGTCATCCTGCCTCCGTGGGCCTCCGGTCGGGGCCGGGGCTGATTGCCAATCCTGCGCACAGGTCCTAGGCTGACGCCAGTCTTGCGTGCCATTCCATCCAGCAGGGAAATTTCACATGTCCGCCTTCGCCACAACCCGGCCGGGCCGCGGCCTGGGCCGCGCCCTTCTGAAAGCCGCAGCGGTCGCATCGGCCCTGTTCCTGGCGGCCTGCGACACGACCGAGGCCATCAGCCAGGCCGGCGGGCGCGAATTCGGCCCGCTGATCGACCCGGCCCAGCCCGTGCGCGTGGCCCTGCTGGCGCCCGGCGGCACCGGATCGCAGGATCTGGAATGGCTGGCGCGCAGCCTCAAGAACGCCGCCCGCATGGCCGCGGCCGATGCCCAGGGGGCGGCGATCGACCTGCGCATCTATGACGCGGGCGCATCGACCGAGGCCGCGGTGGCCCAGGCCAATGCCGCGGCCGATGCCGGCGCCCAGATCATCCTGGGGCCGCTTTTCGCCGAGGGCGCCAATGCCGTGGGCAACGCCATGGCCGCGCGCAACATCAACGTGCTGACATTCTCGAACAACACCCAGGTGGCGGGCGGCAACGTCTTCATCCTGGGCAACAGCTTCGCCAACATCGCCGACCGGCTGGTCGGCTATGGCGCCCGTCAGGGCAAGCGCAACCTGCTGGTCGTGGCCGAGGACGACATCGCGGGCCAGCTGGGCGGCCGCGCGATCGAGACCGCCATCGCCCGCAACGGCGCGCGGCTGGCCGGGCGGATCAACCACCCCGTGTCGATCTCGGGGATCGATTCGGTCGTGCCGCGCGTGGCCCAGGCCGCGCAGTCGGGCCGGGTGGACGCGGTCTTCATGACCGCCAACAACCAGGCCGTGCTGCCCTATCTGACCGAACAGCTGGCCCGGGCGGGCGTGCGCAGCCCCGTCACCCAGATGATGGGCCTGACCCGGTGGGACCAGCCCGCCGACCGCCTGCGGATGCCCCAGCTGGCCGAGGGCTGGTTCGCCATCCCCGACCAGACCCTGCAGCGCCAGTTCGAGGCCCGCTATGCCCAATCCCATGGCGAGGCGCCCCATCAGCTGGCCTCGCTGGCCTATGACGGGGTGGCGGCCATCGCCTCGCTGGCGCGCGACGGGCGGCGGAACGCGCTGACCACGACCGGGCTGACGCAGCGATCGGGCTTCGCGGGCGTGGGCGGCATCTTCCGGCTGCAGCGCGACGGCACGATCCAGCGCGGCATGGCCGTGGCCACCATCCGCGACGGCCAGCTGGTCATCCTGGACCCCGCCCAGCGCACCACGCGCGGCTTCGGGTCCTGAGGACGGACCCCGCCCCGATGACGACCGACCCCATCGTCGGCACCCCGCCCGACCCGGACGCCGCCGAGCTGATCGCCCTGCTGGATCACGGCCTGGGCGATCTGACCGACCCGCGCGAGATCCGCGCCCGCACCGTCGCCGTCCTGTCGCTGCGCCGGGCCGAGGGCATGGCCGCGATCGAGGCGGCCTTCGCCACCCATCCCCGCGCCGCGCGCGAGACGGTGCGCGCCATCGCCGCGCTGACCGACCTGCTGGTGATCGGCGTCCATCACGTCGCCACGACCCGCCTGCACCGCCAGCGGTCGCGATCCGACAACGAACGCCTGGCGGTGCTGGCCGTGGGCGGCTATGGCCGGGCCGAGATGGCGCCCGCATCCGACGTGGACCTGCTGTTCCTGACGCCGTGGAAGATCAGCGCATGGGCCGAGAGCGTCGTCGAATCCATGCTCTACATGATGTGGGACATGAAGCTGAAGATCGGCCATTCGATCCGCAGCGTCGACGACTGCCTGCGGCTTGGCGCGGGCGACATCACCATCCGCACATCGCTGGTGGAACACCGTCTTGTCACCGGCCACGCCCCCTTGGCGCAGGAGCTTGGCGACCGGCTCTGGACCGAGCTTTTCGCCGGCACCGTCCCCGAATTCATCGAGGCCAAGCTGGAGGAACGCACCGCCCGCCACCAGCGTCAGGGCGGCCAGCGCTATGTCCTGGAGCCCAATGTCAAGGAGGGCAAGGGGGGCCTGCGCGACCTCCAGACCCTCTACTGGATCGCGAAATACATCCACCGGGTCGATCGGGCGGTCGAACTGGTCGATCTGGGCGTCTTCACCCGCGACGAGCATCTGTCCTTCTGGCAGGCCGAGGATTTCCTCTGGGCGGTGCGCAGCCATCTGCACCTGATCGCGGGGCGGCCGGCGGACGTGCTGTCCTTCGACATGCAGGTCGAGGTGGCGCGGCGCATGGGCTATCACGACACGGCCGCGCGCCGGGCGGTCGAATATTTCATGCAGGACTATTTCCGCCACGCCACCCGCGTGGGCGAACTGACCCGCGTCTTCCTGACGGAGCTGGAGACCCGCCATGTCCGCGCGGCCCCCTTCCTGGGCCGCATCTTCCGCAGGCGCCGCAAGATGCGCCCCGGTTTCGCCGATCAGCAGGGGCGGCTCTCCTATGCCGACGAGGCGCAGTTCCTGGACGATCCGCTGAACATCCTGCGCCTGTTCGAGGAGGCGCTGCGCACCGGCATCCTGATCCACCCCGAGGCGCTGCGGACCGTGGCCGCGAACCTGCATCTGATCGACGAGAAGGTGCAGGCCGACCCCGAGGCGATCCGCATCTTCATGGACCTGCTGCTGCGGCACGGAAATCCCGAACGCGCGCTGCGCCGCATGAACGAACTTGGGGTGCTGGGCGCCTTCATCCCGGAATTCGAGCCGGTCGTGGCGATGATGCAGTTCAACCTCTATCACCACTACACGGTGGACGAACATTCCATCCAATGCGTCGCCGCCTTGGCCGAGATCGAGCGCGGCGAACATCCCGAGGACCTGCCTTTGTCCTCCGAGATCATCGAGGCGGGGGTGAACCGCCGCGTCCTCTATCTGGCGACGCTGCTGCATGACATCGGCAAGGGCCGCCCCGAGGATCACTCGATCCTGGGGGCGCGCATCGCCCGGCGCATCGCCACGCGGATGGGCTTTGGCCAGGACGACGTGGACACGGTCGAATGGCTGGTGCGCCACCATCTGCTGATGTCGGACGTGGCGCAGAAACGCGACATCGCCGATCCCCGCACCCTGCGCGATTTCGCCAAGGCGGTGAAGACCAGGAAGCGGCTGGACATGCTGCTGGTCCTGACCGTCTGCGACATCCGCGGCGTGGGTCCGGGCACCTGGAACAACTGGAAGGCCATGCTGCTGCGCAAGCTGCATCAGGAAACCGCCGCCGCCTTGGAAAACGGTCTGGAGGAACTGAACCGCGACCGCCGCCAGGCCGAGGCCAAGCGGTCCCTGCGCCACATGCTGATCGCCAAGGGATGGGAGGCCCGCCAGATCCGGGCCGAGATCGGGCGCCATTACGACGCCTATTGGCCCGGTCTTCAGACCGCGACCCAGGCCGTCTTCGCCGAGCTGCTGTCCGGCATCGGCCCGGACGAGATCCGCATCGACCTGCGTGCCGATCCCGACCGTGACGCGACCCGCGCGGCCTTTGTGCTGTCGGACCATCCGGGCATCTTCTCGCGCCTGGCGGGCGCGCTGACGCTGACCGGGGCGAATGTGGTCGATGCGCGGACCTACACCACCCGCGACGGCTATGCGACGGCGGTCTTCTGGGTCCAGGACGCCGAGGGCCACCCCTTCGCCGAGGACCGCCTGCCCAAGCTGCGCCAGACCATCCTGCGCACCCTGGGCGGCGAGATCGTCGCCCGCGAGGCCTTCGCCAGCCGCGACAAGCCCAAAAAGCGCAACCGGGAATTCAAGTTCCCGACCCATATCACCTTCGACAATGAAGGCAGCGATATCTACACCATCATCGAAGTCGATACCCGCGACCGCCCAGGCCTGCTCTATGACCTGACGCGGACGCTGGCATCGAACCATATCCAGATCGTCAGCGCCGTCATCGCGACCTATGGCGCACAGGTGGTCGACAGCTTCTATGTCAAGGACATGTTCGGGCTGAAGCTGCACAGCCATGCCAAGCGCGACGGGCTGGAAAAGAAACTGCGCGCGGCCATCGCCGATGGCGTCAAACGGGCCGAGGCTGAACAGGCATGAAAAAGACCGGACTGGTGCGCGGCTTCCTGTCGGTGGGGCTGTGGACGCTGATCTCGCGCGTGTCGGGATTCCTGCGCGACATCCTGATGGCCGCATGGCTGGGCACGGGCGCCGTGGCCGAGGCCTTCCTGATCGCGCTGTCCCTGCCCAACATGTTCCGCCGCTTCTTTGCGGAAGGCGCATTCAACACCGCCTTCATTCCGATGTTTTCCAAGAAGCTGCAGGACCCGGAGGATGCCCGCCGCTTTGCCCGCGAGGCGTTCTCGGGGCTGTTCCTGACGGTGCTGGCCTTGTCGGCGGTGGCGATGATCTTCATGCCGGGGCTGGTCTGGCTGATGGCCTCGGGCTTTGCGGGGGATGAACGCTTCGATCTGGCGGTGGAATACGGGCGGATCACGTTTCCCTATATCCTGCTGATCTCGATGGCCTCGATGATCTCCGGGGTGCTGAACGCGAATGGGCGGTTCACGGCGGCGGCGGCAGCACCGGTGCTGCTGAACCTGCTGTTCATCGTGGCGATGTATCTGGGCCGGTGGCAGGGCTGGGATCTGGGCCTGACCCTGGCCTGGGCCACGCCGGTCACCGGCATCGCCCAGCTGGCGCTGGTCTGGTGGGATGCGCGGCGGACGGGATACACCTTCTGGCCGGGCCGCCCCCGGCTGACGCCGGACATGCGCCGGCTGATCGCGGTGGCCCTGCCTGCGGCCTTCGCGGGCGGCGTGGTGCAGATCAACCTGCTGGTCGGCCGCCAGGTCGGATCGCGGTTCGAGGGCGCGATCGCGTGGCTGTCCTATTCCGACCGTCTGTATCAGCTGCCCTTGGGCGTGGTCGGCGCGGCGGTGGCGGTGGTGCTGCTGCCGGAACTGGCCCGCCGCATCCGGGCCGAGGATCACGCAGGCGGCCAGCAGGCCTTTTCGCGGGCCACCGAATTCGGGCTGTTTTTGACCCTGCCATCGGCCTTCGCCATCGCGGTGATCGCCGAACCCATGGTCCGCACCCTGTTCGAACGCGGCGCCTTCACCGCCTTCGACACGCAGCAGACGGCGGCGGCGCTGGTCGTCTATGCCTTGGGCCTGCCGGCCTTCGTGCTGCAGAAGATCCTCCAGCCCCTCTATTTCGCGCGCGAGGATACCAAAACGCCCTTCCGTTTCGCGGTGATCGCGATGGTGGTGAACGCGGTCGCGGCCTTCGGGCTGATGCCTTTCATGGGCTTTCTGGCGGCGGCCTTGGGCACGACCATCGCGGCCTGGATCATGGTGGCCCAGCTGTGGTGGGGGACGCGCGCCATGGGCCAAGCGGCGCGGGCCGATGCGCGGCTGCGCCGGGCGGTGCCGCGGCTGGTCGCGGCATCGGCGCTGATGGCTGCGGGGCTGTGGGTCACGCGCGGCTGGCTGGACGCCGCGGGCCTGGATCGCGGGCTGGGGCTGGCGATCCTGGTCTTCGGGGGGGCGGCGCTTTACTTTGCGCTGGCCTTCGTGATCGGCGGCTATCGCCCGTCCGAGCTGCGCGCCGCGATCCGGCGGGGCTAGCGCCGCCGGATCTGGGCCAGGGCGCGGCCCAGCCCCCCGTCCACCAGCAGGAAGGACAGCCCGAACCCCCAGGCAAAGCCCGCGATCTCGGCGATCCAGCCGGGGCCGGACCCGCCATGGGCCAGCCCGAAGATCAGCTGGAAGGACAGCAGCACCCCGATCAGCACGAAGGCCCGGAAGCGGTTGGCGTTCTGCGCCGCCAGCCGTGTCCAGAGCAGGAAGGTGAAGGCCCCGACCAGCCCATAGACCGCCGGATAGCCCCCCACCAGCAGCGCGGGCCGCATCCCCGCCGCCGCCAGCACCGCCGCATAGACGACCGCCCCGCCGATGGCCGATCCCAGAAACAGCGCCACCACGGCCCAGGGACGGAAATTTTGGGCGATCATGTTGCCCAAGGCCAGGGTGAAGACCAGAACGAACAGCGCATGGGTCAGCGAGGCATGCACAAAGCTGAAGCTGACCGCGCGATAGGCCTGGTCCAGGTCCAGCGCGCCCAGGGTCCAGACCCTCTGGGCCAGTTCGGGCGGAAAGGCCGCCAGCCGGATGGCCGACAGGCGCAGGCCCACGCCCTCGGCCCCGCCGATCAGGCCGGCCCGGCCCAAGGCAAAGGCGGCCTCGGTGACGATGATGGGCAGGGCCAGCAGCCACAGGACCGGGGGTAGCGGGTTCAGCGGGGATTGGGTCAGTCCGGGGCGCATGGGGGTCCTCGACGGCACGGGTTGCAAGGGTGATGGGCAACCGCTAAGCCACGGGCCAGGAAATTCCAAGGCAGGCCGTCCCATGTCCGACCCGATCACCGCTTCGTTCCGCCCGCGCATCTTCTCGGGGATCCAGCCGTCGGGCGGGCTGACGCTCGGCAATTACCTGGGCGCGCTGAAGCGGTTCGCGGCGCTGCAGGGCGGGGAGGCCGAGACGGTCTATTGCATCGTCGACCTGCATGCGATCACCGTCTGGCAGGACCCCGAGGGCCTGCGCCAGCGCATCCGCGAGGCGGCGGCGGCCTTCATGGCGGCGGGGGTGGACCCGGAGCAATCGGTGCTGTTCAACCAGTCCCAAGTCAGCGCCCATGCGGAAATGGCGTGGCTGTTCAACACGGTGGCCCGCGTCGGCTGGATGTACCGGATGACCCAGTTCAAGGACAAGGCCGGCAAGAACGCCGAAAATGTCAGCTTGGGCCTTTTGGCCTATCCGGCGCTGATGGCGGCCGACATCCTGACCTATCAGGCGACCGCGGTGCCCGTCGGCGAGGATCAGAAGCAGCATCTGGAACTGACCCGCGACATCGCGGCCAAGTTCAACCATGATTACGGCGTCAATCACTTCCCGATCACCGAACCGCTGATCGAGGGCGTGGCCACCCGCGTCATGTCCCTGCGCGACGGCTCCAAGAAAATGTCGAAATCCGACCCCTCGGATGCCAGCCGCATCAACCTGACCGACGATGCCGACACCATCGCCCAGAAGATCCGCAAGGCGCGGACCGATGCCGATCCCCTGCCCGGCCAGGTGGACGGCCTGAAGGACCGCCCCGAGGCCCGCAACCTGGTCAACATCTTCGCCGCCCTGACGGACGAGACCCCCGACGCGGTGCTGGCGCGGTTCGAGGGTCAGGGCTTCGGCGCCTTCAAGCCCGCCCTGGCCGAGGTCGCGGTCGAGGCCATGGCCCCGATCACCCGGCGGATGACGGAATACCTGGCCGATCCGGCCCAGATCGACGCGATCCTGGCCCGGGGCGCGGATCGCGCCGATGCCATCGCGACGCCGATCCTGGACCGCACCAAGGACATCATGGGCCTGCTGCGCCGCCCGCGCGGCTGACGGGCGGGGGTTGCGGCCGCCCCCGGTGCCGCGTATCAGCATGCCATTCGCATGGACCCGGTGAAATTCCGGGTGGCTCTTCCGGCCGCCGATCCGCCGGACAATTCGAACCTGTGCAAGATGATGCAGGGCCGGGGCAGCCCCGGTCGGGAACGGATTACAGATGACACCCCTTCAAAGATACCGGCATGAATGGCTGGGCAATATCCGGCCGGACCTGCTGTCCGGCCTGGTCGTGGCGCTGGCCCTGATCCCCGAGGCGATCGCGTTTTCGATCATCGCGGGGGTGGACCCCAAGGTGGGGCTCTATGCCAGCTTCTCCATCGCGGTGATCACCGCGATCACCGGGGGGCGGCCGGGGATGATCTCGGCCGCGACGGCGGCGACGGCGGTGCTGATGGTGACGCTGGTGCGCGATCACGGGCTGGAGTACCTGCTGGCGGCGACGGTGCTGGCGGGGCTGATCCAGATCGGCTGCGGGATCCTGAAGCTGGGCTTCGTGATGCGCTATGTCTCGCGTTCGGTGATGACGGGATTCGTGAACGCGCTGGCGATCCTGATCTTTCTGGCGCAGCTGCCGGAGCTGGACCTGCGCATGCCGGGCGTGACCTGGTTCACCTGGGCGCTGGTCGCGGCATCGCTGGCGATCATCTATCTGTTCCCGCGCATCACGCGGGCGGTGCCCTCGCCCTTGGTGACGATCGTGGTGATGACGGCGCTGGCGGTGATGCTGGGCTGGGACGTGCGGACGGTGGGCGACATGGGCGCGCTGCCCGACACGCTGCCGGTCTTTCTGCTGCCCGACGTGCCGCTGAACCTGGAGACGCTGCGCATCATCCTGCCCTATTCCGTCGCGGTCGCGGTCGTCGGCCTGCTGGAAAGCCTGATGACCCAGAACCTGGTCGACGACCTGACCGACACCCGCACCGACCGAAACCAGGAATGCATCGGCCAGGGCCTGGCCAACAGCGCCACCGGCTTCATCGGCGGCATGGCGGGCTGCGCGATGATCGGCCAGTCGATGATCAACGTCAAATCCGGCGGCCGCGGGCGGCTGTCGTCGCTGACGGCGGGGGTGGTGCTGCTGATCCTGGTCGTGGGCCTGGGCGATCTGGTCAGCCGCATCCCCATGCCCGCGCTGGTGGCAATCATGATCATGGTGTCGGTGGGCACCTTCAGCTGGTCCTCGATCGCCGATCTGGGGCGCAACCCGGCATCGTCGTCGGTGGTGATGCTGGCCACGGTGGGCACGGTCGTCTGGACCCACAACCTGGCCATCGGGGTGATGGTGGGGGTGATGCTGTCGGGCATCTTCTTCGCCGCCAAGATCGCGCGGCTGTTCCGCGTGACATCGACCCTGTCGGCGGACGGGCTCTCGCGGACCTATCTGGTCGAGGGTCAGATCTTCTTCGGTTCGGTCGAGGACCTGATGGCGGCCTTCGACTTTTCCGAACGGCTGGATCATGTCACCATCGACGTGGGACGCGCCCATGTCTGGGACATCAGCGCCGTACAGGCCCTGGACATGGCGATCGTGAAATTCCGCCGCAGGGGGGCGCAGGTGCAGGTCCTGGGCCTGAACCGGGCGTCCGAGGCGATGATGGACCGCCTCGGGGTGCATGACAAACCGGATGCCATCGACAGGATGGCCGCGCATTGACGGGGGGACGGGACATGACGACGGACAAGATCATCGCGCTGGTGGACGATTCCCTCTATGCGCCCTCGGTCTGCGACCATGCGGGATGGCTGGCGGGGCGGCTCAATGCGCCCGTCACGCTGCTGCATGTGCTGGGCCGGCGCGAGGGGGCGCGGCCGCAGGACCTGTCGGGGACCATCCGCCTCGGCGCCCGCAGCGAGCTGCTGCAGGAGCTGGCATCGCTGGACGAACAGCGCGCCCGGCTGGCCAATGCCCAAGGCCGCGCCCTGCTGGAGGATGCGCGCGGCCTGACCGAGGCCGCCGGCGCCGCCCAGGTGGACACGCGGCTGGAACAGGGCGACCTGATCGACCACGCCACCGACCGCACGACCGACGGGTCGGTCATCGTCATCGGCAAGCGTGGCCTGGCGGCCGATTTCGCAAAGGCGCATCTGGGCTCGAACCTCGAACGGGTGGTCCGCTCGGCCCGGGTGCCGGTCCTGGTCGCGGCCCGCGCCTTCCGGCCCATGACCAGCGCGCTGGTGGCCTTTGACGGCGGCGGATCGGCCATGAAGGCGGTCGACCACATCTGCACCAGCCCCGCCTTCACCGGCATGCGGATCGAGGTCGCGATGGCCGACCCCCTGCCCCGCAACGCCCAAGGCCAGATGGACGAGGCGATCCTGCGCCTGCGCGCCGCGGGCCTGGACGCCCAGGCCGTGACCCTGACCGGCAGCCCCGAGACCGCCCTGCCCGAGCGTCTGGAATCCGCGGGCCATGACCTGCTGGTGATGGGCGCCTATGGCCACAGCCGCATCCGGCGGCTGATCATCGGATCGGTCACCACCCAGATGCTGCGCGAGGCGCGGCGCTCGGTCCTGCTGTTCCGCTGATCCCGGCGCGGCTGTGCCCGGTGCTGGCCTTTCGGGGCCGGATGGCGCATGATGGGTGCTCGCCGGCGTGCAGATCGACTGTTCGGCCCAAAGGATGACCCCGCAGACCCGGATTTCCGTTCATTTGACCTGTCACCCACCCCGTCCCGAACCCGCCCCCGTCGACCTGCGTCCGCCCCCGGCCCGACCTATCCCCGCTTCAAGCGCCGCGTGCCGGAACGGCTGTTCTATGTGCTGCCCGCGCTGATGTGGCTGGCCCTGTCGATCCGGCATGGCAGCATCACCCTGCCCACCGCGGCCAATCCGTCGATGGATGCGGGCGGGCTGTGGGGGGAAAGCAAGTCGCAGGGGCTGGACCTCTTCGGTCCCGAGGGGCAGGCCTTTCTGCCGCCCTTCGCGACGGTGGACTGCGCGCCCGATGCCGACCGCCTGGCGCTGGCCCGGGGGGCGATGGCGCGGGCTGGCCTGTCCTATCCGGTCGTGGCCAAGCCCGATCGCGGCTATCAGGGATGGGGCGTGCGGCTGCTGCGCGTCGAGGCGGATCTGGCCGATTACCTCTCGGTCCAGCCGCCGGGGGCGCGCGTGCTGCTGCAGGGGCTGATCGACCTGCCGGGCGAGGTCGGGATCTTCTATATCCGCGAGGTCGGGCAGGACCGGGGCCGCATCCTGTCCATGGCCCATGTCCACCCGCCCCATGTCATCGGCGACGGGCGCAGGCGCGTCGAGGAACTGGTCGCCGCCGATCCGATCCTGCAGGCCAATGCCGCGATCTATCGCGACCGCAACCCGGCCGACTGGAACCGCATCCCCGCACCGGACGAATTCATATGCCTGACCAATGCCCGCAGCGCGCGGCTCGGGGCGGTCTATCACGACGCCACCGCCGAGGTGACGCCGGAGCTGGAGGCGGTCATCGACCGCATCTCGCGCGAGATGCCCGATTTCCATTTCGGCCGCTTCGACATCCGCTTCCGCAGCCGCGAGGAGCTGGCCCGCGGCCAGACCATGCAGATCGTCGAGCTGAACGGCGCGGGGGCCGAGATGCTGCATATCTGGGCCGGGACCGGCACGCTGACCGGCGCCTGGCGGACGTTGTGGCGGCAGTATCGGGCGCTGTTCCGCATCGGGGCGGCGATGCGCCGGGCGGGGCACCGGCCCTTGGGGCTGCGCCGGATGCTGGCCCTGCAGCGCCAGCAGGAACGCCTGCGCCGCGTCTATCCGCCCAGTTCTTGACCAGGCCCTTGCGCGCGGCCGCGCGGGGCGGGATGATCGCGCCAGCCATCCCCACCCGGACCCCGTCATGATCGCCGATTTGCCCGACTGCCCCCGCCCCGGCCAGGTCATCACCATCCCCGCCGAGGATCCCGGCCCGGCCGCCGGCGCCTTGGGCTTCGTGCTGGAACCGTTCCAGCCGCTGCGCGAACAGTTCATCGCCATCACCGGCATCGGGCTGGAGGATGACGGCACCGGCACCGATGCGGGCCTGCGCAGCCTGCGCCTGACCGCGGGGCCGGACGGCGCCCAGGTCGCGGTCATGGCGGCGGGCCAGGCGGGGGCGCAGCGGGTGATCTTCATTCATGGCAGCCCGGGCCTGGCCGAGGAATGGCGCCCGTTTCTGGCCGATGTGCCGCCGGGGCGACTGCATCTGGCACCCGACCGTCCGGGCTATGGCGACAGCGGCGCCGATCCGGTGACCGATCTGCAGGCCCATGCCGATGCGCTGCATCCGCTCTTGGGTCCCGCGACCCAGCCCGGCGTGGTGCTGGTCGGCTATTCCTATGGCGGGCCGGTCGCGCTGCGGATCGCCGCCGACAGGCCCGACCGGGTCGCGGGCGTCCTGCTGGTGGGCGCCGCCGCCGATCCCGGGCTGGAGGAGATCCACCCCCTGCAGGAGGTCGCGGCCCTGGATTTCTTTGCCCAGCTGCTGCCCTCGGAGCTGGCCAGCTCGAATGCCGAGCTGATGTCGCTGCGCCCGGGGTTGGAGGATCTGGCCCCCGACCTGGCCGGGTTGCGCCAGCCGGTGACCATCCTGCAGGGCCTCGGCGACACGCTGGTTCCGGCGGCGAATGTCGATTACCTGCGCGCGATGCTGCCCGAACCCCCGACCGTGATCCTGATCGAGGGGGCCGACCATTTTTTGCCTTGGACCCATGCGCCCTTGCTGACGCGCAGCCTGGACTGCCTGGTGGCGTCCCTGCCCGATCAGGCGCCGCGCGACCTGTCGGCGGGGAAATAGCGCGCCGCGATCCGCCGCCCGCCCCACAAAATCACCAGCAGCAGCCCCGCGCCCACCGCCCAGGCCCAATGGCCCATGCGCGCGGTCAGCGCCTCGTAGAGCTCGACCGCGCCGAAGAACAGCGCGCCGACATAGACCGTGGCGATGGCCAGGTTCACCAGCGCGAAGCGGCGGAACCCGGTGCGCAGAAAGCCGCTGGCCACGAAGACCGGAAACAGCAGCCACGGGATCAGCCGCGCCAGCAGCCCCGCCAGCAGGGTGCTGCGCGCCAGCAGGCCGCGGCCCCGGTCCAGCTGGGCCTGCGGAACCCTTGCGCGGATGCGCCGGCTGCGCCCCGCCAGCGCCCCCAAGGCATAGAGCGACCAGTCGCTGACCACCACGCCCAGCCAGACCGCCGCCAGCGCCACGGGCGGGCGCAGCGCGTCGCCCGCCGCCAGCCCCGCCGCCAGCAGGATCGCCGCCTCCTCCAGCACGAAGGTCGCCACGAACAGCAGCGCCGTCAGGATCAGCGGGTTGTCCAGGTATCGGTCGATCAGGGCTTCCATCAGGGCGTCCGCAGGGTTTTCCGGTGTCGGGGCGATGGTTGGAAAGTTTCGCGCGCGGATGCAACCGCAAAGCGGTGCGCGGCTTGCATCCCCCGGCCCGCGCGCCTAAAGCCGCGGTCCTGATCTGTCGCGAAAGGGGCCGCGGATGATGGTTTTGGCAGGATTGTCGCGCTTTGTCGGCAAGAGTTTTGCGTTCTGGGTGCTGGGCTTTGCGGCTCTGGGCTTTCTGCTGCCCGATGTGTTTCGTCAGCTGACGCCATGGATCGTGACGCTGCTGGGGATCATCATGTTCGGGATGGGGCTGACCATCTCGGGGCGCGATTTCGCCGAGGTGTTCCGCAGGCCGGGCCAGGTGGGCATCGGCGTGGGCTCGCAATTCCTGATCATGCCGCTGCTGGCCTTCGGGCTGACGCGCATCATCCCGATGCCGCCCGAGGTCGCGGCGGGGGTGATCCTGGTCGGATGCTGCCCGGGCGGGACATCGTCGAACGTGATGACCTATCTGGCGCGGGGCGACACGGCGCTGTCGGTGGCCTGCACCAGCGTGACGACGCTGCTGGCGCCGGTGGTGACGCCCTTTCTGGTCCTGATGTTGGCGCGGGAATACCTGCCGGTCGATGCCTGGGCGATGTTCCAGTCCATCGTCAAGGTCGTGCTGCTGCCGCTGGCGCTCGGGCTGCTGGCGCAGCGGCTGGTGCCGGGCGTGGTGGCGCGGGCGATCCCCGTGCTGCCCTTGGTCAGCGTCACCGGGATCGTGCTGATCGTGGCGGCGGTGGTGGGCGCGTCGAAGGGCGCGATCCTGCAATCGGGGCTGATGATTTTCGGCGTGGTCGTGCTGCACAACCTGCTGGGGTTCCTGATCGGGTTCTTGGCGGCGCGGGCGGCGGGGCTGCCCCTGGCCGCCCGCAAGGCCATCGCGATCGAGACGGGGATGCAGAATTCCGGGCTGGCCGCCGCCTTGGCGACGACCCATTTCTCGCCCTTGGCGGCGGTGCCGGCGGCGCTGTTCAGCGTCTGGCACAATATTTCGGGCGCCATCGCCGCCAGCATCATGGCCCGGATGGGCCGCTGAGCGTCAGATCGCCTCGCGCAGCATCGGGCGGCCCAGGATGTGATCGGCGGCCTTTTCGCCGGTCATGATCGACGGGCCGTTCAGGTTGCCGTTGGTGATGCGCGGAAAGATCGAGCTGTCCGCGACCCGCAGCCCCTCGACCCCGATCACCCGCAGCTCCGGGTCCACGACCGCCATCGGATCGTCCACAGCCCCCATCATGGCCGACCCGCAGGGGTGATAGGCCGATTCCGCATGCTCGCAGATGAAGGCGTCGATCTGGTCGTCCGTCTGCACCGCGTCTCCCGGCTGGATCTCGTCGCCCCGATATTCGGCGAAGGCGGGCTGGTCGAAGATGCGGCGGGTATGGCGCACGCAGGCGCGGAACTCCACCCAATCCTCGGGCTGGGACATGTAGTTGAAGCGGATCTCGGGCGCGGCCTTGGGATCGCCCGAGGCCAGCCGGATCGCGCCGCGCGATTTCGACCGCATCGGACCGACATGGGCCTGGAACCCGTGCCCCTTGGCGGCCGATTTCCCGTCATAGCGCACCGCCAGCGGCAGGAAGTGATACTGGATGTCGGGATAGTCCTTGGCGTCGCTGGACCGGATGAAGCCGCAGCTTTCGAACTGGTTCGACGCGCCGAGGCCCGTCTTCTGCAGCAGCCATTCGACCCCCACCCGGCCCTTTCCCAGCAGGTTGTAATAGGTATAGAGCGTCACCGGCTTCAGCGACTTGTACTGCATGTATATTTCAAGATGATCCTGCAGGTTGCAGCCTACCCCGGGCCGGTCGGCCAAAGGCGTGATGCCATGCTGGCGCAGGTGATCCGCGGGCCCGATGCCCGACATCATCAGGATCTTGGGCGTGTTGATCGAGCTGGCCGAGACGATGACCTCGCGCGTGGCATGCACGGCCTCGGTCCTGCCGCCCCGTTCGATTTCAACGCCGTAAGCCCGCTTTCCCTGAAACAGGATGCGGTTCGCAAGCCCGCGCACCACCGTCAGCAGCCCGGTCTTTTTCGCAGGCCGCAGATACGCATTGGCGGCGGACCAGCGGCGGCCCTTCCAGATGGTCGCCTCCATCGGGCCGAAGCCCTCCTGCTGGGCGCCGTTGTAATCGTCGGTGCGGGGCCAGCCCGATTGCTGCCCGGCCTCGATGAAGGTGTTGAACAGCGGGTTCTTGCGCTTACCGCGGGTGATGTGCAGCGGACCGTCCGTGCCGCGCAGCGGGGACTGGCCGCCATGCCAGGTCTCCATCCGCTTGAAATAGGGCAGGACGCCCGCATAGTCCCAGCCCGCGGCGCCGCTATCGGCCCAGTGCTGGAAATCCTGCGGGTTGCCGCGCACGAAGACCATCCCGTTGATCGAGGACGACCCGCCGATCACCTTGCCGCGCGGCGTGGCCAAGGTCCGCCCGCCCAGATGCGGTTCCGGCTGGCTGGCAAAGCCCCAGTCATAGCGGCTCATGTTCATCGGATAGGACAGCGCGCCCGGCATCTGGATGAAGGGGCCGATATCGCTGCCGCCGTATTCAATCAGGGTGACGGTCCGCCCGGCCTCGGTCAACCTGTAGGCCAGCGCGCAGCCCGCGCTGCCCGCGCCGATGATGACGTAATCCGCGTCCTGCGCGGCCTTCGGCAGATCAGTAGGGTGCATCGACGCCTCCCATGCCCACATAGACGGATTTCAATTGGCTGTAATGCTCGATCGCGGCGGCGGAATTCTCGCGCCCCAGGCCCGACATCTTGACGCCGCCGAAGGGCATTTCCACAGGCGTCAGGTTGTAGGTGTTGATCCAGCAGGTCCCGGCCTCAAGCCGCCCGATGACGCGATGCGCGCGAGACAGGTCCTGGGTGAAGACGCCCGCGGCCAGGCCAAAGCCGGTGCCGTTGGCGCGGGCGATGGCCTCGTCCTCGTCGGTGAAGGTCAGGGCGGTCATGACGGGGCCGAAGATCTCGTCCGTGGCGATGGCCATGTCGTCACGCGCGTCGGCAAAGACGGTGGGCGGGATGAAGGCCCCCTCCCCCTCGCCGCCGCAGACCAGCCGCGCGCCCGCATCCACGCCCGCGCGGATCGCGGCGCGGATCTTGTCGGCCTGGGCCTGATTGATGATCGGGCCGTGATTCGTGTCCGGATCCAGCGGATCGCCCATGCGGACGGCCTTCACGCGTTCGGCCAGCCGGTCCAGGAAGGCATCGCGGATGCCCGCCTGCAGGAAGACCCGCGTGCCGTTCGAACAGATCTGGCCCGAGCTGTAGAAATTCGCCAGGATCGCGGCACTGACCGCATCCTCCAGATTCGCGTCGTCAAAGACGATCAGGGGCGATTTGCCGCCCAGTTCCATCGTGACATGGCGCATGCCTTCAGCAGCGGCGGCATAGACCTTGCGGCCCGTGGGCACCGATCCGGTCAGCGAGACCTTGGCCACGTTCGGGTCGGTGACCAGCGCCGCCCCCACCGCGCCACGGCCCTGCACCACGTTGAAGACGCCCGGCGGCATCCCGGCCTCGATGAGGATCTCGGCCAGCTTCAGCGCACCGAGCGGCGTTTCCTCGGACGGTTTGAAGACCATGGTATTCCCCATGACCAGCGCGGGCGCGGCCTTCCAGCAGGCGATCTGGCTGGGATAGTTCCAGGCCCCGATCCCCGCGCAGACGCCCAGGGGCTCGCGCCGGGTATAGGCCCAATCGGCGCCGAGCGGGATCATCTGCCCGGTCAGCGTCGCGGCCAGCCCGCCGTAATATTCCAGCGCCGCAGCCCCGGACGGCCAGTCGGCGACCAGCGTCTCCTGGATGGGCTTGCCGGTGTCCAGCGTCTCCAGCCGGGCTAGTTCGTAGTTGCGCTCCAGGATGATGGCGGCGGCGCGCGACAGGATGCGGCCGCGTTCGACCGGGGCCATGGCGGCCCAAGCGGGCTGGGCCGCGCGGGCGGCGGTGCAGGCCTCGGCCACCTGGTCGGTCGTGGCCTCGCGCAGCGTGGCGATCACGCTGCCGTCAAAGGCATAGCGGACGGGCAGATCGTCGCCCTGCCCCTCGACCGGCCGGCCGGCGATGAAGAGGCTGGCTGCGGGCTGTGCGGAAAGGCTCATGCAAGGGCCTCCTTCAGATAGGTCATGATGGTGGATTGCGCGGCATCGGCATCGGTGGGGCCGGGCTTCAGCACCTCGCGCAGATAGACGCCGTCTATCAGCGCGCCGACCGTGTCGGCGATGCGGTCGGGATGATCCGTCAGCCCCCGCAGCGCCACGATCAGGTTCGACCGCAGCCGCATGTGATAGACGCGCAGCAGGCGCGCGGCCTCCTCCGAGGTCAGGGCAAGTGCGTAAAAGTTGAGCCAGGCACTGACCGTCTCGCGCTGGAAATTCTGGGGGGCGAAGCTGGCCTGGACGATCGCGTCCAGCCGCCCGCGGGCCCCGCGGCCGGGCAGACGGTCGCGCACCGATTGCCCGTAAGTCCGCAGAATGTAACGCATTGCCGCCAGGAACATCTGGTCCTTGGACCCGAAATAGTGATGCGCCAGCGCGGGCGACATCCCCGCCCGGCGGGCGATCTGGGCCACCGTCACGTCCAGCGACCCCGCGCGCCCGACCTCGAAGATCGCGGCGTTGATCAGCGCGGCTTTTCGGATAGGCTCGGCCCCGAGTTTCGGCATGATCTTTTCCCCTGCGGCGGATGATTTCTGTTGCTTTGTCGAACCACTGTAGCGTTAATTGACTAACCAATCAAGAACAGGGAGCCTGAAATGACCCTTTCCCGTCTGGCCGCAGGCCTGCTGATCGGCACCACGCTGGCTTTGCCCGCCCGCGCTGCCGAACCCGACCAGTGCCGCAGCGTCGTCTTTTCGGATGTGGGCTGGTCCGACATCACCGCCACCACCGCGCTGGCCACGACCGTTCTGCAGGCCCTGGGCTATCAGACCGAGACGCGGGTCCTGTCGGTGCCGGTCACCTATACGGCCATGTCCACGGATGACGTGGATGTCTTCCTGGGCAACTGGATGCCGACCATGGAGGCCGACATCGCCCCCTATCGCGATTCGGGCACGGTCGACACGGTGCGCACCAACCTGACCGGCGCGAAATACACGCTGGCCACCAACCAGGCCGGGGCCGATCTGGGCATCGCCGATTTCGCCGACATCGCCGCCAACAAGGACGCGCTGGACGGCCGCATCTACGGGATCGAACCGGGCAATGACGGCAACCGCCTGCTGCTGGAGATGGTGGCCATGGACCAGTTCGACCTGGGCACCTTCGAGATCGTGGAATCCAGCGAACAGGGCATGCTGGCCCAGGTCTCGCGCGCGACGAATGCGGGCCGGCCCGTGGTCTTTCTGGGGTGGGAGCCGCATCCCATGAACAGCCAGTTCGACCTGACCTATCTGACCGGCGGGGACGACATCTTCGGTCCCGACCTGGGCGGGGCCGAGGTGCGCACCAACACCCGCGCGGGCCTGGTCGAGGAATGCCCGAACCTGGGCCGCTTCCTGCAGAACCTGGAATTCACCCTGTCGATGGAGAACGAGGTGATGGGCGCGATCCTGAACGACGGCCAGGACCCGATGGCCGCGGCGCGGGCCTGGCTGGCGGCCAATCCCGATGCGGCGACCGGCTGGCTGACGGACGTCACGACGGTGGACGGCAATGACCCCGTCTCGGCGCTGCAAGCCGCGCTGGACTGAGCCCGCACCCGGCACCACCTCTGACCCGAATGAGGCCGCATGGACCAGCTGACCGCCTGGATCACCGAGACCAAGATCCCCGTGGGCCGCACCGCGCGGACGGTCTTCGACTGGATGAACGCCAATTTCGCGGGGGTGTTCGATGCCGTGGCATCGGTGATGGAGAGTTTGATCCGGGCGGTGCTGTCGGGACTGCAGGCCCCGCATCCGCTGGTCTTCATCGGGCTGGCCATGGCGCTGACCTTCCTGCTGCAGCGGCGGATCGGGACCTGCCTTCTGGTCATGGCGGGACTGCTCTTCGTGCTGAACCAAGGCTACTGGACCGAGATGCTGCAATCGCTGACCCTGGTCCTGTCGGCCTGCATCCTGTGCATGGGCCTGGGCGTGCCCATCGGGATCGCGGCGGCGCATCGCCCGCGGCTCTATGCCTGGATGCGGCCGGTGCTGGACCTGATGCAGACCCTGCCCACCTTCGTCTATCTGATCCCGGCGATCGTCTTCTTCGGGATCGGCATGGTGCCGGGGCTGCTGGCCACCGTGATCTTCGTGCTGCCCGCGCCGATCCGCCTGACCCAGCTGGGCATCGCATCCACCCCGCCCGCGCTGGTCGAGGCCGCCCGCGCCTTCGGCGCCACCCCCCGCCAGCTGCTGTGGAAGGTCGAGCTGCCCTCGGCCCTGCCCCAGATCATGGCCGGGCTGAACCAGACGATCATGCTGTCGCTGTCGATGGTGGTGATCGCGGCCCTGGTCGGCGCATCGGGCCTGGGCGTGCCGGTGGTGCGGGCGCTGAACAGCGTCAACACGGCCCTGGGCTTCGAATCGGGCATGGTGATCGTGGTCGTGGCGATCCTGCTGGACCGCATGCTGCGGATGGAGGGGCGCAAATGAACGCCGTCGAATTCGACCGGGTCAGCATCGTCTTCGGCGACCGCCCCGAACGCGCCCTGCCCCTGATGGACGAAGGCCTGGACCGCGGCCCCATCAAGGACGAGACCGGCCAGGTCCTGGGCGTGCATGACTGTTCCCTGTCGGTGGCCGAGGGCGAGATCCTGGTCCTGATGGGCCTGTCGGGATCGGGCAAGTCCACCCTGTTGCGGGCGGTGAACGCGCTGAACCCCGTCTGCCGGGGCGAGGTCCGCATCCGCCGCGGCGACCGCATGGTCAGCGTGACCGGCGCAGGTCCCCGCGATCTGCGCGACATCCGCCTGCGCGACGTGGCGATGGTGTTTCAGCAGTTCGGCCTGCTGCCGTGGCGCAGCGTGCGCGAGAATGTGGGCCTGGGGCTGGAGCTGGCGGGCATCGGCGCGCGCGAGCGGCGCAGCCGCATCGACCGCCATCTGGCGGTGGTGGGCCTGTCGGACTGGGCCGACCGCAAGGTCGGCGATCTGTCGGGCGGCATGCAGCAGCGCGTGGGCCTGGCCCGCGCCTTCGCGACCGAGGCGCCGATCCTTCTGATGGACGAGCCCTTCAGCGCGCTGGACCCGCTGATCCGCGCCCGCCTGCAGGACGAGCTGCTGGACCTGCAGGCCCGCACCAAGCGCACGATCATCTTCGTCAGCCACGACCTGGACGAGGCCTTCAAGCTGGGCAACCGCATCGCCCTGATGGAGGGGGGGCGCATCGTCCAGATCGGCACCGCGCGCCAGATCATCGCCGATCCAGTCAACGACTATGTCGCGGATTTCGTGGCGCATATGAACCCGCTCGGGGTGCTGACGGCGCAGGACGTGGCCGGGCCGGGCCGGGCCTTCGGCGAGGCCGTGGCCCCCGACATGCCGGTGCGCCAGGTCATGGCGCTGCTGGCCGATCGCGAGGCGGTGGGCGTCCAGGGCGGCGGCCGCATCACGCGCGAGACGCTGCTGGCGAGGCTGATCGACCCGCGCGCCTAGCTGTTCTGCAGGTCGCGGTGATAGCGCACCAGCAGCGCCAGCCCGATCGCCAGCAGCACCAGCCCAAGCCCGAAGACATAGAGATGGCTGACATAGGCCCCCGCATAGCTGGGATAGAAGGCCCGCCGCATCTGCCCCACGATATGGACCAGCGGGTTCCACCACAGCCAGTCGCTGTAGGGCTGGGGGATGTCGTCATAAACGAAGAAGATGCAGGACAGCAGAAACAGCGGCCGCATGAAGATCCCCCAGAGCGGCTGCCACCAGCTGAAGGCCTCGAACAGAAAGCAGTTCATTGCCCCCACCGCCGATGCGATCAGCACGATCATGGCCATGGCGATCACGATCTGGTCCAGCTGGGCGTCGGTCCGCGTCTCCATCGTCAGGGTGATGCCGGAGAAGATCAGCGTCGCCACAGCGATCTGGGTCACGGTGTTGAAGGCCACCCGCGCCAGCAGCGCATCCATGAAGGTCACCGCCGGATAGGACAGCAGCGCCTTGGAATAGCGGATCGAGTTCGACACCTTGTTCGACATGTCCAGATAGGCCATGAACGGCACCACCCCCGTCGCATAAAAGATCGCGAAATTCGTGCCGATGGGCGGGCTGCGGAAGCCCACCGAAAAGATCAGCGTCAGCAGCACGATACCGCCCACCGGTTCGGCGATGGCCCAGAAGTAGCCGCCGGCGCTGCGCCCGTGGCTGGTCTGCATCTCGCGCAGGACCAGGGCGCCGATGGCGCGCAGGCTGGCAAAGCGGCGATGCTTGCGGATCTCCTGCAGGACGGGCGGGCGGGCGGGGCCGCGCCGCTGCGGCAGGGGGGCGTGGGATGCGGGGGTCTGGGTCATCTGGGGCCTGGAAACCGGGCGGCCGCCCATGGGCTGATCACGATCCTGGCAAGGGAACGCGCTGGAACTGTTGCCCGCGCTTATGTATGAGACGCGCAGCAAGATCAACATGACAGGCGGCCCGGACCGTCCGTCCGCCCAGGATCAGACCCTCCCCATGACCGAAGACGCGTCCAGACCCGACCCCAAGCCCAACGCGGACCGCCCGGACGCCGACAAGCCCGCCGCTCAGCCCGCCCCTAAACCGGCAACGCAGCCGGCACCGAAACCGACGTCAAAACCCGCGGGCGACAAACCTGCGGCGAAACCGGCCGATACGCCGGCTGAAAAGGCCGCAGCCAAGCCAGCAGCCAAACCCGGCCCGAAAGCGCCCGGCGCGGGTCCCGGAAAGCCTGGCCCCCAGATGCAGGCCAAAATCGACGCGGCGCTTCAGAAACCTGTCCTGCCCCCCGCGGCCGAGGCCAAGCTGGAACGGCGCCATTACGGCATGGCGATCAGCTTTCTGATCGCGGTGGTCATCCCGGTCATCGTCAGCGCATGGTACATCTATGCCCGGGCGGCGGATCAATACGCCTCATATGTCGGCTTTTCGGTGCGCAGCGAATCCGCGGCCAGCCCGGGCGACGTGCTGGGGGGGCTGGGCTCGCTGGTGGGGGTGACCTCCAGCTCGACCACGGACACCGACATCCTCTACAAGTTCATCCAGAGCCGCGACCTGGTCGAGCGGGTGAATGCCCGCATCGACCTGCGCGAGGTCTGGTCCAAGGCGCCCAATGACCCGGTCTTCGCCTTTCGCGGCACCACCGCGCTGGAGGATCTGGTCAAGGAATGGGACCGCAAGGTCCGCATTCATTACGACACCGGCATGATCGACCTGCGCATCCTGGCCTTCGACCCCCAGGACGCCCAGGACATCGCCCGCGCCATCCTGGACGAGGGCGGCATCCTGATCAACGAGCTGAACGACATCGCCCGCGAGGACACGCTGCGCTATGCCCGCGACGAGCTGGAGCGCGCCCAGGAACGCCTGCGCGTCGCCCGCCAGGAGGTGACCGAGTTCCGCAACCGCTATCAGCTGGTCGATCCGCAGGCCGATGTGCAGGGCCAGCTGGGCGTGGTCAGCAGCCTGCAGCAGCAGCTGGCCGACCAGCTGGTTTCGCTCGGGCTGCTGCGCGCCAATGCCCAGCCCTCGGATCCGCGCATCAGCCAGACCGAGCTGCGCATCGAGGTCATCCGCGAACAGATCGAGGCCGAGCGCCAGAAGTTCGGATCCGAAAGCGAGGGCGTGGCCCTGTCGGACGTGGTGGGCCAATACGAGATCCTGGCCGTCGACCGCCAATTCGCGGAAACCAGCTATACCGCCGCGCTGGCCAGCTACGAGACCGCCCGGGCCGAGGCGGTGCGCCAGTCGCGCTACCTGGCGCCCTATATCCGCCCGACCCTGGCGCAGGAGGCCGAATTCCCGCAGCGCGCCATGCTGCTGGCGATGATCGCGGGTTTCCTGCTGATCCTGTGGGTTATCGGCAGCCTGATCTTCTACAGCCTGCGCGACCGGCGATGATCCATCTGCAGAACCTGACCAAGGTCTATCGGCTGAACGGCAAGAAGAAGGTGGTGGCCGACGACATCACGGCCACCTTCCCCACCGGCATGTCCGTGGCGCTGCTGGGGCGCAACGGGGCGGGGAAATCGTCGCTGCTGCGGATGATTTCGGGGGCGATGCTGCCGACATCAGGCCGGATCCTGTCCACGGGCACGATCAGCTGGCCGGTGGGTTTCGCGGGGTCCTTCAACAGCGAGCTGACGGGCGAGCAGAACTGTCGCTTCGTGGCGCGGCTCTACGGCGTGAACACCGACGAGCTGTTGCATTTCGTCGAGGATTTTGCCGAGCTGGGTGACCATTTCCGCCTGCCGATCCGCACCTATTCCTCGGGGATGCGGTCGCGGCTGGCCTTCGGCCTGTCCATGGCGGTGCCCTTCGACACCTATCTGGTGGACGAGGTTTCGGCCGTGGGGGACGCGGCCTTCAAGGCCAAGTCGAACCAGGTCTTTCACGACCGCATGTCGCGGGCGGGCGCGATCGTGGTGGCCCACCAGATGGGCACCCTGCGCCAGCTGTGCCAAGCGGGCGCGGTGCTGGAGGGGGGCAAGCTGACCTTCTATCCCGATATCGACGAGGCCATCGCCGCCCATATGGCGAATATGGGTCAGGGCAAGGCCGGTTGATCCGCCGGCCCCGCCCCTGCCCTCACTGGACCTTGGCCCAGGTCTGGCTGCTGCAGAGCAGGCCGCCCGCGATGCATCCCGACAGGCTCATCCGGTTGCCCGACACGCTGGCCTTGCCGCGATAGACCTTGTCGTTGGACGGGCGCCAGACGCGGCCCGAATACTCGCCATTGCCCTGTGGCGCCATGTCGATGACGATCTGGCGGCCCAGGTTCGGCGATGCGTATTCGGCATTGCCGCGGAAGGTGCGGGTGATCGTCCCGCAATAGGCACCCCCGCAGGGCGCGACCGTGACATGGGCGAATGCCCCGTCATCGGGCTGGGTCTGCCAGACCCCCTCGATCGGGTCGGCCATGGCCGCCCCCGCCGCCAGCGCGAAGGCACCGGCCAGAATGATGGTACGCATGAGAACTCCTCCCTCAAGGATGCGTCCAGATTGCTGCGCCGCGCGGCATCGGGCAAGCATGACGTGAGGTCCGCCCCTTGCCGCCCCCGCCCTGCCCATGGCAAAGGGGCGCCAACCGATCCTTCCAGCGGAGCCGCGCCATGATCCTCTATCCCGCCATCGACCTCAAGGACGGCAACTGCGTGCGCCTGCTGCGCGGCGACATGGAGGCCGCGACCGTCTTCGGCAGCGATCCCGCAGCCCAGGCCCGCGCCTTTCAGGATGCGGGCGCCGAATGGCTGCACCTGGTCGACCTGAACGGCGCCTTCGAGGGCAAGCCCGTCAACGCCGCCGCCGTCGAGGCGATCCTGGCCGCCGTCACCATCCCCACCCAGCTGGGCGGCGGCATCCGCGACATGGCGACGATCGAATCCTGGCTGGATCGCGGCCTGACCCGGGTGATCCTGGGCACCGTCGCGGTCGAGAACCCCGCCTTGGTGCGCGAGGCCGCCGACGCCTTTCCGGGCCGCATCGCGGTGGGCATCGACGCCCGCGCGGGCCGCGTGGCCACCCGCGGTTGGGCGACCGAGACCGACGTGAACGCCACCGACCTGGCGCGCCAGTTCCAGGACGCGGGCGTGGCCGCGATCATCTATACCGACATCGACCGCGACGGCGCGATGGGCGGCCCCAACATCACCGCCACCGAGGCCCTGGCCCGCGCGGTCACCATCCCGGTCATCGCCTCGGGCGGGGTGTCGTCGCTGGACGATCTGCGCGCGCTGGCCGAGACGCGGGTGATCGCGGGGGCGATCTCGGGGCGGGCGCTTTACGACGGGGCGCTGGATCTGGGCCAAGCGCTGAAGGCGCTGGCGTGACCGTGGCATCGCGCAAGGGGGCCCGGCCATGCTGAAGACCCGCATCATCCCCTGCCTGGACGTGGCCGATGGCCGGGTCGTCAAGGGCGTGAACTTCGTCGATCTGCGCGATGCGGGCGATCCGGTCGAGGCCGCCCGCGCCTATGACGCCGCCGGCGCGGACGAGATCTGCTTTCTAGATATCCATGCCACGCATGAAAACCGCGGCACGATGTTCGATCTGGTGACGCGCACGGCCGAACAGTGCTTCGTGCCGCTGACAGTGGGGGGCGGCGTGCGCAGCCATCTGGACGTGCGCGCGCTGCTGCTGGCGGGGGCCGACAAGGTCAGCTTCAATTCCGCCGCCGTGGCCGACCCGGACGTGGTCGCCGCGGCCGCCGACCGCTTCGGCAGCCAGTGCATCGTCGTGGCCATCGACGCCAAGACCGTCGCGGATGGCCGGTGGGAGATCTTCACCCATGGCGGCAGAAAGCCCACCGGCATCGACGCCGTCGAATTTGCCCGCACCGTGGAGGCCAAGGGCGCGGGCGAGATCCTGTTGACCTCGATGGACCGGGACGGCACGCGGGCGGGCTTCAACCTGCCCCTGACCCGCGCCATCGCCGATGCGGTCAGCGTGCCGGTCATTGCATCGGGCGGCGTCGGCACGCTGGATCACCTGGTCGAAGGCGTGACCCAAGGCCATGCCAGCGCGGTCCTGGCCGCCAGCATCTTCCATTTCGGCACCCATACCATCGCCGAGGCCAAGGCCCATATGGCCGCCGCCGGCATCCCCATGAGGCTGACATGACCCCGATCCAGCGCCTGGCCGCCACGATCCAGTCCCGCCGCGGCGCCGATCCCGACAGCAGCTGGACCGCGCGCCTGCTGTCCAAGGGCCCCGAGAAATGCGCCGAGAAATTCGGCGAGGAATCCGTCGAGGCGATCATCGAGGCCGTCCGCGGCGACCGCGACCGCCTGACCGCCGAGGCGGCGGATGTGGTCTTTCACCTGCTTGTGATGCTGGCCGCCCGCGATCTGACCCTGGCCGATGTCGAGGCCGAACTGGAACGCCGCGAGGGCCGGTCGGGCCTGGACGAAAAGGCGGCGCGCTGAGCGCAAATTTTCCCTTGCGGAAACCCGACCCTTCCCCTCGGGCAGGCACAGGGGCTATAAGCCCCGCAATCGCCGCCGGTGGATGCGGCATGACGAAAGATCGCAGAGGACGGCATGAGCAACGATTCCAACCCCGACAAGCATCACGACGGCGACGTGGCCTTCATCCGGTCGCTTGCCGAACTGCTGAACGCCAGCGAGCTGAACGAGATCCAGGTCAAGCGCGAATATGGCGAACATGACCGCCTGACCGTCAGCCTGACCAAGCAGGGCAAGCAGGTCGTCTATGCCCAAGCGCCCAGCAGGCCGCCCCCGCCCCCGCCCCCGCCGCCTCTCCCGCAGCGCCCCAGGCAGCCGCAACCCCCGCGGCCGCAGCCCCCGGCGCCGATCCCGCATCGCTGCCCGGCGCGGTCGCATCGCCCATGGTCGGCACCGCCTATCTGTCGGCCGAACCGGGCGCCGCCCCCTTCGTCAGCGTCGGCCAGGCCGTGGCCGAGGGCGACACGCTGATGATCGTTGAGGCGATGAAGACCATGAACCACATCCCCGCCCCCCGTGCGGGCACGGTGCGCCGCATCCTGGTCGATGACGGCAGCCCGGTCGAATTCGGCACGCCCCTGATGATCGTCGAGTGACGCCGATGTTCGACAAGATCCTCATCGCCAACCGGGGCGAGATCGCGCTGCGCGTGATCCGCGCCTGCCGCGAGATGGGCATCGCCTCGGTCGCGGTCCATTCCACCGCCGATGCCGATGCGATGCATGTCCGCATGGCCGACGAATCGGTGTGCATCGGGCCGCCTTCCTCGGCGCAAAGCTATCTGTCGATGCCCGCGCTGATCTCGGCCTGCGAGATTACGGGCGCGCAGGCGATCCATCCGGGCTATGGCTTTCTGTCGGAGAATGCCGGCTTCGTGCAGATGCTGGAAGATCACGACATCACATTCATCGGCCCGCGCGCGGAACATATCCGCATCATGGGCGACAAGATCACCGCCAAGGACACGATGAAGGCCCTGGGCGTCCCTTGCGTGCCCGGCAGCGACGGCGGCGTGAACGATGTGGACGAGGCCAAGCGCGTCGCCGCGGAAATCGGCTATCCGGTCATCATCAAGGCGACCGCAGGCGGCGGCGGCCGCGGCATGAAGGTCGCGGAAAACGAGGCGGGCCTGGAGGTCGCCTTCCGCACCGCCCGGTCCGAGGCCAAGGCCGCCTTCGGAAATCCGGACGTCTATATCGAGAAATACCTGCAGAAGCCCCGCCATATCGAGATCCAGGTCTTTGGCGACGGCAAGGGCCGCGCCGTGCATCTGGGCGAACGCGACTGTTCGCTGCAGCGCCGCCACCAGAAGGTGCTTGAGGAGGCCCCCGGCCCCGCCATCACCGCCGAACAGCGCGCCCGCATCGGCAAGGTCTGCGCCGATGCGGTGGCCAAGATCGGCTATGCCGGCGCCGGCACGATCGAATTCCTGTTCGAGGATGGCGAGTTCTACTTCATCGAGATGAACACCCGCCTGCAGGTCGAACATCCGGTGACCGAGGCGATCTTCGGCGTCGATCTGGTCCGCCAGCAGATCCGCGTCGCCGCCGGCCTGCCGATGGAGTTCCACCAGGAGGATCTGGTCATCAACGGCCATTCCATCGAGGTGCGGATCAACGCCGAAAAGGTGCCCAGCTTCTCGCCCTGCCCGGGCAAGGTGACCCAGTATCACGCCCCGGGCGGGCTGGGGGTGCGTATGGATTCGGCGCTTTATCAGGGCTATTCGATCCCGCCCTATTACGACAGCCTGATCGGCAAGCTGATCGTGCATGGCCGCGACCGCGACGAGGCGCTGTCGCGCCTGTCGCGCGCCCTGGGCGAGCTGATCGTGGACGGGGTGGACACGACCGTGCCCTTGTTCCGCGACCTTCTGGCCGAGCCGGACATCCAGTCGGGGAACTACTCGATCCACTGGCTGGAACGCTGGCTGGCCAAGCATTACGCCTGAGGCCCGATGCTGGACCCCGCGCAGCTGCTGTCAGGCTATGCGCGGGGCGTCTTTCCCATGGCGGAAAGCGCGGATGACGACCGGCTCTACTGGTTCGACCCGCCCTTTCGGGGGGTCCTGCCGGTGGGGGGCGTGCATGCCTCGCGCTCGCTGCGCCGGTCACTGCGCCGTGGCGGCTGGAGCGCGCATCTGGATTGCGATTTCGCAGCCATCGTCGCTGCCTGCGCCGCGCGCGAGACGACCTGGATCAACGCGCCGCTGGCCCATCTCTATCAGCGGCTGCATGCGATGGGCCATGCCCATGCGATCGAGATCCGCCATGACGGCCGATTCGCGGGCGGCATCTTCGGTGTGACCCTGGGCGGGGCGTTTTTCGGCGAATCGATGATGTCGGCGCAGAAGGATGGCTCGAAGATGGCGCTGATCTTCACCTCGGCGCTGCTGCGGGATCGGGGGTTCCGGCTGTTCGACACCCAGTTCCTGACCCCCCACCTGGCCCGCATGGGCGGGATCGAGATCACCCGCGCCACCTATCGCCAGCAATTGGCCCGCGCCCTGCGCGTTCAGGCCGACCTGAGGGCGGGGCCGATGCCCACGGCCGATCAGGTTCTGGCCGCCCCGTGACGGGTTTTCGCCGGTCCGGCCAAAGACGGTCGCGAGGGCTTGCCTGAGGGCGCGAATTGCGATGAATGGCGCCATGGAACAGCCCGACCGCATCTTTCTGCGCGATCACGTCCTGTCGGCCGAGATCGGCGCCTTCCAGTCCGAGCGCGGCCGCGACCAGCGGCTGCGCTTTTCCCTGACGGTGGACCTGCGCGACCCGGTCAGCGGGGCCGGCGACCGGGTCGACGCGATCCTGTCCTATGACGTGCTGACGCGGGCGGTGGACACGGCGCTGGCCGATCGCCGCTATGACCTGGTCGAGACCTTGGCCGAACGCATCGCAGCCGAGGTGCTGGCCCATCCCCGCGCCGCCCGCATCGCCGTGACCGTCGAGAAGCTGGATCGCGGGCCGGGGGCGCTCGGCGTCTCGATCATGCGCGACAGAGGGCGGGTGGCGGCGACCGGCGCGGACAGCCCCTTCGACATCCTGCTGGACGGGGCGCAGGCACCCAAAGGTGCCGCCGTGATCCTGCCGCCCGCCGCCCCTGCCGAGGCCCGGGGGCCCCATGCCCGGCGCATCGCGCTGCTGGCCTTGGACCAGGCGGCCTGGGCCTTGGCCGGCGATCGCGGGCTGGAGGTGGCGGCCACATGGACCGAGATCGAGGCCGCGGCCCTGACGGGCCAGGCGGTGGTCTGGGCTCCGGCGCTGCTGGCCGGCGATCATCCCGATGCGGGGCTGGCCCCGGCCGATCTGGCGCGCTGGCTGGCCGGGCGGATGCGCGGCGCAAGGCTGGCCGAGCCGGGGGCGTGATGGCGGGGCGATCCTATTTCCGCCCCATCCCCCAGGCCCAGGGAGGGCGCTGGCGGCTGGCAGGCGGCTGGACCGGGTTCTCGCAGCTGGAACGCCTGACGCGCGGCGCGCCCCCTCGTATCGTCGATGACGCCCCGGCCGAGGTTCTGGCCGCGCTGACCGCGCCCCGCGCGCCGGTGGCCGGGCTGGCGATGGACCGCCCGCGACTGATGGGCATCGTGAACGCGACCCCCGACAGCTTTTCCGACGGCGGCCGCTATGACCCCGTGGCGCATCTGCGCGCGCTGGCCGATGCGGGGGCCGCGATCCTGGACATCGGCGGCGAATCCACCCGCCCCGGCGCCGATGAGATCGACCCCGCGACCGAGACCGCCCGCATCCTGCCCGCGATCCGCGCCGCGCGGGGGCTGGCGCCGGTCTCGGTCGATACGCGCAAGGCGGCGGTCGCACAGGCGGCCATCGCGGCGGGGGCGGTGATGGTCAACGACGTCTCGGGGCTGGATTTCGACCCCGGGCTGGCGGATGTCGTGGCGGCGTCGGACCTGCCCTTGTGCCTGATGCATGCCCAAGGCCTGCCGCAGGACATGCAGGACGATCCGCGCTATGACGACGTGCTGCTGGACGTCTTCGACGCGCTGGAGGCACGGATCGCGCGGGCCGAGGCGGCGGGCATCGCGCGCGACCGGATCATCGTCGATCCCGGTATCGGCTTCGGCAAGACCGAGGCGCATAATCTTTCCATCCTGCGCCGCATTTCGCTGTATCATGGGCTGGGATGTCCGATCCTGCTGGGCGTGTCGCGCAAGCGCTTCATCGGCCGGATCGGCCGGGCCGATCCCCCCGCCGCCCGCATGCCGGGCACGCTGGCGCTGAGCGTCGCGGCGATCGCGCAGGGGGTCCAGATCCACCGCGTCCATGACGTGGCGGAGCATGCACAGGCGCTGCGGGTGATCGCGGCCCTCAACGACAAAGAGGACGAGGCAGAGCGATGACACGGAAGCTGTTCGGAACAGACGGCGTGCGGGGACGCGCCAACACCCATCCCATGACCGCCGAGATGGCCCTGCGGCTTGGGGCCGCCGCCGGTCGGTATTTCCGCCGCGACGGGCGCAACCGGCACCGCGTGGTGATCGGCAAGGATACCCGCCTGTCGGGCTATATGCTGGAAAACGCGCTGACCGCGGGGCTGACCAGCACGGGGATGAACGTGCTGCTGCTGGGCCCGGTGCCGACGCCGGCGGTGGGGTTCCTGACGCGGTCCATGCGGGCGGATCTGGGGATCATGATCTCGGCCAGCCACAACCCGGCCGAGGATAACGGCATCAAGTTCTTCGGGCCCGACGGCTTCAAGCTGTCCGATACCGCCGAGGCCGAGATCGAGGCGCTGCTGGCGACCGAGATCCAGCCCGCCCAGCCCGCCAATATCGGCCGCGCCAAGCGGATCGAGGACGGGCGCGGGCGCTATATGGAATATGCCAAGACGACCTTTCCGGCGGGCCTGCGGCTGGACGGGCTGCGGGTGGTGCTGGACTGCGCCCATGGCGCGGCCTATCGCGCGGCGCCCGACGTGCTGTGGGAGCTTGGGGCCGACGTGATCCCCTTGGGCGTCAAGCCCGACGGGTTCAACATCAATGACGGCGTGGGCAGCACCCATCCCGAGGCCTGCGCCGCCGCGGTGCGCGAGCATGGGGCCGATCTGGGGATCAGCCTGGACGGGGATGCCGACCGCGTGGTGATCGTGGACCAGACCGGCCGGGTGGCCGATGGCGACCAGATCATGGCGCTGTTGGCCGGGCGGTGGGCCGATCAGGGCCGCCTGTCGGGGGGCGCGCTGGTGGCCACGGTCATGTCGAACCTGGGGCTGGAGCATTTCCTGGATGCGCGCGGCGTGCGGCTGGAGCGGACGCAGGTCGGCGACCGCTATGTCGTCGAGCGGATGCGCGAGGGGGGCTTCAACCTGGGCGGCGAGCAGTCGGGCCATATCGTGATGACCGACTATGCCACGACCGGCGACGGGCTGGTCGCGGCGATGCAGGTGCTGGCCGCCATGGCCGAGAGCGGCCGCCCCGCCAGCGAGCTGGTCAGCCAGTTCGACCCGGTGCCGCAGATGCTGAAGAACGTGCGCTATGCGGCGGGTTCCGATCCCTTGGGCGCGGACGGCGTGCGCCGGGTCATCGCCGATGCCGAGGCGCGGTTGGCCGGGCATGGCCGGGTGCTGATCCGCAAGTCGGGCACCGAGCCGCTGATCCGCGTCATGGCCGAGGCCGAGGACGAGACCGTCCTGCGCGAGGTCGTGGACGGCATCGTGGCGGCGGTGGAACAGGCGGCCTGATTGCGTCCCGCGACTGCCGGGGGCCAGCCCCCCGGACCCCCGGACCGACGACCCCCGCGCGCCGGTCAGGCCGTGGGATCGAAATCGTAGAGCCAGTCGAAGCGCCCCGGCATGAAGGAGGGCGCCACCCGGTCCGCCACGCGCAGGACCGCATGGCCGACCAGCCGCCGCGCCCCGCTGAGGTGATAGTTGCGGGCATTGGCATTGGCCGCCGCCACGATGCGCCCGACCCGCGGCGCGCGCGCGGCCTGATAGCGGGCCAGCGCACGCGGCTGGTCGGGATCGCGGTCGAGGCAATCGGCGAGGATCCAGGCATCCTCGATCGCCATGCCCGCCCCTTGGGCCAGGAATGGCAGGGTCGGATGGGCGGCGTCGCCCAGAAGCGCCAAGCGGTCGTCATGCCAGACCCGCGCGACCTCGTGCCGGAAGAGGCCCCAGAGGTTCACGCGGCCCACCCGGTCCAGCCAGCCCGGCACCGGGCCTCCCAGATCCGCGAAGCTGCGGCGCAGGTCCTTGGCGTCGCCCGGGCGGGACCAGCCCTCGTCCTGCCAGTCATGGCTTTCCTGCACGGCGACCAGGTTGCGGCGGCCGCCCTGCAGGGGATAGGTCACCAGATGGCGGCCGGGGGCCATGAAGACCTGCGCCTCGGGCGCGGCCTGGAAATTGTCGTCGATGACGGCGCGCCAGGCGATGTGATGGGTGAAGAACGGAACCTCGACCCCGTTCAGGATGGCGCGGCGGGGGCTGCGCAGCCCGTCGGCGGCGATGATCAGGGGGGCGTCGGGCAGGCCGTCCACCGCCCGGCCCAGATGCAGCGTCACGCCCGCATCCCGCGCGGCATCGGCCAGCAGCGCGATCAGCGCGGCGCGGTGGATCATCAGGAAGCGCGCATCGGGGCGGTGCGCCGCCAGGTCCATGCGCAGCACCCGGCGGCCCGTCGCATCGTTCAACTGGACGGCGCGGTTGCGCAAAGCCGCCGCGTCCAGCGCCCCGCGCAGGCCGAGCGCGTCCAGCGCCCGCACCGCATTGGGCGACAGCTGGATGCCCGCGCCTACCTCGGTCAGGGCGGGGGCCTGTTCATGGACCTCGACCCGTGCGCCGCGCCGCGCCAAGGCCAGGGCGGCGGTCAGCCCGCCGATGCCGCCGCCGATCACGGCGACGGGGCGCGATGCCAAGGCCCCGGCGGTCATGGGTCAGTCGTCGCGGTGGACGCGTTCCTTGCGCTCGTGGCGCTCCTGGGCCTCCAGCGTCATGGTCGCGATGGGGCGGGCATCCAGGCGGCGCAGGCTGATCGGTTCGCCCGTCATCTCGCAATAGCCGAAATCGCCGGTCTCGATGCGGCGGAGGGCGGCGTCGATCTTGCTGACCAGCTTGCGCTGGCGGTCGCGGGTGCGCAGCTCCAGCGCGCGGTCGGTCTCCTCGCTGGCGCGGTCGGCCAGGTCGGGGACGGCGCGGGCGCTGTCCTGCAGCCCCTCCAGCGTCTCGGCGGACTGGCTGAGCAATTCCTGTTTCCAGGCCTCCAGCTTCCTGCGGAAATATTCGAGCTGACGCTCGTTCATGAAGGGTTCGTCCTCGGCGGGACGGTAATCCTGGGGCAGGAAGGTCTGGGCTTTCATTACGTCCTCCGGCAGTGCCGGGCGGAGCAAAATTACCGGCACCTTGGGCGCCCCCTTAAAGTATGACACGCGGCTTGTCACTAGGGTTGAGCGCGCTAATCATGCGCGACATGCAATTCCGCGCGAGGCCCGGGACGGATGGTCCAGATGCCTCGGCCGAAAGGAGAGTTCTGATGCAATTCACGGGAACCGACCGCTATGTGGCCCCGCCCGACCTGGCGCTGGCGGTGAATGCGGCGATGACGCTGGAACGCCCGCTGCTGGTCAAGGGCGAGCCGGGCACCGGCAAGACCGAGCTGGCCCGTCAGGTGGCAGACAGCCTGGGGATGCCGATCATCGAATGGCATGTGAAATCGACCACCAAGGCGCAGCAGGGGCTTTACGAATACGATGCCGTCAGCCGGCTGCGCGACAGCCAGCTAGGCGAGGCGCGGGTCCATGACGTCGCCAACTACATTCGCCGCGGCAAGCTGTGGCAGGCCTTCGAGGCGCCGTCCCGCGTCGTCTTGCTGATCGACGAGGTGGACAAGGCCGATATCGAGTTCCCCAACGACCTGCTGCAGGAGTTGGACCGGATGGAGTTCCATGTCTACGAGACCGGCCAGACGGTGCGCGCGGCGCAGCGGCCGGTGGTGATCATCACCTCGAACAACGAGAAGGAGCTGCCGGATGCGTTTCTGCGGCGGTGCTTCTTTCACTATATCCGCTTTCCCGATGCCGAGACGCTGAAGGCCATCGTGGAGGTCCATCACCCCGGCCTGAAGCCGCGCCTGCTGGAGACGGCGCTGGCGCAGTTCATGGAGCTGCGCGAGGTGCCGGGGCTGAAGAAGAAGCCCTCGACCAGCGAGTTCCTGGATTGGCTGAAGCTGATCCTGGCCGAGGATCTGGCGCCCGAGGATCTGGCGCGGGATCCGGTCACGATGCTGCCGCGGCTGCATGGGGCGCTGCTGAAGAACGAGCAGGATGTGGCGTTGTTCGAGAAGCTGGCCTTCATGGCGCGGCGGCAGGGGCGGTAGGGGGGCGCTGCCCCCCGTCCTGCGGACTCCCCCCGGGGTATTTCGCAACGGAGAAATCGGGCCGTTGCCTCGCGAGGCGATCGGCGGATAGGCTGAGCGCGGATTACGGCAGGGAGGACGCGATGGGCGACGGACAGGGTTTCGACACGATGGCCATTCATGCGGGGGCTGAGGCCGATCCCGCGACCGGCGCGCGGCAGGTGCCGATCTATCAGACGACGGCCTATGCGTTCCGCGATGCGGATCAGGCGGCGCGTTTGTTCAATCTGCAGGAGGTGGGCTATATCTATTCGCGCCTGACCAACCCCACCGTGGCGGCGCTGCAGGCGCGCATCGCCGCGCTGGAGGGGGGCGCGGGCGCGGTCTGCTGTTCGTCGGGCCATGCGGCGCAGATCATGGCGCTGTTTCCCCTGATGGCGCCGGGGCGCAACATCGTCGCCTCGACGCGGCTTTACGGCGGGACGGTCACGCAGTTCAGCCATACGATCCGGCGGTTCGGCTGGTCCGCCAAATTCGTCGATTTCGACGATCCGGAGGCGCTGCGGGCGGCAATCGATGACGACACGCGGGCGGTGTTCTGCGAATCGATCAGCAATCCTGGCGGGTCGGTGACCGACATTCCGGCGGTGGCGGCCATCGCGGATGCGGCGGGGGTGCCGCTGATCGTCGACAACACGCTGGCCACGCCCTATCTGTGCCGCCCGATCGAGATGGGCGCCACGCTGGTCGTGCACAGCCTGACGAAATACATGACGGGCAACGGCACCGTCACCGGCGGGGTCGTGGTGGACAGTGGCACCTTCGACTGGTCGGCCAGCGACAAGTTTCCCAGCCTGTCGGCGCCCGAGCCCGCCTATCACGGCATGGTCTTTCACCAGACCTTCGGCGCGATGGCCTTCACCTTTCACGGGATCGCCGTGGGCTTGCGCGATCTGGGCATGACGATGAACCCGCAGGGCGCGCATTACACGCTGATGGGGATCGAGACCCTGCCCCTGCGCATGGCCCGCCATGTCGAGAACGCGCAGAAGATCGCCGCCTGGCTGGAGGCCGATCCGCGGGTCGAGCGCGTGACCTATGCGGGGCTGGACAGCTCGCCCTGGAACGCGGTGGCGCGGCGGCTTTATCCCAAGGGGGCGGGGGCGCTGTTCACCTTTGCGATCAAGGGCGGGTATGAGGCGGCGGTGCGGCTGGTCGACGGGCTGGCGCTGTTCAGCCATGTGGCCAACCTGGGCGATGCGCGGTCGCTGGTCATCCATTCGGCATCGACCACCCATCGCCAACTGACCGAGGAGCAGCAGCGCGCCGCCGGTGCCGCACCCGAGATCGTGCGCCTGTCCGTGGGGATCGAGGATGCCGATGACCTGATCGCCGATCTGGATCAGGCGCTGGCCAAGGCCACCGCCTGAGCGGTGCGGACCGGGTCGCCCCGGCCCGCAGCGGGATCAGTTGGCCGGCGCCTCGGCGTCCTCGGCTTCGGGTGCATCCATCAGGGGCGCGTCGGGCAGCGGCTCGACGATGCCCGGCACAATGGGTTCGTCCGGGGCGGGCGCGCCGTCGCCATGCATCGGCGGCACGACCGGCTCGGGTCGGTCGGCGCCGTCATCCTGGCCCGGGCCGTTGCGCGGACCGCGCGGGCCCATCGGGGCGCAGGCGCCGTCGCCGGTCAGGGCAAAGTCGATCTCGACCTGGGCGGCCATCTCGACCTGGCCGGGCTGGACGGGGACGCTGTCGGCCATCGCGGCCTCCATGCGCATCATCGGGCGGGGGCCGCCGCCACCGGTCTGCACGTCGCGCAGCGTCAGGATTGGGCCCAGGTCCACGCCCGCCGCCTCGGCCAGCAGCTCGGCCTTGCGTCGGGCATCCGCCACCGCGTCGCGGCGCGCCTCATCCTGGGCATCCGCACCGTCCTCGCGGGTGAAGCTGATGCCGCTGATCTCGTTCGCGCCGGCCCCGACGATGGCGTCCAGCACCTCGCCCAAGCGTTCCAGTTCGCTGACCCGGACCTGGACGGTGTTCACCGCCTGATAGCCGGTCACCGTCGGCGCCTGGCCGTCGCCATATTGCATCAGCGGGTTCAGGTTCAGGCCGGAGGTCTGGATGTCGTCCTCGGCGATGCCCGCGCCGGTCAGGGCGTCGATCACGGCGCGCTGCTGTTCGCTGTTCTGCGCCATCGCCTCGGCGGCGGTCTCGGCCTGGGTGGACACGCCCAGCTGGATGCTGGCCATGTCGGGCGCGATCCGCGCCTGGCCCTCGCCGGTCACGGTCAGGCGCGACGGCCCGGCATGGCCGCAGCCCATCGGCGCGGCCAGGGCGGGCGCGGCGCCCAAGGCGGCCAGCGCCACGGACAGCGCCAGGGGACGGGCAAGACGGGGGGTGAAATTCGCTCGCATCAGGGATCCTTTCTGATCATGCGCTCGGTGACTGTGTTGATGCCTTGGGCGGGGCGGGCTTCCTAGCCCCCAAAGCGCGAAAACCGATCACAGATCTGGCAGTTCTTCTTTCAACGCGACACAATTTGCGGTAGTGATTGGGATGAACAATGACGTCACGGGCATCGACCACGCGACGCACCCCGAGCAGTGAAGACACAGCCATGAACCAGCACGCCGCGCCTCCAGAATTCGCCATGAGCTTCACGCAGGAGGCCGTCAGGCTGGAATGCCGAACGGGTTCGGACTGGCGCCCGCTCGGGCAGGTGCGCTTTTCGGGCGGGGACATGGCATCCGTCCTCAACGCCCTGCGCGAGGAGGCGGGCGGCCAGGCGGGCGAGCTGGACACCGTGCTGGTCATTCCCGACGACCAGATCCTCTATACGGTGCTGACGGTGCCCTACGGGTCGGACACGGCCGGGACGATCGCCCGCGCGCTGGAGGCCTCGACCCCCTATTCCGCCGATGATCTGGTCTTCGACTGGTGCCCCGCCGTCAATGGCGACATCGAGACGCTGCGCGTGGCCGCCGTCGCCCGCCGCACGCTGGACGAGGCCGAGGAATTCGCCCGCGCCCAAGGGTTCCGCCCCTCGGGCTATCAGGCGCGTCCGGGCGATGACCGGTTCCAGGGCCAGCCGGATTTCGGCCCCTCGCGGCTGGCGCAGGACCAGTTCAACCGGCGCCCGTTCTCGGGGCCCGATCTCAGCCAGGCGCGGGTGACGGCGCCGGTGATCGACCCGGTGACCGCACCGGCCGCGGCGGCGGTGATCGTGTCGCGCATTACGCCCCATGTGGTGACGGCCCCGGCCGCGCCGGTGGCCGCAGCCGATGCCGCCCCCGATGCCGCCCAGGACAAGGCCGCGGTGATCCGCCATGGCGGGCCCGTCGCGGCCAAGCGCCTGTCGCCCCGGGCCGAGGCGATCCACAACCGCGCCGCCGCCGCCCGCGCGCAGCGGGCCGAGGGCGGGCGCCCCGCAGCCGCCGCACCCACCATGGCCGAGCGCCTGCGCCGCCTGGATCCCGCGCGCCTGCCGGTGATGGTCGGCGGGCTGGCGCTGATCCTGGTCCTGGCGCTTCTGTGGCTGGGCCGGCCCACGCCGCAGGACCAGGTGGCCACGCTGCCCGCGCCCCAGGCCGAGCCCGCCACCGCCGAGCCTGTCACCGCTGAACCCGAGGCCGCACCCGCCCCGACGCCCCCGGTCGAGACCGCGACCGCGCCGGATCAGCCCGACGCGCTGGACCTCGCCCTGGCCGAGGCTCTGGCCCAAGCCCAGACCCCGGTCCAGGCGACCGAGGCCCCGGAGACCCAACCCGCCACCGCCCTCCTGCCCGCAACAGAGACGCCCGAGGCCGCAGAGACCGCCCCCCGGCGGTGACACAGGCCCAGGCCCCCGTCGCCGAAGCCACCGCAGCCCCGGTCACCGAAGCCGAGGCGCCCCTGCCCGCCCCCGAGGCCCGCGCGACCGCAGCCGAGACCACGCCGCCCCCAGCCCGGCACCGCTGACCGAGGCCGAAGCACCCGCCGCGGCCGCCGAGGCCCGTGAGACCGCGGCCGAGACGACCCCCGCCCCCAGCCCCGCCCCGGTCCGTGAATCCACCGCTCCGCGCCCGGCGGCCGAGCCGCGCGCCGAGGCCGCAGCACCCGCGACCACGCCCGCCCAGAGCCAGGCGGCCACCCAGGCCGGGCGGCTGATCAGCTCGGCCCGCCCGCCTCGGGCGACGCCCGCCCCGGCCTCGGCCCCGGCGGCGCCGGATGCGCGGCCGACCATCCCAAGCTCGACCCCGGCGGCGGCCAGCCCGACGGCGCCCGCGGCGGCCCCCGCAGCGACGGCTGCGCGCCCGCCCGCGCGGCCCGCACGACCGGCGGCGGCACCGGCATCCACCGCAGCGCCCGCTGCCACCGCGGCCCCTGCACCCGCGCCCAGCCCCGCAGCCACACCGGCACCCGCGCCCACGACCGCCGGTGCGCGTCCGCCCAGCCCGAATCGCGGCGAGGCGACATCGGCGCCCCAACCCGCACCGGCACCGGCGCCCCAGCCCACGACGGCCGCTCCGGCGCCGGCGGCACCGGGCGTCAACGGCGCGCGCCCGCCCGCGCGGCCCCAGACCCTGTCCTTGCTGGAGGAGGAAGGCAGCCGCGCCGAGGATCTGCCCCGCCTGCTGACCCAGGCCGAGCGCGCCTTGATCAGCCGCCAGCTGCGCGATCTGCGCACCGCGCAGGCGGGGAATGGCGGCCTGACGGATGCCGAGGCGGGGCTGGTGTTCCAACTGGCCGATGCACGTCCCGCGCGCCGCCCGGTCGCGGTGCGCGCGCCCTCGCAACAGGCGGCGCAGGATGCCGCCCGCCCCGCCGCGCGGGCTAGCACCGCCGCCGCCGTCGTGAACCCGGCCCCGGCTGCGGCACCGCCCGCCGCCGTGGCCTCGGGCGACCGGCTGCAGCGTTCTGCCCGCCCGGCCAGCAAGCCCGCCCGTGGCACTGCGCCGACCGGTGCGGCTGTCGAGGCCGCCATCGCATCGGCCATCGAACGCAGCCCGGCGACGCCCGGTGCCGTGCCGCTTACGGCGCTGACCTCATCGGCCATTCCGCCGCGGCGGTCCGCGGCGGCTGCTGCCGCGCCGGCGGCCATCGCCGCGCCCGTGGCCAATGCGATGATGGCCAGCGCAGCGCCTGCGGCCGCGGCCTTGGCGCCCAGCTCGCCCGATCTGCGCGCCGCCGCCGAGGCGCAGGCGGCCGAGGCCGCCATGGCCGAACAGCGCCGTCTGGACGACGAATTGCAGGCCCAGGCCGAGGCCCGCGCCCGGTCCCAAGCCGCAGCGGACGCCCGCGCCGAGGCCCAGGCCCGCGCCCAGGCCGAAGCCCGCGCCCGCGCCCAGGCCGAGGCCGAGGCCCGCGCCGCCGCCGCCCGCAATCAGCAATACCGCCCGCCGGAAATCGACAACGAGCCCGATGTGGTCGCCGCCGTTCCGCGCAATGCGGTGGGCAATGCCGCGGCCAGCGCCACGGTCAAGGACGGCATCCGCCTGAACAGCACCCAGATCATCGGCACGGTCGGCGCGGGCCAGGCCAGCCGCGCGCTGGTACGCCTGTCGAACGGCCGGGTCCTGACGCTGCGCATCGGCGACCGGATCAATGGCGGCACGATCACCGCCATCGGCGACAGCCGCATCACCTATCAGAAGCAGGGCCGCGCCCATGCCCTGGGGGTGCTGAATGGGCAATAGGCCCGGTCAGTCCTCCAAGGGGGTGATCGCGAAGCCCCGATCCTGCAGCAGCGCCAGCACGCCGGCCTCGCCCGGCAGGTGCAGCGCGCCGAAGGCCGCGACGACGCCTTGATCGCCCGCATCCTCGGCCGCCTCGATCAGGGGGTCGATCCAGGCGCGGTTGCGGTCGTCCATCAGACGGGTCTGGGCCAGCGCCATCTGGCGGTCGACCTCGGCGCGCTCCATGCCGGAATTGGCATAGGCATCCTGGCGCCCGAATTCCCAGATCGTCCAGACATCGCCCTCGAAATAGGCGTCGGTCAGGGTGACCGCGTAATCATCGGCATAGGCCGCCGCGGGCAGGCTGGAGCGGATCATGTCCAGCTCCTCCTCCGGGGTCAGCCCGGCGAAAAGCTGGAACATCGTATCCCACGGCTCCAGCGCGCGGATGGGGGTGCCGGTCGCCTCGGCCCGGTCCATCAGCAGATGGTCGAGGCCGCCCGCCTCGCCCGTCTCGGCCATGGCGCGGACCATGCAGGGCGATATGCCCAGCATCAGCGCGACATACCACGGCCGCATCCGCGCCGCGACGACAGGGGGCGTGCCGCGATCGGTCATGGCGTCGGACAGGGCCTGCCAATCGTCGTCCGACAGACGCTCGCGCAGGGTCGGGCCGTCGGGGGCGACCATCAGGGTGGGGTCGGCGGTCAGCGCCTCGGTCAGACGGGCGTGTTCCTCGGGGCCGGCCTCGACCATCAGCGCGGCGGCATCGGCGATGACCGGGGCCAGACGATCGACCATCGGCTGATGGCGGGGATCGGCGAAATGATAGGTGCCGACCAGCGTGATCCGCGCATCGTCGCGCTGCGCCTGATAGAGGATGCCGCGGCGGAAGGGGATGTCGCGGCTGGCCTCCTCGATCGCGGCGCGGCGTTCGGGGGGCATCGTCTCGAACAGGTTCTGGCCGGTGCAGACGGCCTGGGCGCCCTGCGCGGTCAGGCCCAGAAAGGCGGCGGCAAGGGCGGTGCGGATGACGGTCATGGCAGGTCCGGGCGGTTGCGGAATACGGGTCTGCACCATGTCACGTCCCCTGCCCCGATGCCACCCCGACCCCGTTGACAAGCCCGCCAGCTTTGCCTAGATCACCGTCATTGGCACTCGCATCAGGTGAGTGCCAACAACCGCAACACTGCAACCTGAAACATCGGAGTGTTCGACTATGGCATTCAAACCGCTGCATGACCGCGTCCTGGTCCGCCGCGTCCAGTCGGAAGAAAAGACCAAGGGTGGTCTGATCATCCCGGACAACGCCAAGGAAAAGCCCGCCGAGGGCGAAATCATCGCGGTCGGCGAAGGCGCGCGCAAGGATTCGGGCGAGCTGATCGCACCGTCGGTCAAGACCGGCGATCGCGTCCTGTTCGGCAAGTGGTCCGGCACCGAGGTGACCGTCGACGGCGAAGAGCTGCTGATCATGAAGGAAAGCGACATCCTGGGCATTCTGGCCTGATCGTCCGCCCCTTCCTTCTACGATAATTTCAGGAGAATCAAATGGCTGCGAAAGAAGTCAAGTTCAGCACCGACGCCCGCGACCGGATGCTGAAAGGCGTGAACATCCTGGCCGATGCGGTCAAGGTGACGCTCGGCCCGAAAGGCCGCAACGTGGTGATCGACAAGTCCTTCGGCGCGCCGCGCATCACGAAGGACGGCGTCTCGGTCGCCAAGGAAATCGAGCTGTCCGACAAGTTCGAGAACATGGGCGCCCAGATGGTCCGCGAAGTCGCTTCGCGCACCAACGATGAGGCCGGCGACGGCACCACCACCGCCACCGTCCTGGCCCAGGCCATCGTGAAAGAGGGCATGAAGGCGGTCGCCGCCGGCATGAACCCGATGGATCTGAAGCGCGGCATCGACCAAGCGACCGCCAAGGTCGTCGAGGCCATCAAGGCCGCCTCGCGCCCGGTGAATGACAGCGACGAAGTCGCCCAGGTCGGCACCATCTCGGCCAATGGCGAAGCCTCGATCGGCCGTCAGATCGCCGACGCGATGCAGAAGGTCGGCAACGAGGGTGTCATCACCGTCGAAGAGAACAAGGGGATGGAGACCGAGGTCGAAGTCGTCGAAGGCATGCAGTTCGACCGCGGCTACCTGTCGCCCTATTTCGTCACCAATCCCGACAAGATGATCGCGGATCTGGAAGACGCCTACATCCTGCTGCACGAGAAGAAGCTGTCCTCGCTGCAGCCGATGGTGCCGCTGCTGGAAGCCGTGATCCAGTCGGGCAAGCCCCTGGTCATCGTGGCCGAGGATGTCGAAGGCGAGGCCCTGGCCACGCTGGTCGTCAACAAGCTGCGCGGCGGTCTGAAGATCGCGGCCGTCAAGGCACCGGGCTTCGGCGATCGCCGCAAGGCCATGCTGCAGGACATCGCCATCCTGACCGGCGGTCAGGTGATCAGCGAAGACCTGGGCATGAAGCTGGAGAATGTCGGCATCGACATGCTGGGCCGCGCCAAGAAGGTCACGATCAACAAGGACAACACCACCATCGTCGACGGCGCCGGTGACAAGCCCGAGATCGAGGCCCGCGTCGCCCAGATCCGTCAGCAGATCGAGGAGACCACCTCGGACTACGACAAGGAAAAGCTGCAGGAACGCGTGGCGAAGCTCGCCGGCGGTGTTGCCGTGATCCGCGTCGGCGGCATGTCGGAAATCGAGGTCAAGGAGCGCAAGGACCGCGTCGATGACGCCCTGAACGCGACCCGTGCGGCCGTCCAGGAAGGCGTGGTCGTCGGTGGCGGCGTGGCCCTGGTCCAGGGCGGCAAGGCGCTGGAAGGCCTGGAAGGCGAGAACAGCGACCAGAACGCCGGCATCGCCATCGTGCGCCGCGCGCTGGAGGCTCCGATGCGCCAGATCGCCGAGAACGCGGGCGTCGACGGCGCCGTGGTGGCCGGCAAGGTGCGCGAATCGACCGACAAGGCCTTCGGCTTCAACGCCCAGACCGAGGAATATGGCGACATGTTCAAGTTCGGCGTGATCGACCCCGCAAAGGTCGTCCGCACCGCGCTGGAGGACGCCTCCTCGGTGGCAGGTCTGCTGATCACGACCGAAGCCATGATCGCCGAGAAGCCCGAGCCCAAGGGCGCGGCTGCCGGCGGCGGCATGCCCGACATGGGCGGCATGGGCGGGATGATGTAATCATCCCCCCTTGCGGAAACGCGGAAAAAGGCACCCCTCGGGGTGCCTTTTTTCATGTCGCGGGCGGGGCGGGGTCAGACGACCGTGCCCTCGACCTCCATGGATTTGCACAGGGACTGGAACCGGGACTGGGCGACCTCGCCCATCAGGCTGCGGCCCGTGGCCGTCAGGCGCAGTTCCAGCCGCCCCCCCGACAGGCGCAGCGCGGCCGCGTCCGAGGGGTCGTCGATGGCGAACATGGCGCCGAAGCGCATCGCCTTGCCCAGCACCTCGGCATCGCGGATCTGGTCGGGGGACAGCAGCGCGAACAGCGGCGCCATCTGCGACTGCGCACGGTTGTTCTTGTAGCGGTGCAGCAGCGCCAGCCCCAGATAGATTCGCTCGGGATGGCTGAGCGCGGCCATGTTCGCGCGGGTCACGTTGTCGAAACAGGCCTCGGCACGATAGTCAGGATGGGCGCGCCAAGCAGTGTCATGCAGCAGGCAGGCCGCCCGCATCAGCCGGTCGCGTTCGGGCGGAAGGTCGGGAAACAGCGGCAGCAGGAAGTGATAGAGCTTCTTGCCGAAGCCCGGCATCCGCGCCAGTTGGCGTTCGGTGAAGCGCGCGGCCTCGATCAGCGGATCGCGCCGGCGCAGCGTGTCGGACATATGCTCATAGAGCAGCCCCTCGCGGATGCCATAGCTGCTGACGGCCAGCTCGGCCGGATCGAAGACCTTGATCAGCCGCGACAGGACCTGGGCGGCCAAGGGCACCAGCTCGATCCGCGATCCGGATATGCCCACCCGGGCGCGCAGGGTGGCCAGGTCCTGGCCCGCGATCCAGTCGATGGTCTGACGCAGGGAATCCGGGCTCATGCGGTATTCGTGCAGCACCGTCATGGGATAGCCGCTGCGTTCCATGTCCAGCCGCGCGATGGCCCGCCATGACCCGCCCACCAGATAGATGCGGTCGTGATCGCGGCCCATCGCCCCGGCCAGATCGTTCAGGATCGCATCCACATGATCGCGCAGCCGCGCCTGCGGCACCTGCTGCAGCCGGAACGGCCCCAGCTGGGACGTCACGCGCCGTCCGACCTTGCCGCCGCCGACCTCGGCCAGCTCCATCGAGTTGCCGCCGATGTCGCAGACCAGCCCGCGCGCATCGGGCCAGCCCAGCAGCACACCTTGGGCCGACAGGCGGGCCTCCTCCTCGCCATCGATGACATACAGCTTGAGGCCCGTCTCGCGTTCGACGCGGCGCTGGAAGTCGGGGCCGTCCTCGGCCTCGCGCACGGCGGCGGTGGCCACGCAGGTCAGGGGCTCGATATCCATGGATTTCGCCAGCAGCGCGAAACGCTGCAGCGCGGAAAAGCCGCGCTCGATGCCCTTGGGGTTCAGGCGGCCGGTGCGGGCCATGTCCTGGCCCAGCCCCGCCATCACCTTTTCATTGTAGAAATAGGCGGGCGACCGCGCCGCCCCGTCGAACACCACCAGCCGGATCGAGTTCGATCCGACATCGACGACGCCGATCCGTTTCAGCGCCCGCTTGGGCAGCTTGCGGAATTTGGGCCCGAACGGCTCGATGGTCTTGCCGCTGGTGATACGCACACCGTTCATGTCAGGTCCTGTCCGTTGTCTTCGGGTCGATATGCAGGCCGGTCCGGCCCCGGGTCAATCGGTCGAATGCGTCAGTGCCGGAACGTCGCGCGCCCCGGCCGTGCCGCGACCGGAAAGAGACGGGTTTTCCATAAAAAAGCGATGACAATTGAACAGGTCGTCCCGGCCTTCGGGAAGGTAACGCAGGAAACGGCCATCCGGCTGCAACAGCCAGCTCTGCGCCTCGTCGGCCATGTTGGCGGCCATGACCTGGTTGACGATCTGCGCCTTGACGGTGTCGTTGACGCATTCGACCAGGGTTTCCACCCGGCGGTTCAGGTTGCGGTCCATCCAGTCGGCCGAGCTGATGAAGACCCGCGCCTTGGCCGATGGCAGGCCGTGGCCCGACCCGAAGCAGACGATGCGGCTGTGTTCCAGATAGCGCCCGACGATGGATTTCACCCGGATGTTGTCCGACAGCCCGCGGATGCCGGGGCGGATGCCGCAGATGCCGCGCACGACCAGGCTGATCCGGACCCCCGCCGCGCTGGCGGCATAGAGCGCCTCGATCACGTCGCGTTCGATCAGCGCGTTCATCTTGGCCCAGATGGCGGCGGGGCGGCCTTGGCGGGCATATTCCGCCTCGCGCCCGATCAGGTCGATCAGCCGGTCCTTCATCTGATTGGGCGAGATCGACAGGTTCTCCAGCCCCGCCGGCTGGACATAGCCGGACAGATAGTTGAAGACCTTGGTCGCATCCCGCCCAAGCGCCGGGTCGCAGGTGAACAGCGACATGTCCGTATAGATCCGCGCCGTGATCGGGTGATAGTTGCCGGTGCCGTAATGGGTATAGGTCACCAGCCCCTCGCCCTCGCGCCGCACGACGGTGCTGATCTTGGCATGGGTCTTGTAGTTGACGAAGCCATAGACGACATGCGCCCCCGACCGTTCCAGCCGGCGCGACTGGCGGATATTCGCGGCCTCGTCGAAGCGCGCCTTCAGCTCCACCAGCGCGGTCACGGATTTCCCCGCCTCGGCCGCCTCGCAGAGCGCATCGACGATCGGGCTGTCGCGCGAGGTGCGATAAAGCGTCTGCTTGATCGCCAGCACGTCGGGATCGCGCGCGGCCTGGGCCAGAAAGCGCACCACCATGTCGAAGGTCTCGTAGGGGTGGTGCAGCAGCATGTCCTTTTGCCGGATGGCCGCGAACATGTCGCCGTCATGGTCCTGGACCCGTTCGGGCACGCGCGGCGTGAAGGACGGCCACATCAGGTCGCGGCGGCTGTCCAGCACCAGTTCGCGCAGATCGGCCATGCCCAGAAGGCCGCCGACCTCGATCACCTCGTCGGGGCTGACCTCCAGCTCCTCCATGATCAGGCGGCGGATGCGGTCCGGGGCACCGGCGGTGATCTTCAGCCGGATGACGCTGCCGCGGCGGCGGCGCTTCAGCGCGGTCTCGAATTCGCGGACCAGGTCCTCGGCCTCCTCCTCGACCTCCAGATCGCTGTCGCGCAGCACGCGAAAGCTGCAATGGCCCGCATCGCGATAGCCCGGAAACAGGCTGGAGAGATGCATCAGCAGCAGGTCCTCCAGCTTCAGGAACCGCTCGCCCCCCGGCAGGCCCACGAAGCGCGGCAGCTGGGCGGGGATGGGCAGCAGGGCCTGCATCTGGCGGCCATCCGTCTCGCGCGCCAGCTCCAGCGCCAGCGAGAAGCCCGCATTGGGGATGAAGGGAAAGGGATGCGCCGGGTCGATGGCCAGCGGCGACAGGACCGGAAAGACCCGGTTCTCGAAATAGTCGTGCAGGAACTGTTCCTCGGCCCCGGTCAGGCGCTGGCGGGACAGGATCACGATGCCCTCGCGTTCCATGTCGCGGCGCAGGCTGTTCCAGACCTGCTGCTGGGCGCCCATCAGGCGGCGCGCATCGGCGTTGATCAGCGACAGCTGCTCGGCCGGGGTCAGCCCGTCATCGGACGGGGTGGCGTTGCCCTCGCGCACCAGCTCGCGCAGGCCCGCGACGCGGACGGTGTAGAATTCGTCCAGGTTCGTCGCGCTGATCGAAACAAAGCGCAGCCGTTCCAAGAGCGGCACGCGCGGGTTGCGCGCCTCGTCCAGGACGCGCCAGTTGAAGGACAGCCAGGACAGCTCGCGGTTGAAGAAGCGGGCGGGGCCTTCGGGCGTGCCTCCGGGCAGGTCCCTGGGTTCGGGAAAGGGCGTGCGCAGGAAATCGGCTTGGGTCATGGGCTCTTGCGGATGGGGCATATGGGGGCTGGGGTCGGGGATCATGCGTCAGCCTCGGACAGCTTGTCCAGCAGCTCGGCCGCGATGCGCCGGGTGACGGGGCCCTTCTGCGACATGGCCGCGTCGTCCATCGCCGCCACCAAGCGCCGCGCCAAGCCCAGGTCGCGGTCCATGTGCAGCGCCAGCCAGTCGATCAGCCCGGCAGGCACGGCCAGCTGGCGGTCGGCGAACAGCTTGACCAGCACAGCCGCCAGCAGGGATTCGTCGGGCGGGCCCAGATGGACCTGCGGCATCGCATCCATCCGCGACCTGAGATCCGGCAGCACCAGCCCCCAGTCCCGCGGCGGCCTGCGCGCCGTCAGCAGCAGCAGGCAGTCGCGCGGCCCCGACAAGTTCCACAGATGGAACAGCGCCTGTTCGGCGCCCGCGGCGAAACCCGCGTGATCGGCATCCTCGACCACCACGGCGCCGCCCTCGGTGGCCAGCATGTCGGCCGCGTCGGGGCGCAGGGCCGACGCGCTGATGCGCCGCGCGCCGTTCTCGGCCGCCCAGAAGGCCGCCAGATGGGTCTTGCCCGCCCCTTCGGGACCGATCAGCAGCATCCGCCCCGAGGGCCAGTCCTGCGGCCGGTCCAGCGCCTGCAGCGCGGCGCGGTTGGCCTCGGCCGGCAGGAAATCGGACCGCGCATGGGCGGGGGGCGTGGTCAGGTCCAGCGTCAGCTGGCGCGATGATGGGGGCCGGTCCGTCACGGATCAGCCCTGATCGTCGCGGCGCGACATGTCTTCCTGCATCTCGGCCAGGTGCTGCTGGCTGCGGGCGCGGTCGGCGGCCATGCGGGCGGCGCGCTGGCGGTCGGCCACGGTGCCGGTGGGCACGACCTCGACCATGATGGGCTGGGCGGGCTCCTCGGGCATGGCCTGGCCGGTATAGAACGAGCTGTCGCGATAGCGCGCGATCAGGAACCGCGCCAGAACCCCCAAGGCCGCGGCCATCGGCACCGCCATGACCAGCCCCACGAAACCGAACAGCGCCCCGAAGACCGACAGCGCCAGCAGCAGCCAGACCGGGTGCAGGCCCACATGGCCGCCGACGATCTTGGGCTGCAGGTAATTGCCCTCGACGATCTGGCCCAAGGCAAAGATCGCCACGACCGCGCTGATCCACAAGGGATCGCCCCAGAAGCTGAACAGCGCCACACCGATGGCCGTCGCCCCCCCGATCAGCACCCCCACATAGGGGATGAAGGACAGAACCGCCGCCATGATCCCGATGAAGAACCCGAAAGGCAGCCCCACCAGCATCAGCATGATCGCATACCACGTCCCCAGGATCGCGATGACCACGGCCTGCCCGCGCAGAAAGCCCGACAGCGCCTCGTCGATCTCGCGCGCCAGCAGGCGGATGGTGGGGGCGTGTTCGCGCGGCAGGTGGCGGTCGATCGCCTCGACCATGTGATCCCAGTCCAGCAGCAGATAGAAGGCCACGACCGGCACGATGACCAGCAGCGCGACCGTCCCGATCAGCCCGCGCACCGATCCCAGGATGGTGCCGGTGATGCGGCCCGCCTGGTCGCCCACCGTGGTCTGGATGTCGCGCAGCGTCTGTTCCAGCCCCGCCGCATCCGGTAGCAGATCGGGAAAGCGCGAGGTGACGAAGACCCGGCCCTGTTCGATCATCACCGGCCCGATCTCGATCAGCGCCCAGGCCTGGCGGATCAGCACCGGCACCAGCAGCAGCACCACCACGACGAAGGCGATGACCACCGCGAAGGTGATGACCACCACCGCCAGGGTGCGCGACAGGCCCGCCCGTTCCAGCCGGTCGGCCACCGGGTCCAGCAGATAGGCGACCCCCGCCCCCAGGATGAAGGGCAGCACCGCCTGCCCCAACAGCCACAGAGTCACCGCCAATGACGCCGCGGCGACGCCCCACCACATGACCTGCTTGCGAACGGGGATGCGCATCTGTTCCTGACCTTCGTGACGCTCGGCCGAATGTGCCGCCCCATGCGTCTGCTTGCAAGCGCGATGCTTGGCAAGGCCCGGCCGATCCGGTAACGCTGCCCCGAACCGTTTCGAAGGACCCGTGCCATGCGTCTGTCGCGCTATTTCCTGCCCGTTCTGAAGGAAGACCCCAAGGAGGCGCAGATCGTCAGCCACCGCCTGATGCTGCGCGCGGGCATGATCAAGCAGCAGACGGCGGGCATCTATTCCTGGCTGCCCCTGGGCTTCAAGGTGCTGCGCCGCATCGAACAGATCGTGCATGAGGAACAGGCCCGCGCCGGCCATATCCCGATGCTGATGCCCACGCTGCAACCGGCCGATCTGTGGCGCGAATCCGGCCGCTACGACGATTACGGCGAAGAGATGCTGCGCGTGAAGGACCGCCACAAGCGCGACCTTCTCTATGGTCCCACGAACGAGGAGATGATCACCGACATCTTCCGGTCCCATGTGAACAGCTACAAGGACCTGCCGCTGACGCTCTATCACATCCAGTGGAAGTTCCGGGACGAGATCCGCCCCCGCTTCGGCGTGATGCGGGGCCGCGAATTCCTGATGAAGGACGGCTATAATTTCGACCTGACCAAGGAGGCCGCGCTGCACGCCTATAACCGGCATCTGGTCAGCTATCTGCGCAGCTATGAACGCATGGGCCTGCAGGCCATCCCGATGCGCGCCGATGGCGGGCCGATCGGCGGGGACTATACCCATGAATTCCTGGTCCTGGCCGAGACGGGCGAATCCGAGGTCTTCTATGACAGCCAGATCACCGACCTGACCTTCGGCGACCGCGCGATCGATTACGACAATGTGGACGAATGCCAGGCTGTGCTGGAGGAATTCACCAGCCGTTACGCCCGCACCGACGAGACCCATGACGAGGCGATCTATGCCCAGGTCCCCGAGGAGCGCCGGCGCAGCGCGCGGGGCATCGAGGTCGGCCAGATCTTCTATTTCGGCACAAAATATTCCGAACCGATGGGCGCCACGGTCGTGGGCCCGGACGGGCAGCGCGTGCCCGTCCATATGGGCAGCCACGGCATCGGCGTCAGCCGCCTCTTGGGCGCGATCATCGAGGCCAATCACGACGAGCGCGGCATCATCTGGCCCGAGGGCGTGACCCCCTTCCATGTCGGCATCGTCAACCTGAAACAGGGCGACAACTCCACCGACGCCGCCTGCGAGGCGATCTATGCCGAGCTGCAGGCCCAGGGGCTGGACCCGCTCTATGACGACCGGGACGAACGGGCGGGGGCGAAATTCGCGGGCATGGACCTGATCGGCCTGCCGTGGCGGATCACCGTCGGCCCGCGCGGCTTGGCCAGCAACAAGATCGAGCTGACGAACCGTCGCAGCGGCCAGTCCGAGGAGATGTCGCCCAAGGACGCCATCGCCCGTCTGGCCGAGATCTATCGCCCGATCCTGCAGGCCTGACGGGCTGACCCTGGGTCAACCGTCAAACTGCCGAAAAGCCATGCAAAAGCGCGCGATAACGCCCTTTCTTTTTGGAAAGGGCGCTTCTAACCTGACGCGCAGGACAATGTTCCAACTGGGAGACAAGCATGAAAAACCTTCTTCTCGCGACCGCCGCCGGCGCGCTGATGGCCGGTGCCGCGGGCGCCGAAGACATCAAGCTGGGCATCTCGCTCGGCTTCACGGGGCCGCTGGAATCCATGGCCCCCGCGATGCAGCAGGGTGCCGAGATGGCGATGCGCGAAATCAGCGAATCCGGCCTGCTGCTGGACGGCTCGACCGTGACCGCGGTGACCGGCGACAGCACCTGCATCGACGCCGCCGCGGCGACCGCGACGGTGGAACGCCTGATCGCGTCGGAAAACGTGCGCGGCATCATCGGCGGCATGTGTTCGGGCGAAACCATCGCCTCGCTGGAGAACGTGGCCAAGGCCAACGGCATCGTCATGATCTCGCCCTCGGCGACCTCGCCCGCGCTGACCGATATCGAGGATGACGGTCTGTTCTTCCGCACCGCGCCCTCGGATGCCCGCCAGGGCGAGGTCATGGCCGAGATCGTGCAGGAACGCGGCATCAATTCGGTCGCCGTAACCTATACCAATAACGACTATGGCAAGGGCCTGGCCGATGCCTTCGCGGCATCCTTCGGCGAACGCGGCGGGTCGGTGACGGTGAACGCCGCCCATGACGACGGCAAGGCCGACTATTCCGCCGAGGTCGCGGCCCTGGCCGCCGCCGGCGGCGAGGCGCTGGTCGTGGTCGGCTATGTCGACCAAGGCGGGTCGGGCGTCGTACGCGCCGCGCTGGACACCGGCGCTTTCGAGACCTTCGTCTTCCCCGACGGCATGGTCGGCGCCGCACTGGAGACGAATTTCGGCACCGAGATCGACGGCAGCTTCGGCCAGAACCCCGCCGGCGAGGGCGAGGGCCGCGACACCTTCCTGTCCATGGCCGAGGAAGCGGGCTTCGACGGCTCGGGCGCCTTCTCGGGCGAGGCCTATGACGCGGCGGCGCTGATGCTGCTGGCGATGGCCAAGGCCGGCAGCAGCGATCCCGCGGTCTACAAGGATCACGTGATGGACGTGGCCAACGGCCCCGGCGAGGAGATCCTGCCCGGCCAGCTGGCCCGCGCGCTGGAGATCATCAACGAAGGCGGCGATGTCGATTACCAAGGCGCCACCGCGGTCGAGCTGGTCGGTCCGGGCGAATCCGCCGGCACCTTCCGCGAGATCCAGTTCACGGATGGCAAGATCGAGGTCGTCGGCTATCGCTGATCCGACCGCGTGACATCAGGCCCGGCGCCCCTGTGGTGCCGGGCCGATTCGAATGATAACAACCGCTTGACGGTGGAACTTCACCCAGAATGTGAAGTCGGGGATGTAGAAGATGATCAGGGTCGAGGACCTTCACAGACATTTCGGCGGCTTTCGCGCCGTCGACGGCGCCAGCCTGACGATCGAGACCGGATCGATCACCGGGCTGATCGGGCCGAACGGCGCGGGGAAATCGACGCTGTTCAACGTGATCGCGGGCGTGCTGCCCCCCACATCGGGGCGCGTCTTCATGGATGGCGAGGACATCACCGGCCTGCCCCCGCATGAACTGTTCCACAAGGGCCTGCTGCGCACCTTCCAGCTGGCGCATGAGTTCAGCTCGATGACGGTGCGCGAGAACCTGATGATGGTCCCCGGCGCGCAATCGGGCGAGACGATCTGGAAGACCTGGTTCCAGCGCGGCCGGATCGAGCGCGAGGAGGCCGAGCTGCGTCGCAAGGCCGACGAGGTCCTGGACTTCCTGACCATCCGTCACCTGACCCATGAGAAGGCCGGCAACCTCTCCGGCGGCCAGAAGAAGCTGCTGGAGCTGGGCCGCACGATGATGGTCGACGCCAAGATCGTCTTTCTGGACGAGGTCGGCGCGGGCGTGAACCGCACCCTGCTGATGACCATCGCCGACGCGATCATCCGGCTGAACCGCGAACGCGGCTATACCTTCTGCGTGATCGAACATGACATGGACTTCATCGGCAAGCTCTGCGACCCGGTGATCGTGATGGCCGAGGGCAAGGTCCTGGCCCAAGGCAGCGCCCGGGACATCATGCAGAACGAGGCGGTGATCGAGGCCTATCTGGGCACGGGCCTGAAAAACAAGGACATGGTCGGATGAGCGATCAGGACGCAGTCTTCGGCAATCGCGGCAATCGCGACTGGTCCGTGGTGAACACCAACGGCCGGGGCAGCATCGACGGCACCCGCCGGTCCGGTCCCGTGGGCGAGGGTCGCGCGGGCGATCCCTTCCTGATCGGCGAGGCGATGACGGGCGGCTATGGCAGCGGCCCCGACATCCTGCATGATTGCACCATCGCGGTCGAACAGGGCCAGATCGCCGTGATCGTGGGCCCGAACGGCGCGGGCAAGTCCACGGCGATGAAGGCGATCTTCGGCATGCTGCACCTGCGTCAGGGCAGCGTGCGGCTGAACGGCCAGGACATCACCGCCCTGAACCCGCAGGACCGGGTCAAGGCGGGCATGGGATTCGTGCCGCAGGTCAACAACATCTTCCCGTCCATGACGGTCGAGGAGAACCTGGAGATGGGCGCCTATATCCGCCGCGACGACTTCAAGGCGACGATGGAGCAGGTCTATGAGCTGTTCCCCGCCGTCGCCGCCAAGCGCCGTCAGGCCGCGGGCGAATTGTCGGGCGGCCAGCGCCAGCAGGTGGCCGTCGGCCGCGCGCTGATGACGCAGCCGAAGGTCCTGATGCTGGACGAACCCACCGCGGGCGTCAGCCCCATCGTCATGGACGAGCTGTTCGACCGCATCATCGCCATCGCGCGGGGCGGCCTGCCCGTCCTGATGGTCGAACAGAACGCGCGCCAGGCGATGATGATCGCCGACAAGGCCTATGTGCTGGTGCAGGGCGCGAACGCGCATACCGGCACGGGCAAGGAACTGATGCAGAATGACGAGGTGCGCCGCACCTTCCTGGGGGGCTGAGCCATGGACATCCTGAACGGCCTGGTGGTCTTCCTGAACTTCGTCTTCATTCCCGCCGCCGCCTATGGCGCGCAGCTGGCGCTCGGGGCGCTTGGGGTCACGCTGATCTATGGGATCCTGCGGTTTTCGAACTTTGCGCATGGCGACACGATGGCCTTCGGCACGGCCATCGTGATCCTGCTGACCTGGGGGTTGCAGGCGCTCGGCATCTCGATCCAGCCGCTGCCAACCGCGCTGCTGGCGCTGGTCCCGGCCATCGCGCTGACCGCGCTGCTGGTCCTGGCGACCGACCGGCTGGTCTATCGCTTCTATCGCCGGCAGAAGGCGGCGCCGATCATCCTGGTCATGGCCTCGGTCGGGGTGATGTTCGTGATGAACGGGCTGACCCGCCTGTTGATCGGCGTGAACGAACAGCGTTTCGACGACGGCGCGCGCTTCATCATCGACGTGCGGACCTTCCGCGAGATGACCGGCCTGACCGAGGGGCTGGCGCTGCGGTCCACGCAGGGCCTGACCGTGATCCTGGCCTTCATCACCATGATCGCGCTGTTCTGGTTTCTGAACCGCACCCGGTCGGGCAAGGCCATGCGCGCCTATTCCGACAACGAGGATCTGGCCCTGCTGTCGGGGATCGACCCCGAACGCGTGGTGCGGCTGACCTGGATCATCGCGGCGGGGCTGATGGTGATGGCGGGCACGCTCTATGGCCTGGACAAGGCGTTCCGGCCCTTCAACTATTTCCAGATCCTGCTGCCGATCTTTGCCGCCGCCATCGTGGGGGGCCTGGGCAATCCGATGGGCGCCATCGCGGGCGGCTTTCTGGTCGCCTTTTCCGAGGTCGCGGTCACCTATCCTTGGGTCCGCGTCGTGGGCTATGTCGCGCCGTGGTATGATCCGGGGCCGGGCAACCTGATGCAGCTGCTGGGCACCGAATACAAATTCGCCGTCAGCTTCGTAATCCTGATCGTCGTCCTGCTGTTCCGGCCCACCGGCCTGTTCCGCGGCAAGTCGGTCTGAGGGAGGGGATATCATGGCAACGAACCGTCAAGCCGCCACCGCCCACAGCCGCTGGCGCGCGCCGATCTTCTTCGCGATCCTCGCGGTCCTCTTCGTGCTGGAGGGCACGGTCAGGAACTCCATGTTCTCGGGCAGCTGGAACACCTCGCTGGCGATTTTGAACATGGGGCTGATCTCGGCCATCACCGCGCTTGGGGTGAACATGCAATGGGGTTATGCGGGCCTCTTCAACGTGGGCGTCGTGGGCTTTCTGGCCATGGGCGCGCTGGCCCCGGTCCTGATATCCCTGCCCCCGGTCGAGGGTGCGTGGGAGGCGGGCATCCCCCGCCTGGCGCTGGCGCTGCTGGTGGGCCTGGGCACGCTGGCCATGGCGCGGCTGGCTTGGGGCCGCACCCGCAGCGGCATCCTAACGCTGGCCGTGCTGATCGGCGGGTTCCTGGCCTATCGCTGGCTGTTCGATCCCGCCGTCACCGCGATCGAGGCGAACAACCCCGCCCGTCAGGGCAATATCGGCGGGCTGGGCCTGCCGGTCCTGCTGTCCTGGGTCGTGGGGGGCGTCTTTGCCGCCGCGGCGGCCTGGGCCATCGGCAAGGTCGCCCTGGGCCTGCGGTCCGATTATCTGGCCATCGCCACCCTGGGCATCGGCGAGATCATCGTGGCGGTGCTGCGTAACGAGGAATGGCTGGCCCGCGGGGTGATGAACATCACCTCGATCCCCCGCCCCGTCGCCTACGAGATCGAGCTGCAGCGCAACCTGGACTTCGTCGAGGCCGCGTCCCGGTGGGGCTTCGGCGCGGCCGAGGCTTCGGGGATCTGGGTCAAGCTGTCCTACATGTCGCTGTTCCTCGTGGTCCTGCTGGTCATCATCCTGCTGGCCGAACTGGCGCTGAAATCGCCTTGGGGCCGCATGATGCGCGCCATCCGCGACAACGAGACCGCGGCCGAGGCGATGGGCAAGGACGTCACCCGCCGCCACCTGCAGGTCTTCATCCTAGGTTCCGCCGTGATCGGGGTCGCGGGGGCGATGATGGTGACGCTGGACGGGCTGCTGGCGCCGACCAGCTACAACCCCTTGCGCTATACCTTCCTGATCTGGGTCATGGTGATCGTGGGCGGGTCGGGCAACAACTGGGGGGCGGTGCTGGGATCGGTGACGATCTGGTTCCTGTGGATCAAGGCCGAGGTCTGGGGCCCCGCCCTGATCGCCGCCATGACCAGCCCGATGGCGGACGGCCCGATCAAGGCGCATCTGCTGGACAGCTCGCCCCATATGCGCTTCATCGCGATGGGGGCGGTGCTGCTCCTGGTGCTGCGCTTCGCGCCGCGGGGTCTGCTACCCGAGAAATAGGGCTCAGCGGCAGTTGTTCCCCAGCACGGTGCTGTGCCACAACCGGCCATCGGCACCGCGCGCCACGCCGCTGCCGATCTGATAGCTCAGCTGGCCCAGCACCTGTTCGCGCTGCGGCCCCGGCACCAGCCAGGCACCGACCACCGCCTCGGGGCCGGCGCCGGTGCCGACCAGCTGGACCACCCCGCAGGTCGGATAGCCGACGGACCGCGCCCGATCGACCACGTTCGATCCGTTGGACCCCGCGACATCGGCCCGCCCCGTGCGGGCCATGTCGCAGGCATGGGCCAGCGCGATCCGGTCCAACCGCGCATCCGTGGCCAGGTCGCGCTTGCCCTCGGCCAGGCGGGCCGCGTTCACCGATTGCGACAGGCGCATCCCGGCCTGTTCGTCGCCCCGGCATTCCGTGGCCAGCGCCTGTTCGACCGGCGGCGTGGGCGCGGTCATCGCGGGGATGGTGACGCCTTGGCAGGCGGTCAGGGCGAACAGGCTGGCGGCGGCAAGGGCGGGACGGACCATGGCGGAACCTCGTGACTGGGATTGCCCCGGAACGTCCGATCGGGGCCGCGGGTCCGCGAAACCCTTGCGCGGGTCCGAAACCGCGCTTAAAGCGCAGGGCATGACCCAGCACCAGCGCCTTCTGATCATCGACTTCGGCAGCCAGGTGACGCAGCTGATCGCGCGTCGCCTGCGGGAACTGAACGTCTATTGCGAAATCCACCCGTTCAACACGCTGACCGACCAGATCCTGCGGGACATGGCCCCCAAGGCCATCATCCTGTCGGGCGGTCCGGCCAGCGTCACGGACGATGCCAGCCCCCGCGCGCCCCAGGCCGTGTTCGAGATGGGCGTCCCCGTCTTCGGCATCTGCTATGGCCAGCAGGTCATGATGGCCCAGCTGGGCGGCGCGGTCGAGGCGGGCCACCATGCCGAATACGGCCGCGCCTTCATCGCCCCCGCCCCCGGCCACAAGGGCGACGGCATCTTCGCGGGCCTCTTCGCCACTGGCCGCGAGGAGGTCTGGATGAGCCATGGCGACCGCGTCACGCGGCTGGCCCCCGGCTTCGAGGTGATCGGCACCTCGCCCAACGCGCCCATCGCGATGATCGCCGACGAATCGCGCCAGTTCTACGGCGTCCAGTTCCACCCGGAGGTGCATCACACCCCGAACGGCCGCACCATGCTGGAGAACTTCGTCCGGCTGGCGGGCTTCACCGGCGACTGGACCATGGCCTCCTACAAAGACGAAGCGATCCGCAAGATCCGCGAGCAGGTGGGCGACCGCAAGGTCATCTGCGGCCTGTCGGGCGGGGTCGACAGCTCGGTCGCCGCGGTGCTGATCCACGAGGCGATCGGCGATCAGCTGACCTGCGTCTTCGTCGATCACGGCCTTCTGCGCCTGAACGAGGGCGAGGATGTCGTGAAGATGTTCCGCGACAATTACAACATCCCGCTGATCCACGCGAACGAAAGCGACCTGTTCCTGGGCGCGCTGGAGGGCGTCAGCGACCCCGAGGTCAAGCGCAAGACCATCGGCCGGCTGTTCGTCGACGTGTTCCAGAAATACGCAAGCCAGATCGAGGGCGCGGATTTCCTGGCGCAAGGCACGCTCTATCCCGACGTGATCGAAAGCGTCAGCTTCTCGGGTGGCCCCTCGGTCACGATCAAGTCGCACCACAACGTGGGCGGCCTGCCCGAGAAGATGGGCCTGAAGCTGGTGGAGCCGCTGCGCGAGCTGTTCAAGGACGAGGTCCGCGAACTGGGCCGCGAACTGGGCCTGCCCGAAAGCTTCATCGGCCGCCACCCCTTCCCCGGCCCGGGCCTGGCCATCCGCTGCCCCGGAGAGATCACCCGCGAAAAGCTGGAGATCCTGCGCAAGGCCGATGCGGTCTTCATCGACCAGATCCGCAAGCATGGTCTCTACGACGAGATCTGGCAGGCCTTCGTGGCGATCCTGCCCGTCCGCACCGTGGGCGTGATGGGCGACGGGCGGACCTATGATTTCGCCTGCGCGCTCAGGGCGGTGACCTCGGTCGACGGGATGACGGCGGATTACTTTCCCTTCACCCATGATTTCCTGGGCGAGACCGCGACGCGGATCATCAACGAGGTCAAGGGCATCAACCGCTGCACCTATGACATCACCTCCAAGCCTCCGGGCACGATCGAATGGGAATGATGTCGCAGTGACGGAACGCGCGGGCCATCCCGCGCGTCCTGTCGTTTTCGGGGGGTGCCGATGCCGCGTCTGATCCTGGTCCTGGGCGACCAGCTGTCCCATGACATCGCCGCCCTGCGCGAGGCCGAACCCGGCGACATCATCGTCATGGCCGAGGTGATGGACGAGGCCAGCTATGTCCGCCACCATCCCCAGAAGATCGCCTTCCTCTTCGCCGCGATGCGCAAATTCGCGGCCGAGCTGCGCGGCAAGGGCCTGACGGTCGCCTACAGCACGCTGGACGACCCCGAGAACAGCCAGAAGATCGGGGGCGAATTGCTGCGCCGGGCCGCCGAACACGGCGCCTCCGAGGTGATCGCGACCGAGCCGGGCGAATGGCGGCTGATCACCATCCTGACCTATCTGCCGATCACCGTCCATCAGCGCCCCGACGACCGGTTCCTGTCCAGCCATGCCGAATTCGCGGCCTGGGCCGAGGGCCGCAAGGAATTGCGGATGGAGTGGTTCTATCGCGAGATGCGCCGCAAGACCGGCCTTCTGATGGATGGCGACACCCCCGAGGGCGGCCAGTGGAACTATGACCACGACAACCGCAAGCCCGCCCGTGCCGACCTCCTGCGCCAAGGCCCGCCGCGGTTCGAGCCCGATGCGGTGACCGCCGAGGTGCTGGACCTGGTCGAGGCGCGCTTTCCCGACAATTTCGGCCGCCTGCGCCCGTTCTCCTATGCCACCGACCGCAAGGGCGCGCTGAAGGTGCTGCGCCATTTCATCGACCATTCGCTGGACGAATTCGGCCCCTATCAGGATGCGATGCTGCAGGACGATCCGTTCCTGCACCACTCGATCCTGTCGCCCTATATCAATGCGGGCCTGCTGTCCCCGCGCGAGGTCTGCGAGGCCGTGGCCCGCGCCTATGCCGACGGCAAGGTGCGGCTGAATTCGGCCGAGGGCTATATCCGCCAGATCCTGGGCTGGCGCGAATACATGCGCGGGATCTATTTCCTCGAAGGGCCGGATTACACGTCGCGCAACGTGCTGGGCCATGACCGCGATCTGCCGCCGCTTTATTGGGGCGGGAAGACGCGGATGAACTGCCTGGCGCAGGCGGTGGGGCAGACGCGCGACCATGCCTATGCCCATCACATCCAGCGCCTGATGATCACCGGCAATTTCGCCCTGCTGGCCGGCTGCGATCCGCATCAGGTCCATGAATGGTATCTGGAGGTCTATGTCGACGCGTATGAATGGGTCGAGGCCCCGAACGTCATCGGGATGAGCCAATTCGCCGATGGCGGCGTGGTGGGCAGCAAGCCCTATGTCAGTTCCGGCAATTACATCAACAAGATGTCGGATTACTGCAAGCATTGCAGCTACAAGGTCTCGGCCAAGACGGGCAAGGACGCCTGCCCGTTCAACCTGCTCTATTGGGATTTCCTGGCCCGGCACCGCGAGCGGTTCGAGGGCAATCCCCGCATCGGCCGGATCTATGGGACATGGGACCGGATGGATGCGGACCGCCGCAAGACCATCCGAACTGAGGCTGCGGATTTCCTCAGGACGCTGGACGCGGGCGATCCGGTCTGACGGCTTGACGGCGCGCCTGCGCCCGGCCACGATCCGCGCGAAGCGGAGGGACATGGCATGGATTGCGCCTGCGGACATCATCATGACGGCGCGGCGCGCGACCTGACGGGCCGCGATCTGGGGTTGATGCCCGCACCCGTCGCGCTGCACGGGCGGCTGATCTGTCGCGACATGGGCCAGATGGCCACCGCGCTGTCGCTGCTGCCCGATCACGTGGCGGCCAGTCGGGCCGAGCCGGGCTGCCTGCATTTCCAGATCGACCAATCCGACGATCCGATGGTCTGGACCCTGTCCGAGCTCTTCGCCGACGATGCGGCCTTTGCCGCCCATCAGGCTCGCAGCGCGGACAGCCCCTGGGGCCGGGACAGCCGCGACATGGGCCGTGATTTCCACCGTTACGCCGCCCCCCTGCGCCTGCGCCCCGAGGCGCGGGCCGACCTGCCCGGGCTGGACGCCCTGCTGCGCGCGGCCTTCGGCGGCAACGCCGAGGCGCAACTGCTGCGCGATCTGCGGCAGGCGGGCGATCTGGCGGCATCACTGGTGGCCCATGCCGACGGGGTGCCTGTGGGCCATGCCGCCCTGTCGCCCTTGGCGGCCGAACGCCCCGCTCTGGCCTTGGCGCCCGTGGCCGTCCATCCCGCGCTGCAGGGCCGGGGCATCGGGTCGGCGCTGGTCCGCGCCGCGTTGCAAGCTGCGGGCGATCATGCGGTCGTGGTGCTGGGCGATCCGGCCTTCTATGCCCGGTTCGGGTTCCGGCCCGCGGATCTGGCCTCGCCCTGGCCGGGGCTGATGATCCGGGGCGACCTGCCGGCGGGCAGCGCCGTCGCCCATGCCCCGGCCTTCGCGGGGGCGTGACGCCCTTGCACCCCGCGCGGCCAGGGTCCACATCAGGACCTGGCAAGACATACGGAAAGGATACAGCATGGCAGGCATGGTCTTCGACGCGGCGGAACCGGCAAAGGGCGAATTCGGGACCCTGCCCGAATGGGACCTGACGGACCTCTATCCCGCGCCGGACAGCCCGGAACTGGCCGCCGACCTTGCCGCGCTGGAAACCCGCACCGCCAGCTTTGCCCAGGCCTATCAGGGCCGCCTGGCCGATCTGGCCCCGGCCGAGATGCTGGACTGCATCATCGCCTATGAGGCGATCGAGACCCTGTCGGGCCGCATCATGTCCTATGTCGGGCTGCGCTATTACCAGAACACCACCGATCCGCAGCGCGCCAAGATGCTGGGGGATTACCAAGCCAGGCTGACCGACATGACCACGCCGCTGGTCTTCTTCAGCCTGGAGTTCAACCGCATCCCCGACGCCACCTACGAGGCCGTCTTCACCGCCCCCGAGGGCCCGGCCCGCTACAAGCCCGCCTTCGACCGGCTGCGCGCGATGCGCCCGCACCAGCTGTCGGATGAGCTGGAACAGTTCCTGCACGACGCCTCGGTCGTGGGGGCCGCCGCGTGGAATCGCCTCTTTGACGAGACGATGGCCGGCCTGACCTTCGAAGTCGAGGGCGAGACCTTGGGCCTGGAGGCGACGCTGAACCTCTTGACCGACCATGACCGCGTGCGGCGCGAGGCGGGGGCCCGCGCGCTGGTCGCGGTCTTCCAGCAGAATGTGGGTCTGTTCACGCGCATCCACAACACGCTGGCCAAGGAAAAGGCCATCGAGGACAAATGGCGCAAGATGCCCAGCCCCCAGCATGCGCGCCACCTGTCCAACCATGTCGAACCCGAGGTGGTCGAGGCCCTGCGCAACGCCGTCACCGCCGCCTATCCGCGCCTGTCGCATCGCTATTATGCGCTGAAGGCGAAATGGCTGGGGCTGGACAAGCTGCAGGTCTGGGACCGCAACGCCCCCCTGCCCACGGAAACCCCGCGCCTGATCGACTGGCCCGAGGCGCAGGCCACTGTGCTGGACGCCTATGCCGGTTTCTCGCCCGCGCTGGCCGAATTGGCGCAGCCCTTCTTCGACAAGGGCTGGATCGATGCGGGCGTCAAGCCGGGCAAGGCGCCCGGCGCCTTTGCCCATCCCACGGTGACCACGGTCCATCCCTATATCCTGCTGAACTATCTGGGCAAACCGCGCGACGTGATGACCTTGGCGCATGAGCTGGGCCACGGTGTCCACCAGCGCCTGGCCGCCGGTCAGGGCGAGATGCTGTCATCCACCCCCCTGACCTTGGCCGAGACCGCGTCGGTCTTCGGCGAGATGCTGACCTTCCGCGCGCTGCTGGCCAAGACCACCGATCCCGCCCAGAAGAAGGCCCTGCTGGCCGGCAAGGTCGAGGACATGATCAACACGGTCGTCCGCCAGATCGCGTTTTATGATTTCGAATGCCGCCTGCATGCCGCCCGCGCCGAGGGCGAACTGACCGCCGACGACATCAACGCGATCTGGATGGCGGTCCAGCATGAAAGCCTGGGCCCGGTCTTCGAGTTCATGCCCGGCTACGAGACCTTCTGGACCTATGTGCCGCATTTCGTGCATTCGCCCTTCTACGTCTATGCCTATGCCTTCGGCGACGGGCTGGTGAACGCGCTCTATGCCGCCTATGAGGACGGGCTGCCCGATTTCCAGACCAAGTATTTCGAGATGCTGAAGGCCGGCGGCTCCAAGCATCATGGCGAATTGCTGGCGCCCTTCGGGCTGGATGCGTCCGACCCGGCCTTCTGGGACAAGGGCCTGTCGATGATCGAGGGGCTGATCGACCAGCTGGAAGCCTTAAAGGGCTGAGCCTGCGGGCCGCGGGGGGAATGCGATGATCAAGAAGCTGCTGCTGGGAGTGGCCCTGGTCCTGGGCCTGGCGGTCACCGCCTTCCTGCTGCTGGCGCCGGCTGCGGTCGAACGGGGCCTGAACCCCGTCACCATGCCCGGCGAGGGCTGGCCCGTCAGCGCCGAGGCCCAGGCCCTGCATGACCGGCTGGTCATCGGCGACTGGCATTCCGACGCGCTGCTGTGGAACCGCAACCTGCTGAACCGGGCGCGTCAGGGCCATACCGACATCCCCCGCCTGCAGGAGGGGAACATGGCGCTGCAGGTCTTCACGACGGTGACCCGCAGCCCGCGTGGCCAGAATTACGACCATAACGACACCGAGGCGGGCGACAACATCACGCCCCTGTTCATCGCCCAGCTGCGGCCGGTCCGGGCGTGGTTCTCGCTGCGCGAACGGGCGCTGGTCCAGGCCGAGGCGCTGCACCGCGCCGCGCGGCGCGACCCGGACCGCCTGCGCGTGATCCAGACCCGCGACGACCTGGCCCGCCTGCTGGAGGACCGTGCGGCGGGCGCGACCGTCATGGGCGGCCTCTTGGGATCCGAAGGCGGCCACCCGCTGGAGGGGGATCTGGCCAATCTGGACGTGCTGCATGCGGCGGGCTTTCGCCTGATGGGGCTGACCCATTTCTTCGATAACGAGCTGGGCGGCAGCCTGCATGGCGAGGGCGGCAGCGGTGCGGGCCTGTCGGATTTCGGCCGCCAGGTGGTCGATGCGATGATGGATCGGGGGATGGTCATCGACGTGACCCATGCCTCGCCCCAGATGGTGCGCGACGTGCTGCAGATCCCCGGCACGCGGCCGGTCCTGTCCCATACCGGCATCCACGGCCATTGCCCCAGCCCCCGCAACCTGCCCGACGATCTGGTCCGCGACATCGCGGCGGCGGGCGGGATGATCGGCATCGGCTTCTGGTCCGACGTGGTCTGCGGCCGGACGCCCGACGACGTGGCCCAGGCCATCGTCGCGGCCATCGCGCTGGTGGGGGATGATCACGTCTCGCTCGGGTCGGATTGGGACGGGTCGGTGGACACGCCCTTCGACGCGGCGCATCTGGCGGCGCTGACCCAGGCCCTGATGGATCGCGGCCTGTCCGAGGACCGCATCGCCAAGGTCATGGGCGGCAACATGATGGCCTATCTGATGGAAACCTTGCCCGAGGGGTGATGCGATGAAACGAGGCGCGCTGCTGCATGCCGAGACCTCCGGTCTGGTGGCCGGGCTGGGCCATGGCGATCTGCTGGTGATCGGGGATGCGGGCCTGCCGGTGCCGCCCGGCGTGCGGGTGATCGACCTGGCCGTGACGCGCGGCGTGCCGGGGATCTTCGACGTCCTGGATGCCGTCCTGTCCGAGATGGTTGTCGAATCCGCCCTGTTGGCGCAGGAGGCCGACCCCGCCCTGACCGCCCGGTTCCGCGACCGCGCCATCGGCTCCGCCACCATCCTGACGCATGAGGACTTCAAGCTCCGCAGCCGTTTCGCGCGGGCGATCCTGCGGACCGGGGAATGCACGCCCTATGCCAATATCGGGCTGATCGCCGGGGTCGCATTTTAGCGCGGAACCGATCCCTTCCGATTGCGTTGCAAAACCAGATGCTTACCCCAGAGGAGACTGAGCGATGCAGAAGAAGTTCCTTGGCCTGAGCGCCGTTCTGGCCGTGATGACGCTGACCGCCTGCGAGACCGTCCAAGGCGCCGGCCGTGACATCCAGACCGCCGGTCAGGTCGTCCAGACCGAAAGCCGCCAGGTCCAGGCCGGCATGTAAGCCCGCCACCGGACCAGTGACACGCCCCCGCCGGGACCCCTCGGCGGGGGCGCTTTCATGCGCGGGGCCTTGCGCGCGACGTAATCATATCACATAACGTATCCGCCACCTGCCGGAGGATGCCATGACCCCTGCGCCCCAATCTGCGCCCCAATCCCTGCGCGCCGCCAATCTGGGCCGGACGGCCCTGCCCCGCCGCAGCCGCAAAGTCGATCCGATGCAGACCTATGACCGCCTGCCCCCGGCGCTGCGCCATTGGCTGGCCCACGCGGCGCGGCCTTGGTCGCCCGCATCCTGCCTGGCGATCTGGCGCCGGTCGCGGGCGCGCGGCTGTTCGCCCGACAAGGTCATCGCCCGCCTGGCCCGGGCCGAGGCGCAGGCCCTGCGCCGCGACGCCCTCTAGCTCCGCCGCCGTTCCTGCAATTCACGCAGCAGCCAGGCCTGGATCTCGTCCACCTCGGGTTCGGTCAGCACCTCGGTGCCCAGCAGCGTCATCGCGCGCAGCCCGTGGATGACCAGAAAGGCCGCCGTCGCGAAATCGGGATCGCTGGAATTGCCGCGGATGCGCTGCAGGAAATCGCGCTCGCAGGGGCCGACGCGGTCCAGCAGCTGGGGGTTCTGGGCCAGCGCCGCCAGCAGCCCCGACGAGGGCGGCACGCCCGCGCAGCGGTCGTCGCGGAACTGGGTCAGATAGGCGCGCAGCAGCTGATCCGGCCCTTCGGCCCCCGCCGCCTGCAGCGCCGCATCATAGCTGTCCAGATGGCTGGCCACCAAGGCCTCCAACAGCTTTTCCTTCGTCGGGAAATGATAGAGCAGCCCGCCCTTGGACACGCCCGCCTCGGCGGCTACCGCCTCCAGCGACAGCTGCCCGGGGCCAAGCCGCCGTGCCAAGGTCTCGGCCGCCGCCAGCAGGCGGTCGCGGGTGGCGGGGCGGTTGGGCTGCTGCGGGGGCACGGGGCCTCACTTTCCGTTGACTTGACCGTCCGGACGGTATAGCGGCCGCAGTGATCCCGCAAGCCTGCCGACAGGATTTCATCAATGATCAAGCGTTTCGTGATTGCCGTTCTGCTGCTAGCCGTGATCGGCGGGGGGCTGGTGGGGTTCAACCTGTTCCGCGACCGCATGATCGGGGAATTCCTGGCCAATCAGCCCGAACAATCCTATCCGGTGGAAACCGCCTTGGCCGAGGCCGTCAGCTGGGAACCCGCCCTGCAGGCCATCGGCACGGTCTTTGCCGCCCAAGGCGTCGATCTGACGGTCGAGACGGCAGGCATCGTGCGCAGCATCGCATTCGCCGCCAATGACGAGGTCGAGGCGGGCCAGCTGCTGGTCCAGCTGGATGACGAGGTCCAGCAGGCCGACCTGGCCGCCGCCCGCAGCCAGCTGTCCCTGGAACGCACTACCCTGACCCGCGAGGAGGAGCTGGAGACCCGCGGCGTCGCCACCTCGGCCCGGCTGGACCAGGCCCGCGCGGGGTTCGACGCGGCCGAGGCGCAGCTGGCCCGCGCCGAGGCCGTGATCGGCCAGCGCCGCTTGGTCGCGCCCTTTGCCGGCACGATCGGCCTGCCCCGCGTCGATCCGGGCGCCTTCGTGGCGACCGGCACCACCATCGCCACGCTGCAGGATCTGGACAATATGCGCGTCGATTTCAGCCTGCCCGAACAGGACCTGCCCCGGCTGGCCATCGGCCAGGCGATCGCCATGCGCATCGACGGCGACGACCGCGATTTCGCGGGCCGGATCACCGGCATCGACCCGCAGGTGGACGCCGCCTCGCGCATGGTGGCGATCCGCGGCACGGTGGACAATCCCGACCGCGCCCTGACGCCGGGCCAGTTCGCCCGCATCCGCATCACCCTGCCCGCCGAGGACGGCGTGATCGCCCTGCCCCAGACCGCCGTCATCAGCAGCCTCTACGGTGATTTCGCCTATGTCGTCCGCCCGCGCGAGGATGACGCGGATGTGCTGGAGGCGCGGCAGGTCTTCGTCACCCCCGGCCGCCGCAACGGAACCCTGATCGAGATCCGCGACGGGCTGGACCCCGGCGACCGCGTGGTCGTGGCGGGTCAGAACCGGCTGTCGAACCGCAGCCGCGTCACCTTGGCCGAGGGCACGGAATGAATATCGCGGCCCCCTTCATCAAGCGTCCCGTCGGCTCCAGCGTGCTGGGGATGATGATCATCCTGCTGGGCATCCTGGGCCTGGCGGGGCTGGAGACGCGGCAATATCCCCGCGTCGACGAAACTGTCATCACCGTGACCACCGTCTATCCCGGCGCATCGGCGGACCTGATCCAGGGCTTCGTGACCGCCCCCATCAGCAGCGCCGTCGCCACCGCCGAGGGCGTGGATTACGTCACCAGCCAGTCGCGGCCATCCGCCTCGATCGTGTCGGTGAACATGAACCTGGGCGAGGATCCCGACACCGCCCTGACCGAGGTCATGTCCAAGGTCCAGGAGGTCCGGTCCCGCCTGCCCCAGGACGCCCAGGATCCCAGCATCGTCAAGGGCACCGGCATGACCTTCGCGACGATGTATCTGGCCGTCCAGAACCCGGCCATGTCGGCCGAGCAGGTCACCGAATACATCGAACGCGTCATCGTCCCGCGCATGTCCACCATCGAGGGCGTCGCCGAGAGCGAGGTCATGGGCGCGGCCACCTATGCGATGCGCGTCTGGATCGACCCGGTGCGCCTGGCCGGCCACGGGCTGACCGCCCCGGAGGTCGCCCAGGCCATCGGCAATTCGAACTTCCTGGCCGCGCCCGGCCGCACCCGGGGCGATCAGGTCGGCTATGCGCTGACCCTGCAATCCACCCTGCAATCGCCCGAGGCCTTCGGCGAGATGCCGGTCTCGGGTTCGGGGACCGAGGTTGTGCGCCTGCGCGACGTGGCCGAGATCGAGCTGGCCGCCGCATCCAGCGACATGGTCGTGACCTTCAACGGCCGCCCCGGCACCTTCATCGGCGTCTTTCCCACCCCCGGGGCCAACCCGCTGGACGTGTCGGCGGCGGTCCTGGCGGAACTGCCCTCGATCCAGGCGGGCCTGCCCGACGGCATGACGCTGGAGCTGATGTATGACGCGACCGAACAGATCGCCGCATCCATCAACGAGGTGCTGCGCACCATCCTGGAGGCGACGGTCATCGTCGCGCTGATCATCCTGATCTTCATGGGCTCGGTGCGGTCGGTCTCGATCCCGCTGGTGGCGATCCCGCTGTCGCTGGTCGGCACGCTCTTCATCCTGTTCGCGATGGGCTATTCGATCAACCTGCTGACCCTGCTGGCGATGGTGCTGGCGATCGGGCTGGTGGTGGATGACGCCATCATCGTGGTCGAGAACGTCCAGCGCCATATCGAGGACGGCCAGTCGCCGCGCCAGGCCGCCTTCACCGCCATGCGCGAGCTGTCGGTCGCGATCCTGGCGATGATGACGACGCTGTTCGCGGTGTTTTTGCCGCTGTTCTTCTCGGGCGGGCTGACGGGGGCGCTGTTTCGCGAATTCGCCGCCGCGGTGGCGGGGGCGGTCGCGATCTCGGGGTTGGTCGCGCTGACCATATCGCCGATGATGGCCGCCCATGTCCTGCGCCCGAGCGGGGGCGAGAACCGGTTCCAGCGCGCCATCAACCGCAGCCTGACCGGGCTGGAGGGCTGGTACACCCGCCGCCTGACCGGATCGCTGCGCTTTGTGCCGGTGACGATGCTGATGGTCGCGGTGCTGTCCGGGCTGACGGCGTTCCTCTTCGTCAACACCTCGTCCGAGCTGGCACCGGAGGAGGATAGCGGCGCGCTCTTCAGCTTCATCAACGCGCCCTCCTATGCGACGGTCGATTATACCAGCCGCTATGTGGCCGAGATGCGTGAACGCACCGCCGACCTGCCCGAATTGGCGGCGAATTTCTCGGTCGTGGGCTTCGGGGGGGCCACGAACAGCGGGATCATGCTGTGGGCCTTCGACGATTGGGCCGAACGCGACCGCAGCCAGGCCCAGATCCAGCAGGACCTGCAGGGCCGCATCGCCCCCATCGCGGGGCTGCAGGCCTTCGTCTTCGCGCCGCCCTCGCTGCCCGGCGCGGGGGGCGGGCTGCCCATCGGCATGGTGATCCAGTCCACCGGATCTCCCGCCGAGGTCTATGAGATGGCCGACCGCATCCGCCAGGAGGCCCAGGCCTCGGGCCGGTTCCTGGTCGTGCAGAACTCGCTGTCCTTCGACACGACCCAGCTGGTCGTGACAATCGACCGCGACCGCGCAGCGGCGCTGAACCTGCCCGCCGCCCAGATCGGCCAGGCCTTGGGCCTGATGGTCGGCGACGGCGCCACCGGCCAGTTCGACCGCGACAGCCAGAGCTATGACGTCATCGTCCAGGTCCCCCAGGAATACCGCGATTCCCCCGAAGCCCTGGGCCAGATCTATCTGCGGTCCCTGTCGGGGGACCTGGTGCCGCTGTCCGCCGTCGCCTCGATCAGCGCCGAGGCCGCGCCGCAATCCATCGAACAGTTCAACCAGCTGAACTCGGCCACGCTGACCGCCCTGCCGATGATCGGCACCTCCACCGGCGACGGCCTGGCCGCGCTTGAGGAGATCGCGCAGCGCCACCTGACCGACAGCTTCTTCGTCGATTACGAGGGCCAGTCCCGGCTGGAGGTGTCCGAGGGCAACACGGTCCTGGTGGCCTTCGCCCTGGCCATCGTGGTGATCTATCTGGCGCTGGCCGCACAGTTCGAAAGCCTGCGCGACCCGCTGATCATCCTGATGTCGGTGCCGCTCACGGTCTTCGGTGTGATCGTGCCGCTGAACTTGGGGCTGGGGACGCTGAACATCTATACCCAGGTGGGGCTGATCACGCTGATCGGGCTGATCACCAAGCACGGCATCCTGCTGGTCGAATTCGCCAACCAGCTGCGCCGCGGGGCGATGCCCGACCGCCGCGAGGCGATGATCGAGGCCTGCCGCCTGCGCCTGCGCCCGATCCTGATGACCACGGCGGCCACCGCCCTGGGCGTCGTGCCGCTGATGACGGCGGATGGGGCGGGCGCGGCCGCGCGCTTCGCGATGGGGCTGGTGATCTTTTCAGGCATCACCGTGGGCACGGCCTTCACGCTCTTCGTGGTGCCGGCCTTCTATCTGCTGATCTCGCGACGCGAGGTCGCGCCGGAACCGGAGCCGGAACCCAGCCCCGCCTGACAGGCGCGGCTCACAGCCCCGCGACGCCCCGCATCCCCACCTCGCGGAACCAGCGGCGGATCTGGGCGCGTTCGTCATCGCCCATATGGGTGATGTTCGCCGGCGGCATCGCATCCGTCAGCCCCGCCTGCAGATAGACCTGATGCGCCGCGCGGGCGATGTCGGCGGGCGTCTCCAGCAGGACGCCCTTGGGCGCGACGCGGATGCCGTCCCAGACCGGCTCGCGCGCATGGCACATCGAACAGCGCCCGATCACCGCATTGGCCGCATCGTCGAAGCCATCGGCCGCGGCAAAGCGCGCCTCGACCGGGGTCAGGGGCCGGGCCATGGATTCCTCATAGCTGTCCTGCTTGACCCCGATCGAGGCCAGCCACATGACCCCGATGAACAGCATCGCCGTCACCGCCCAAGTCCACCAGCGATAGCCCTGGCGCGCATGCATGCTGTTGAAGAAATGCCGGATCGTCACGCCCATCAGAAAGATCAGCGCCGCGATCAGCCAGTTCCATTCGCTGGCGAAGGCCAGCGGATAGTGGTTCGACAGCATCAAAAAGATGACCGGCAGCGTCAGATAATTGTTATGGGTGGACCGCAGCTTGGCGATCTTGCCGTATTTCGGGTCCGGCGCGCGCCCGGCCTTCAGGTCGGCCACCACGATGCGCTGGTTCGGCATGATGATCAGAAAGACGTTGGCGGTCATGATCGTCGCCGTGAACGCCCCTAGATGCAGCAACGCCGCCCGGCCGGTGAAGACCTGGTCATAAGCCCATCCCATCGCCACCAGCGCCGCAAACAGAAGCAGCATCAGCACCGTCGGCCGCTGGCCCAAGGGCGACTTGCACAGCCCGTCATAGATCAGCCAGCCCACCGCCAGCGACCCGCCCGAGATCGCGATCGCCTGCCAGATCGCCAGATCGGCCTTGCCGGGCTCGATCAGATAGAGGTTCGCCCCCGCCCAATAGGTGACCATCAGCAGCGCCGCCCCCGACAGCCAGGTGGCATAGCTTTCCCATTTGAACCAGGTCAGATGCTCGGGCATCCGCTCGGGCGCGACCAGGTATTTCTGGATGTGATAGAAGCCCCCGCCATGGACCTGCCATTCCTCGCCATGGGCGCCCTTGGGCATGCCCGGCGCCTTCTGCAGACCCAGATCCAGCGCGATGAAGTAAAAGGACGACCCGATCCAGGCGATGGCCGTGATCACATGCAGCCAGCGGATGGCGAATGACAGAAAATCCCACAGGATGGCGGTTTCCGGGATCATCTCAGCTGCCCCGATAGGTCGAATAGCCGAAGGGGGAAACCAGCAGCGGCACGTGGTAATGATCGTCCTGCGACATGCCGAAGCGGATCGGGATCACGTCCAGGAAACGCGGGCTCTCGGGCGCGATGCCTGTGGCGTCCATCCAGTCCCCGGCACGGAATTCCAGCTCATAGGTGCCGGTGGCGAAATCCGCCTCGGGCAGGATCCGCGCATCGGTGCGCCCGTCCGCATTGGTGCGCATCCGCGCCAGCTCCTCGCGCGCGCCGCCATCCAGGCGGAACAGCACGATCTCCATCCCCTCGGCGGGGCGGCCCCGCGCGGTGTCCAGAACATGGGTCGTCAGATAGCCCGGCATCGCAGCCCCCTCTCGTCGTCTTTTCCCCGTGATACCCGATCCGCCCCGCATCGCGAGCGTCCTGCACCAAGAACCAGTCTATAGATTTCGTGAAGAATACCCAGCAGCCCGACCCGGCCCCGCCGAGGCGGGAGAAAGGGCGCAAGGGCGGTCGCAGGCCGCCCTTTCCGCAGGATCAGCGGTTCCGCAGCCCCGTGCCATGCCCGCGCAGCCCGCCCGAGACCTCCTCGGTCGCCTCCTCGGCCAGCTCGCGCGGCAGGATCAGGTTCAGCACGATCGCGATCACCGCCGCAGGCAGGATGCCGGACGCGCCCAGCACCCGCAGCGTCTCGGGCAGATGCTGCAGCGCGTCCACGCCACCCGGCGCGGTGCCCATCGCCTCCAGCTGCAGGCCCAGGCCCACCGACAGCGCGACCGCGAAGACGACCATGTTGCGCCGGTTCCAGGACACGTCCGACAGCATGGATATCCCCGCCGCCACGACCATGCCGAACATCACGATGACGCCGCCGCCCAGCACCTCGATCGGGATGGTGCGGATCAGCGCGCCGATCTTGGGCACCAGCCCGCAGAGGATCAGAAAGACCGCGCCGATGGTTACCACATGGCGGCTCATCACGCCGGTCATCGCGATCAGCCCGACATTCTGGCTGAACGAGGTGTTGGGCAGACCGCCGAATATCCCCGCGACCGCCGTGCCGACGCCGTCGGCATAGGTCGCGCCCTCGATCTCGCGGTCGGTCGCCTCGCGGCCCGCGCCGCCCTTGGTGATGCCCGACACGTCGCCCACCGTCTCGACAGCCGAGACGAAGGCCATCAGGCAGAACCCGATCACCGCCGCGACCGAGATCTCGAACCCGTAGCGGAACGGCATGGGCAGCGCGAAGGCCGCCGCCTGGCTCCAGGATCCGGTGATCGCCCCCACCGGCAGCTTGCCCGTCACCAGGCAATAGACATAGCCCGCAGCGATCCCCACCAGCACGGCGGAAATCGACAGCATCCCGCGCGCGAAGAACTTCAGCCCCAAGGTCACCACGATCACCACCAGCGCCGCCGACCAGCTGGCCCAGCTGCCATAAAGATCGGACCCCTGCGCCTTCAGCGGCACGCCGCCCGCCGCATATTCGATGCCCACCTTGACCAGCGCCAGCCCGATCATCAGCACGACCAGCCCCGTCACCAAGGGCGGCAGCGCAAAGCGGATGCGCCCGATCACCAGGCCCAGGGCGGCATGGAACAGCCCGCCGATCAGCACGCCCGTGAACAGCGCGGCCAGCCCGTCCACCCCCTTGCCCGCCACCAGCGGGATCATGATCGGGATGAAGGCGAAGGACGTCCCCTGCACGATCGGCAGCGCCGCCCCCACCGGTCCCACGGTCAGCGTCTGCAGCAGCGTCGCCACCCCCGCGAACAGCATGGACATCTGGATCAGGTACAAAAGCTCCGGGAAATCCGGACTGTTCGAGCCGAAGCCGAACCCCGCCGCCCCCGCCACGATGATCGCGGGCGTCACATTCGCCACGAACATCGCCAGCACATGCTGGATGCCCAAGGGCACCGCCGACCACAAGGGCGGCATGTAGTTCGGATCGCGCAGCTGTTCCGGCGTGCCGATTGCGGAATGTCTCATCTTGGTCCCCCGTGTCTGGCGGACAGACTGGCGCCGATGCGCCGCTCTGCAAGCCCCGCCCCGATATCCCGCCGCGATCCCTTGCGAATCTGCCCGAAAAGGCGGCAGAACATCCCTCCCGGCGGTCAGCCTGCCACAGGGCCGGTCCCGTCACAAAGATTCTGGAACTTGGCGGGGAATGGCCGGATAAGGGACGACAAGCATCGAACCGGGGTTTTTGCCGGGAAACCTGGCGATCCGGCGCCCATTATATCCCTGCGCGCAAGACGCCATCTACGGAGCCGATAAAATGGCCGATCCAACCCGCCGCCGCGGCCGCCCGCCCAAGGCCCAGCCCGACGCGCCCGGCACCGTCCAGGCGCTGGACCGGGCGCTGGACCTTCTGGACCTGCTGGCGGCCCGCCCCGGCCTGACCCTGTCCGAGATCGCCGACGCGGCGGGCCAGCCCCCCTCCAGCGTGCATCGGGTGCTGCACACGCTGGCCGCGCGGGGCATGGTGGAAAGCGACCCGGCCACCCAGGCCTGGAATATCGGGGCCCAGGCCTTCCGGCTCGGATCGGCCTTCATGCGGCGCTCGGGCCTCCTGGAACGCGCCCGCCCGATCATGCGCACCCTGATGGAGCATACGGGCGAGACCGCGAACCTTGGGATCCTGCAGGGCGAACATGTCCTGTTTCTGGGCCAGGTCGAGACGACCGAGACGATCCGCGCCTTCTTTCCGCCGGGCACGCGCTCGCCCCTGCATGCCTCGGGGATCGGCAAGGCGCTGCTGGCGCATCGGCCCGACAGCCTGCGGGTGCTGCTGCAGACAGGCGGGCTGGCACGGTTCACCGACACCACCCTGACCGATCCCGACCGGCTGCAGGCCGATCTGGCGCGCATCCGGCATCGGGGCTTTTCCTTCGACGACGAGGAACGGTCGCGCGGAATGCGCTGCATCGCGGCCCCGGTCTTCGATCTGTCGGGCGAGGCCGTGGCCGGGATCTCGGTCAGCGGCCCCACGCAGCGGATCGGGGCGGAACATGTCAAGACGCTCGGCGCGGTGGTGGCGGCCGCGGCCGCCGCCCTGACCGAGGCGCTCGGCGGTCCGACCGCCTGAGGGCCTCAATGCCCGCCGAACATCGCGTATTTGGCCACGAACAGCCCGGCGATGATCCAGGTCGCGGCATGCACCTCGCGCGCGCGACCGGTCAGCAGCTTGATCACTGCATAGCTGATGAAGCCGAAGGCCAGCCCGTTCGCGATGGAATAGGTGAAGGGCATGGCGATGGCCGTCAGCACCGCGGGCGCGGCCTCGGTCACGTCGTCCCAGATCACCTCGGACAGTTCGCGCACCATCAGCGTCGCGACATAGAGGAGCGCCGGCGCCGTCGCATAGGCCGGCACCGCCCCCGCCAGCGGCGCAAAGAAGGTCGCGGCCAGAAACAGCAGCCCCACGACCACCGCCGTCAGACCCGTCCGGCCGCCCGCCTGCACGCCCGAGGCGCTTTCGACATAGGCCGTGGTGGATGACGTCCCCAGCAGCGATCCCGCCGTGATGGCCGTGGAATCCGCCATCAGCGCGCGGCCCAGATTGGGGTTGGTATGGGTCGGCCCCTCGGTCAGCAGGCCCGCGCGCTTGGCGACCCCGATCAGCGTGCCGGTGGCGTCGAAGACCTCGACCAGCACCATCACCAGCACGACCTGGAAGATGCCGAAGGTCAGCGCCCCCATCAGGTCCAGCTGCAGGAAGGTCGGCGCGATCGACGGCGGCATCGACACGATCCCGCCAAAGCTGCTGACCCCCAGCAGGATGGCCGCCACCGTCATGACCAGGATGCCGATCAGGATCGCCCCCGTCACCCGCAACGCGTCCAGCGTCACGATCAGGAAGAACCCCGCGATGGTCAGCAGCGTCCCCGTCGCGGTCAGATCGCCCAAGGTGATCAGCGTCGCGGGGCTGGCCACCACGATGCCCGAGCTTTGCAGCGCGATGATCGCCAGGAACAGCCCGATCCCCGCCGCGATGGCGCTGCGCATGGAATTGGGGATCCCCGCGATCAGCCAGCGCCTGACCCCCGTCACCGTCAGCAGCAGAAAGATGATCCCGCTGATGAAGACCGCGCCCAAGGCCTGCTGCCAGGTGAAGCCCATCACACCGACCACGGTGAAGGCGAAGAACGCGTTTAACCCCATCCCCGGCGCCATGCCGATGGGCCAGTTCGCCCAGAACCCCATGATCAGCGATCCGAGCGCCGCCGCAAGGCAGGTCGCCACGAAGACCGCGTCGCGGTCCATGCCGGTCGTGCCCAGGATCTCGGGATTGACGAAGATGATATAGGCCATCGTCAGAAAGGTCGTGACCCCCGCGATGGATTCGGTCCTGACCGAACTTCCGGCCTTGGCCAGGTTGAAATAGCGTTCCATGATGCCTTCCTGTTGGCGCGGCTTCGGTGCCGCTTGGCGCGCAGCTTTGCCGCCCCGCCGCCGTCGAACAATTGCCGCCAGCCCGCAAGTCTTTCAACCGCCCATTGAAAGAGCATTCCATCTTTGCGGAATCCTAAACAGTGAATTCGGCCCTTGGGCGCTTGCCCTTGCGTCGCTTGCGCGCTTTGCTGCGGGCGCGATCAACGGAGGGACCGATGCGCTACAGCCGTGACCTGAGGGGCTATGGCCCGACCACACCCGACCCCGAATGGCCGGGCGGCGCACGGATCGCCGTGCAGATCGTCGTGAACTACGAGGAAGGCGGCGAGAACAGCATCGAACATGGCGATCCCGCCTCCGAGGCCTTCCTGTCCGAGATCATCGGCGCCCAGCCCTGGCCCGGCCAGCGGCACTGGAACATGGAATCGATCTATGATTACGGCGCGCGGTCGGGCTTCTGGCGCCTGCTGCGGCTGCTCGACGGCATCCCCGTCACCTGCTACGGCGTCGCCACCGCGCTGGAGCGCAATCCCGAACAGGTCGCGGCGATGCAGGCGGCCGGGTGGGAGATGGCGACCCATGGCCTCAAATGGATCGACTATCGCAACGTCCCGCGCGAGGAGGAGGCGCGCCATATCGCCGAGGCCGTGGCGCTGCACACCGCGGTCTGCGGCGAACGCCCGCGCGGGTTCTATCAGGGGCGGACCTCGATGAACACGGTCGCGCTCGGCTGCGAGGAAGGCGGCTTCGACTATCTGGCCGACACGATCGCGGATGAGCTGCCCTATTGGCATGTCCATAATGGCCGCCCGCAGCTGATGGTGCCCTATACGATGGATGCCAATGACATGCGGTTCTCCTCAGGTCAGGGCTTTGGCACGGGGACGGATTTCTTCGACTATCTGCGCGACAGCTTCGACATGCTCTATGCCGAAGGGCAAGCGGGGGCGCCGAAAATGATGTCCGTGGGCCTGCATTGCCGCCTGGCTGGCCGCCCCGGACGGGCGATGGCGCTGAAGCGGTTCCTAGATCACGCCCGCAGCCATGAGGGCGTGTGGTTCGCCACCCGTCTGGACATCGCGCGCCACTGGGCGCGGGTGCATCCCTTCCAGCCCCGCCCCCGCCCGTCGCAGATGGAGCGCGCGGATTTTGTCGCCCGGTTCGGCGGCATCTATGAACATTCGCCCTTCATCGCCGAGCGGGTCTGGGACGCCGAGATGGGCGCGGTCCATGACAGCGCCGCAGGCCTTGCCGCGCGGATGGCGCAGGTCTTTCGGCAGGTCAGCGACGCGGAGCGCCTCGGCGTGCTGACCGCCCATCCCGATCTGGCCGGCAAGCTGGCCGCCGCCAAGCGCCTGACCGCCGAAAGCACCGCCGAGCAGGCCAGCGCCGGCCTCGACGCCCTGACCGACGAGGAACGCGCCGAATTCACCCGCCTGAACGAAGCCTATGTCGAAAAGCACGGCTTTCCCTTCATCATCGCCGTGCGCGACCATGACAAGGCGGGCATCCTGTCGGCCATGCAGACCCGTGTGGACAACGACACCGCCACCGAACGCGCCACTGCCGAGGCGCAGGTCGTTCGCATCGCCACCCTCCGCCTGCAAGAGGCCCTGAAATGACCGACCAACCGCCCAAGGGCGCGCCGACCGGCGACATCGCCCGCGTGATCCCCGAACAGCATAGCGGCCCCTATGCCGGCCCCGTCGCGGGCCTGCCGCCGCAGACGGGCATGACGACTGACACCGCCGTCTTCACCGAGGCTTATGCGGTGATCCCCCGCACGGTGATGCGCGACATCGTGACGAGCTATCTGCCCGGCTGGACGGGGATGCGGATGTGGATGCTGGCCCGGCCCCTGACGGGTTTCGCCGAGACCTTCAGCCAGTATATCGTGGAACTGGCCGAGGGCGGCTTCAGCGACACCCCCGATGACGACCCCGAGGTGCAGCACGCGATCTTCGTCACCGGCGGCGACATGCAGGTGGTGATCGACGGGACCGAGCATCTGCTGACGCCCGGTGGCTTTGCCTATATCCCGCCCGGCACGCCCTGGAAGATCCGCAACCGCACCGCGGGCCCCGCCGGTTTCCACTGGTGGCGCAAGCGCTGGCAGCCCTTCGCCGGGGTGGAGAAACCCGACCCGATCGTGGTGCAGGAACAGGACATCGCGCCATCCATGATGCCCGACACGGACGGAGCCTGGGGCACGACGCGCTTCATGGATCCGGCGGATTTGCGCCATGACATGCATATCACGGTGGTGAGTTTCAAACCCGGCGGCTCGATCCCCTTTGCCGAGACGCATGTGATGGAGCACGGCCTCTTCGTGCTGGAGGGCAAGGCCGTCTATCGCTTGAACCGAGACTGGCTGGAGGTCGGCCCGGGCGATTACATGTGGCTCCGCGCATTCTGCCCGCAGGCCTGCTATGCGGGCGGGCCGGGGCGGTTCCGATACTTGCTCTACAAGGACGTGAACCGCCACGCGACGCTGTGGCCGAACCGCTGATCACTTTAGCGGGTCACTTCAGCGGGTCGTGGCCCCAGTTCATCAGGGAATAGCGCCAGTCGCTGTGTTCCTTGTCCTTGTCGGGGCCGCCCTGCGCCAGGTGGCGCTTGATATAACCGTTGACCTTGGCCATGTGCGACCAGTCGTCATCGCTCAGATCGGCCTTCTTCTTGTCCTTGATGCGCAGGATGTGCCGGCCCGACTTGTGGCCGGTGCTTTCGCCCCCGCCGCCGCTGTCGCCGACGGATCTGCTCTCGTCGGTCTTCAGCCAGTCCTCCAGCTCGGAGGGGGTCATGTTCACCAGATCCTGCCAGTCGTCCCACGTCTCGTCATGCGATGCCATCGGGGCCTCCTTCTGTCGCAGGGGCCAACACGAAGGGCTCGGGGGCGGTTCCGGTCAGACCTTGGTGGCGCCGACCGGGGGCGTCTGGACGCGGGCGCGCAGCCGGGCCTCGCGCCAGGTGATATAGCTGATCGCGCCGATCATCAGGCCGCCGCCCAGCATCACCCACCCGTCCAGCGGCTCGTGAAAGACGAAGACGCCGACCAGGCTGGCCCAGACCAGCTGCAGGAAGGTCACGGGCTGGGTCACCGTCAGGGGCGCGGCGGCAAAGGCGCGGGTCATCGTGTAATGCCCCACCGTGGCAAAGACCGCGACCAGCCCCAGCCAGCCCAGCTGCGCCATGGTCGGCGGCACCCATTGCGCGATGGCCAAGGGCGCCAGCCCGATCGACACGGTCAGCGACATCATCGCCACCACCACCGATGCGGGCACCCGGTCCGACAGCTGCTTGGCGACCAGATAGGACGCCCCGAAGGCCACCGAAGCCAGGATCTGGGACAGATGCCCCGGATCCAGCTCGCGCAGGCCGGGGCGCAGCACGATCAGCGCGCCGATCAGCGCCACGCCCACCGCCATGATGCGCCGCGCGGCCAGCCTTTCGCCCAGAAACAGCGCCGCCCCGATGGTCACGATGATGGGGTTCAGAAAGCCGATGGCCGTCACCTCGGCCACGGTGATCCGCGACATGGCATAGAACCACGCGATCACCGCCACCACATGCAGCCCCCCGCGCAGCGCGAACAGCCCCCAGACCTGGCCCGGGAACCCGCCCCGCAACGCCGACAGGATCACCGGCGCCAGAAAGACCAGACCGAAGAGGAACCGGATGAAGGCCGCCTGCGCGGCGGGGACCGCGCCCTCCAGCCCGCGCACGATGGTGTTGACGGCGACGAAGCACAGCCCCGTCGCCAGCATCCAGCCGATGCCGATCAGGTCGCGGCGCGTGTCCAATGCAATCTGCATGATCTGCAAATGCCGTCTTTCGCCTCAGGGCGCAAGACGGAAATGCCGGATCACAGCTGGGCCGCGATCTCCTCCGAGATGTCGAAATTGCCGGTCACGTTCTGGACGTCGTCATCCTCCTCCAGCGTGTCGATCAGGCGCATCAGCTTCTGCGCCGTCTCCAGGTCGGTGACCTCGGTCGGGGCCTGGGGCTTCCAGATCAGCTTGGCGGTCTCGGATTCGCCCAAGGACGCCTCCAGCGCGGTCGAGACCTCGTTCAGGTCGGTATCCGCGCAATAGATCCAGTGACCCTGGTCATCGGTCTGCACGTCGTCGGCCCCGGCCTCCAGCGCAGCCATCATGACCGTGTCGGCATCGCCCGCCGACAGCGGATAGACGATCTCGCCCACGCGATCGAACATGAAACTGACCGACCCGGTCTGGCCCATGTCGCCGCCCGATTTGGTGAAATAGCTGCGCACGTTGGACGCGGTGCGGTTACGGTTGTCGGTCATCGCCTCGACCACCAGCGCGATGCCGTTCGGGCCATAGCCCTCATAGCGGATCTCGTCATAGCTTTCGGCGTCGTTGCCCTGCGATTTCTTGATCGCGCGGTCGATCACGTCCTTGGGGACGGATTTGGCCTTGGCCTCCTTGACGGCCAGGCGCAGGCGCGGGTTCTTTTCGGGATCGGGGTCGCCCATCTTGGCGGCGACGGTGATCTCCTTCGCCAGCTTGGAGAACAGCTTGGAGCGCAGCTTGTCCTGCCGGCCCTTGCGATGCTGGATGTTGGCCCATTTGGAATGACCTGCCATGTCGGGTCGTCCTTCGTCACGCTTTGAAAATGCTATCGGCCGCTTTTAGTCCAGCCCGTCCCCCCGCCGCAAGACGAACCGCTTGGCAGCGGCCCGCGTTTCGACCAGTGAGGGGCGGACGGGACCGGTCCCGGGGGACATGATGACGCAAGACCAGATGATGTTGTTCGCGCTGCTGGGCGCGATCATGGCGCTGATGCTGTGGGGGCGGTGGCGCTATGACCTGGTGGCCTTTGCCGGGCTGATGGCGGCGGTGCTGCTGGGGCTGGTGCCGGCGGCGGATGCCTGGTCGGGTTTCGGCAATCCCACCACGGTCATCGTGGCGCTGGTGCTGATCGCCACGGCGGGACTGACGCGGTCGGGGGCGGTGGCGCGGCTTGCGCGGCTGCTCTCGGGGCGCGAGCGGGGCACGACGGGCCATATCCTGCTGTTCGGGGGTGTGGGCGCGCTGCTGTCGGGCTTCATGAACAACATCGCGGCCTTGGCCATGCTGATGCCGGTCGACCTGCAGACCAGCCGCAAGGTGGGGCGGCTGGCGCGGCTGACGCTGATGCCCCTGGCCTTCGCCACGATCCTGGGGGGCATGCTGACGCTGATCGGCACGCCGCCCAACCTGATCGTGTCGGGCTTTCGCGCCGATGTGCTGGGCCAGCCCTACCGGATGTTCGATTTCCTGCCGGTGGGCGGCGCGGTCGCCTTGGCGGGGCTGGCCTTCGTGGGCCTGATCGGCTGGCGGCTGATCCCCGCCCCGCCCCCGATGCCGGCGCCCCCGACGAGGAGGGCCCGCAGCGCCGCTATATCGGCGCGCTGGTCGTGACCGAGGCCAGCCTGACCGATGCCCGCCTGATCCGCGATGCGCGCGCCGAGGCCGCCCGCGCGGGCGTGCGCATCATCGGCGTCACCCGGCGCGGCGTCGATCTGGCCAGCCCCCTGGACGACCAGATGCTGGAGGATGGCGATGTCCTGACGCTGCGCTGCGATCCGAACGCGATGGACGAGTTCCGGTCCACATCGAACCTGGCCTTTCCCGACGGCCGGGCCGAGGCCCGCGCCCGCAAGGATGACGAGGGCCAGCACCTGATCGAATGCCTGGTGCCCGCCACATCCGAGCTGTCGGGGCGGACGACGAAATCCTTCGGGCTGACGAACCGGCATGACTGCGTGCTGATCGGGCTGCGCCGCAACGGGGTGGCGCAGCGGCGCGACCTGTCGCGGATGACGCTCGTCTCGGGTGATATCGTGCTGATGCTGGTCCCCGAAAGCCGCATGGCCGAGATGCTGTCGGCCACGGGCCTTCTGCGCCTGGACGGGGGCAGCCTGCCGGTCCAGCGCGAACGGCACATGCGCAGCGCCATCGGCATCTTCGTGCTGGCCGTGCTGGCCGCCACCTTCGATCTGACCAGCATGCCCATCGCGCTCGGCTGCGTGATCGTGGCCTATGTGCTGCGCGGGGTGCTGTCGCTGCAGACGCTCTATGACCATGTGGACTGGCCGATCATCGTGCTGTTGGGGTCGATGATCCCCTTGGGGCTGGCCTTGGACAGTTCCGGCGGATCGGCCCTGATCGCGCAGGGCATGGTGACGGTGACGGCGGGCTATCCGGCCTGGGTGGCGCTGGTCCTGCTGATGGCGGCCACGATGTTCCTGTCGGACATCCTGAACAACAACGCCACCACGATCATCGCGGCGCCGGTCAGCATCCGCCTGGCCGAACAGCTGCAGGTCCAGCCGGACGCCTTCCTGATGGGGGTGGCGGTCGCGGCCTCCTGCGCCTTCCTGACGCCGATCGGGCATCAGAACAACGCGCTGATCATGGGGCCGGGCAATTACCGCTTTGGCGATTACTGGCGCATGGGCCTGCCGCTGGAGGTGATCGTCCTGGCCGTGGGCGTGCCGCTGCTGCTGATCGTCTGGCCGCTGTGAGCCTGCCCCGGAACGCATGACGCGGCCCGCGATGGGGCCGCGCGTCAGCGGATCGTCGTGATGTTAGGCGATCAGATGGCGGCGGCGCCGCCCAGGATGCGGCGGATCTCGCCGTCGCGGGTCAGACCCTTGGCCTTCAGTTCCTCATCGGACACTTCGCTCAGGCGCGACAGGGCGCGCATCTGCGGGCTGGCTTCGGCCAGCATGATCATGAAGCGGCCGACAGCCCGGAAAGGAGCCAGCAGCGAGGCAGCCGAGAAGCCGCCGGTTTTGGTATCGACAGTAGCGATGGTCGCCATTTGGAAACTCCTTGCGAATGACAAAGTCGTTTCCTCCCCTGCGCCCTAGATCGTGCTTCGGGCGACAAAGGACAACCGCCGATGCTGCATGGCAGCATTGCGGCTGCGGCAACTGCGGCGGACTGTCCTCCGATCGGGGCGCCTTAGGGGGTCAGCGGCCAGATGATCGGGATCAGCAGCGAGGCGACCACCGCCATGATCAGGTTCAGCGGCAGGCCCACGCGAATGAAGTCCACGAAGCGATAGCCGCCGGGCCCATAGACCAGGGTGTTGGTCTGATAGCCGATGGGCGTGGCGAAGCTGGCGCTGGCCCCCATCATCACCGCGACCACCAAGGGCCGCGGATCCACCCCGAGCGTCAGGCCCAGGCTGATCGCCACCGGCGTCACGATCACGGCGACCGCGTTGTTGGTCACCGTCTCGGTCAGGATCGTGGCCAGCAGATAGACCGACAGGACCAAGGCCCAATGCGGCAGCGACACCAGCCAAGGCGCGACCTGGTTCACGATCAGCTGCACCGCGCCGCTGCTCTCCAGCCCCGCCCCCACGGCCAGCATGGCAAAGATCAGCGCCATCAGGCGGCCATCCACAAACGACAGCGCCTCATCCGCGTCGATGCAGCGCGTGCCCAGCACCACCGCCACGCCGATGAAGGCCAGCAGCAGGATCGGCGCGACCTCCAGCGCCGACAGGACCACGACGCCCACCAGCACCGCGACCACGATGGGCGCATGGCGGCGGCGATAGGCCCGGTCCGATGGGGCGTTGACCTCGACCATGTCCATGTCGGCGGCGAGGCGCTGGATGTCGGCGGGCGCGCCCTCCAGCAGCAGCGTGTCGCCCACGCGCACCACCAGGTCGTCCAGCTGGCGGCCGATATTCTGGTTCTTGCGATGCGCGGCCAGCACATAGACGCCATAGCGGCGGCGCAGGCGCATCGACCCCAGGCTGCGCCCGACCATGTGGCAGCCGGGGGTGATCAGAACTTCGACCGTCGATGTTTCGACCGAGGACAGCTTGTCCACCATCCGCAGGTCCTTGTGGGTCTGCAGTCCCAGCACCTCGGACATGGGGGTGCGCAGCACGACGCGGTCGCCCGCCTCCAGCCGCACGGCGGGCAGGTCGCGGCGCAGCGAGGCGTCGCCCCGCAGCACGTCGATCACCCGCGCGCTGTCGCGGGCGAAGATGTCGACATCGTCCAGCCCCCGGCCGATCAGCGAGGATCCCTCGGGGATGGCGACCTCGGTGAAGAACTTCATCTTGCTGCGCCCGCCCAGCAGCTGGGACATGGAATCGCGGTCGGGCAGCAGCCGCGGCGCGACGATCGACAGATAGAGCACACCCACGAACGCCATGGGCAGGCCGACCCAGGTGATCTCGAAGATGGTGAAATGCTGCATCCCCTGCGCGCGGGCCACCCCGTCCACCAGCAGGTTGGTCGATGTGCCGATCAGCGTCATCGTGCCGCCCAGGATCGACAGGTAGGACAGCGGGATCAGCAGCTTGGATGGGGATTTGCCCATCTCCTTGGCCAGCTGCATGAAGATCGGCATCATCACCACGACCAGGGGCGTGTTGTTGACGAAGGCCGACATGGTGCAGACCACGACCGAGACCAGCGCCAGCGTCATCACCGGATGCGCCCCGGCATGGGCCGCGGCGTGCTGGCCGATCCAGTCCAGCGCCCCCGTCCTGACCAGCCCGCCCACGATGATGAACATGAAGGCGATGGTCCAGGGCGCCGAATTCGACAGCACCCCGCCGATCTGGCCGGGATCCAGGATGCCCAGGGACAGCAGCGCCACGGCGCCGATGATCGCCGTCACCTCGGGCGGATAGGTTTCGCGGATAAAGAGCGTCAGCATCGCGATGATGATGACGATGGTGACCAGCGCGCTGGTCGTCCCGGTCAGTGCAAATCCGAACATTCACTACTCGATCTTGGGCGGCGGGGCCGCGCCGCCGGATGATGCGTCGGAAAGCGCGGGCCGTGCAAGCACTCTTCGCGGGTGCAGAAAACGCCTATTCGGGATGGGTCTGGGCCAGGCGGCCGCCATCGCGCACGGGCTGGACGCTGCGGGCCAGGCCGGTGCGGTCATCCGTCTCGACCAGGACGCCGGACAGGGTCGCCTCGCCCTCGGCCGGGGTGAAGCGGTCGCGGGTCATGCCGGTGATGAAGCGGCGCAGCGGCTCGGCCTTGTCCATGCCGATGACGCTGTCGTAATCGCCGCACATGCCCGCATCCGACAGATAGGCCGTGCCGCGCGGCAGGACCTGGGCATCGGCGGTGGGCACATGGGTATGGGTGCCCACGACCAGGCTGGCGCGGCCGTCGCAGAAATGGCCGACGGCCATCTTTTCGCTGGTGGCCTCGGCATGGATGTCGACCAGCACGGCCTGGACCATGCCGCCGGGCGGATGCGCCCGCAGCACCCCGTCCAGCGCCGAGAACGGATCGTCATAGGGGCGCGACATGAAGACCTGGCCCAGGGCCTGCACGATCAGCGCCTTGCGCCCGCGGGCATCTTTGACGATCGTGTGGCCGCGGCCCGGCGCCTCGCGCGCGAAGTTCAGCGGGCGGACGATGCGCGGCTCGCGGTCGATGAAGGCCATCATGTCCTTCTGATCGAAGGCATGATCGCCCAAGGTCAGCGCATCCGCGCCGCTGTCCAGCAGCAGCTGGGCATGGCCCGCCGTGGCCCCCCGCCCGCCACTGGCGTTTTCCGCATTCACCACCACCAGGTCGGCCTTCAGCCGCGCGCGCAGACCGGCCAGACGGTCGGTGATCGCACGACGGCCGGACCGGCCCATTACATCGCCAAGAAACAGGATCTTCATCCCGCCCTGCTATGCCAAAGCGGCGGTGGCCTCAAGCGCGAAGGCGGCAAACAAAAAGGGCCGCCCGAAGGCAGCCCCAGATCGTCGCGGTGACGATGGAATCAGACGAACTGGACGTTCGTTGCCGATTCACGACCATCGCGGCCGCGCTCCAGCTCATAGGTCACCTTCTGGCCATCGGCCGGGGCCGACAGGCCCGCGCGCTCGAGAGCCGAGATGTGCAGGAACACGTCCTGACGGCCGCCTTCCGGTTGAATGAAGCCGAAGCCTTTGGTGCTGTTGAACCATTTCACGGTGCCGTTGGCCATCGTGAGATCTCCTGTCTTGGTTGCCACCCGCAGAGTGCAGTGGCCCGGCGCAGTCAGATTAACAAAGCAGACTGATAGCGAGACGCAGACAGGATGCAGAGAATTTAACGTAGCCCGCAGAACCTAGGCCATTCCCCGCCCCATTGCAAGGGGCGCCGCCGGAAATCTGCCCGGCGGCGCGGTTCGTTCAGTCGGCGCGGCCCTGCGCCAGGGTCTGGGGCGTGACGACCTTGCGCTGCCACAGGAACAGCGCGACCGCGACGCCGACGCCGATCAGGTCCGACATCCAGCCGACGGCGATCATCGACAGGGCCGCCGCGATCAGCGCCACCCGCATCCAGGCCGCCGCATGGCCGAAGTAATAGCCGATCACCCCCGCCGACAGCAGGAACATTCCCAAGAGCGCGGTGGCGGTGGCGTGGATGATGTCCAGCGTCTCGCCCTGCATCAGCAATTCATGCGAGCCGAAGAACATGAATGGCACGATGAAGGCGGCAAGGCCTAGCTTGAAGGCCTCGACGCTGGTCTTCATCGGGTCCGACCCCGACAGGGCCGCCCCCGCATAGGCGGCCAGTGCCACGGGCGGGGTGATGGCCGACATCACCGCATAGTAGAAGACGAAGAAATGCGCGACCAGGACCGGCACGCCCAGGCTGATCAGCCCCGGCGCGACCACCGCCGCCGCCACCGCATAGGCGGCCGTGGTGGGCATCCCCATGCCGAGGATGATCGAGATGCACATCGCGAAGAACATCGCCAGATACTGGTTCTGATCCGCGATGGTCAGCAGCAGCGCCGAAAACCGCGCCCCCACCCCGGTCAGGGCGATGACGCCCACGATGACGCCCGCCGCCGCGCAGACCGCGACCAGCTGGATCGACATCTTGGCCCCCAGCTCCAGCGCGTGAAAGATCTGGCGCGGGCCCATGCGATGCGGCGTCAGCCAGCTGACCATCGCCGCCGCCGCCATCCCCATCGCGCCCGCCCGGATCACCGAATAGCCCGCGAACAGCGTGTAGATCAGGATGATGATCGGCAGGAACAGATAGATCTGGCGCACCAGCACCGAAAAGCGCGGCAGCTCGGACCGGGGCAGGCCCTTCATGTTCAGCTTCAGCGCCTGCAGGTCCACCATGAAATAGACCGACACGAAATAGAGCAGCGCCGGGATGATCGCGGCGATGACGATTTCCGTATAGGGGATGCCCGTCACCTCGGCCATGATGAAGGCCCCTGCCCCCATGATCGGCGGCAGGATCTGCCCGCCCGAGGATGCGGTCGCCTCGATCGCGGCCGATGTCTTGGGCGCATAGCCCACGCGCTTCATCAGCGGGATGGTCAGCGACCCGGTGGACACCACGTTGCCCGCCGAGGTGCCGTTGATCATGCCCATCAGGCCGGATGCGAAGACCGCCACCTTGGCCGGCCCGCCCCGCGCCTGGCCCGCGCAGGCAAAGGCGAAGTTCACGAAGTAATCGCCCACCTTCGAGGCCTGCAGGAAGGCCGCGAAGACGATGAACAGGATGATGTAGGTCGAGCTGACCGCGATCGGATCGCCCAGCACGCCCTGATCGGTGAAGATATAGGTGAAGAACCGCGTCGCCGTATAACCGCGATGGTTCAGGAAGCCCGGCAGCCACGGCCCCAGAAAGCTGTAGGCGATGAAGACGCCGACGATGATGACCAGCGCAAGCCCCGTCAGTCGGCGCGCCAGCTCCAGGATCAGCAGGACGCCCGTCAGCGCGGCCCAGAGGTCCCCCGGCTGCGCCATGCCCGTGCCCGCCCGCATCCGCAGCGCGCCCACGACGAACAGGATGTAGCCCAGCACCGCGATCGAGGCAAAGCACAGCAGCACATCGCCCAGATAGATGCGCGAGCGGTCGCGCGAGGAATAGCGCCAGGCCGCGACGATCGCCGCCGTGGTGCCGATCACCAAGGGCAGGCCATAGGTGCGGAACCCGAAGGCCGGGGGTGTGGCGACACCCGCCAGCCACCACATGCCCCAGGCATAGGCGATGATCAGGAATCCATAGCCGATGCCCAAGGCCGCGATGCCCAGCAGCGCCGTCTCGACCGGGCCTCGCCGGGTGGCGGGACCGGCATCGGGCGTCTGGCTCAGCGCGGAATAGGTCAGGAAGCCGATGACCAACCCGCCGCAGACATGGATCATGCGGTAGGTCCAGGTCTCCAGCGGATAGAGCACCATGACTACGAGGTGAAAGATCGTATAGGCCGCGCAGAGGATGGCGATGGCCATCCCGACGCGGGCGCGGGGATCGCGCTGGTTGGCGGCCATCGGCTCTTCATCGACGCCTTGCGCGATGACGGGTCCGGCCGCGGATGCGGAAGCTGCAGACATGGGTCATCTCCGTCGGCAGGGACCGCGCGTCATCCGGCGGCCGGACCGATCTGAATGGGGGAAACGGGAAAAGGGCGGGGGCCGGTGGCGGCCCCCGCCGGATATCAGCGCAGTTCGGCCGGGATCTCGACGCCGATCTCGTCGAAATAGCGGACGGCGCCCGGGTGATAGGGCAGGAAGGCGTTCTGATCGACGTTCTCGGGCAGGGTCTCGGCCGCGGTGGCGTGGATCTGCATCATGCCTTCGTTGTTTTCCATCACCAGCTTGGTGATCTCGTAGGCCAGGCTTTCGGGCATCTCCTCATGGGCGACGGCAAAGTTCCACATGGCGACGGTGCCGTGGCCCTCGGGGAAGCCCTGATAGAGACCGCCCGGCACGTCGAAGGCCGAAACCTCGGGCAGCGCCTCCAGGATCTGTTCGCGCTGTTCCTCGGTGAAGCCGAAGATGTTGACGGGGTTTTCCGCCGCGATCTGGGCGAAGGCGCTGATCGGCACGCCCGCGGCAAAGGCGAAGGCGTCGATCAGCCCGTCCTTGACCTGGCTGGTCGCGTCATTGGCGCCCGAATAGCTGATATTGGCCTCGACCCCCAGCACCTCGAAGAAGCGCGGCCAATAGGTCGCGGCCGTCCCGCCCGCAGGTCCGACCGAGACGCGCTTGCCGGCCATGTCCATCACGTCGGCGATGCCCGAGGATTGCAGCGCCACCGCCTCGAACGGGGTCTGGTACATCGGGAAGAGCGCGCGCAGCGAGGCATGTTCCACCCCCGGCGCCAGTTCGCTGTTGCCGGTCCAGGCCTCGTAGGCGGGGCCCATGGTGACCAGGCCGATCTGGTGATCGCCCGTCTCGACCAGGGTGGCGTTCTGAACCGGGCCGCCGGTCACCTCGGCGGAGGCGTTCAGGCCCAGGTTCTGGGTGATCATCCCGGCCAGGCCCGTGCCATAGATGAAATAGGTGCCGCCTTGGCTGGCCGTGCCGATGGTCACGCTGGACGGCCAGTCGCCGCGATCGTCCTGGGCAAAGGCCGGCGACAGGCTGAGAAGGGCCGCAGCGGCGGCCGAGGTCAGGAAACGCATGAAATCCTCCCAGATTTTCTTGCGGCCGCACCCTCGCGCGGCCATGTGAAAGCCCGCACAGCTAAGCCGCGCCATGCCCCGCGCGCAATGCCGCCATGCGCCCGGCGGGCAGGAAAATCACTCAGCTTGGTGCGCGATGGGTGGATTCGGTAACATCGGCGTCACCCGGGCGGGTGGAAATCCGCCCATCATCCCTCGGGCTCGTCGCCGGCATCGGCGTAATGGGTCTTGTCGATGCGGTATTTCTGCATCTTTTCGTAAAGCGACTTGCGCGACAGGCCGAGCGATTCATAGACCGGCTTCAGCCGCCCGCCATGGGCGGCCAAGGTGGACACGATCACATCGCGTTCGAACCCCGCCACGCGGGCGGCCAGGCGCATCTGGTCGGGGCTGCGATCCTCGGCCGGTTGCAGCGCGATGCCCAAGGCGTGCCGGTCGGCGGCGTTGCGCAGCTCGCGCACATTGCCGGGCCAGGGGCGTTCGGCGATCTCGGCCAGCAGCTGCGGGGGAACGGCCACGGGCGGGCGGCGATGGCGGGCGGCGGCCTCCTGGACCAGCTTGATGAACAGCAGCTGGATATCCTCGCGCCGCGCCGACAGCGGCGGCACGTTCAGCGTCACCACGTTCAGCCGATAGAGCAGGTCGGCCCGGAACCGCCCCGCGGCGACCTCGTCCTCCAAGGGCCTGCGCGAGGTGGCGATGAAGCGCAGGTCCAGCACCCGATCCTCGTTCGATCCCAAGGGGGTGATGACCCGGTCCTGCACCACCCGCAGCAGCTTTCCCTGCACGTCCAGAGGCATCGAGCCGATCTCGTCCAGCAGGATCGTGCCGCCGCGGGCATGTTCGAACTTGCCGTAGCGCGGGCGCAGCGCGCCGGGAAAGGCCCCGGCCTCATGGCCGAACAGTTCGGATTCGATCAGCGCGGCGGGCAGGGCCGCGCAGTCGATGGCGATGAAGGGGCGGCCCGCGCGGGGCGACAGGTCGTGCAGCGCGCGGGCCGCGACCTCCTTGCCGACGCCGGTCTCGCCCACGATCAGCACATCGGCCTCGGTCGGGCCGATGGTGCGCAGGCGGCGGCGCAGGTCGATCATCGCGGCGGATCGGCCGACCAGCCGCGTCTCCAGGTCGTCGGCCTGACCGGCGGCGGCGCGCAGGATGCGGTTCTCGATTACCACGCGTCGATATTCCATGGCGCGGGCGGCGATTTCCGCCAGCTGCTGGCCGTCGAAGGGCTTTTCGACAAAATCATAGGCGCCCTCGCGCATGGCGCGCACGGCCAGCTGGATGTCGCCATGGCCGGTGACCAGGATGACCGGGATCTCGGCGTCGATCTCGCGGATGCGGTTCATCAGGGTCAGCCCGTCCATGCCGGGCATGCGGATATCGGTGATGACGATGCCGCGAAAGCCGAAGCCCACATGATCCAGCGCGGCCTGGGCGTCGGCGGCCTCCTCGACGGCGAAGCCCTCCAGGTCCAGGGCCTGGGCGGTCGACAGGCGCATGTCGGCCTCGTCATCGACCAGGATGATGCGCCCCGCCGTCACGACGCGCCCCCCGCAGGCAGGTCGATGACGAAGACGGCCCCGCCCGGCGCCCGCACCAGCCGCAATTCGCCGCCGAAATCCTTGATGATGTTGAACGAGATTGACAGGCCCAGCCCCAGCCCCGCCCCCACCCCCTTGGTCGAGAAGAACGGGTCGAAGATCCGCTCCTCCAGACCCTCGGGGATGCCGGGGCCGTTATCGGCCACGCGCAGCAGCACCCGGCCCGCCGCCCGTTCGGCGGTGACCGTGATGCGGGCATCGTCGCGCCCCTCGGTCGCGTCCAGCGCGTTCGAGAGCAGGTTCACCACGACCTGCTGGAACCGCACCGGCCCCGCGCGCAGGATCACCGGACCCGGCGGCAGGTCCACGTCCAGCGCGACGGGGCGCTTGCCGATGCGCCAGGCGATCACCTCCAGCGCGTCGCGCAGCACGTCATGCAGGTCCACATCGGCCAGCTGGGCATTGGGCTTGCGGGCAAAGTTGCGCAGCGTGCGGCCGATCTCGGTCATGCGGTCGGTCAGGGACAGGATGCGGGCGATGTTGCCGCGCGCCTCGTCGATGCGGCCGCGGTCCAGATAGGTCACGCTGTTGGCGGCAAAGTTGCGGACTGCGCCCAGGGGCTGGTTCAGCTCGTGCGAGAGGGCCGCGGACATCTGGCCCAGGGCGGCGAGCTTGGCGGATTGGACCAGGTGGCGCTGCGTGCGGCGCAGCTCGGCCTCGGTGGCGCGGCGTTCGGTCACCTCGGCCTCCAGCCGGGCGTTCAGGCGGCCCAGCTCGGCGGTGCGGGCGGCGACGCGGCCCTCTAGCTGGGCCTGGGCCTCGGCCTGGATGGACAGGCGTTCGCGCAGCCGCGCCCGGCGCTGCGCCACGGCGACCAGCCCGGCCAGCACCGCCCCCACGATCAGCAGCCCCGCGACCGACCCGATCATCGCCTGGCGCCGGGCGGGGGCGGTGTCCAGCAGGACCTGGACGGTCCAGCCCGCCTCGGGCATCGCCTCGGACACGGCGACGAATTCGCGCCGCGTGCCGGGCATGTCCAGCCGCAGCACCGGGTGGCGGTCCACCCGCCCCGCCATCTGCAAGGGCAGCATCGGGATCGGCTCGTCGTCATAGCGGCGGGTCGCGGTGACTCGGTCGCGCGCCTCGGGCGTCAGGGGGGCCAGGGACCGGAACTGCCAGTCGCGGCGGCTGGCCAGAAAGACGATGCCCTCGTCATCGGTGACGATCATCTCGTATTCGGCGGCGCGCCAGCTGTCCTCGATCAGGTCCACATCGACCTTCAGCGCCAGGACGCCCAGGATGCGCCCGCGATCCATCACCGGTGCGGAAAAGTAATAGCCCCGCTTGCCCGATGTCGTGCCAAGCGCAAAGAACCGCCCCGGCCCGCCGGTGATCGCATCGGTGAAATAGGGCCGGTATTCAAAGCTTTCCCCGACAAAGCTGAGATCGCGGTCGAAATTGCTGGCCGCGATCGTGCGCCCGGTCGCGGTCATCACATAAGCATCCGACAGCCCCATCAGCTGGGCCACGTGCCGCAGATAGAGGTTCGCCGCCGCCACATCCGCCACGCCTGCATCGGGGCGCAGCGCCTCGACCAGGACGCCCGACCGGGCCATCAGCTCGGGCAGGCGCTCGTACCGCGCCAGCTCGCCCCGCAGGCCCGACACGGCCAGGCGCAGGATGTTCTCGCCCTGCGGGACGGTGGCGGCGACGGTGCGCGCGGCCAGCCAGGCATTGCCCTGGACCAGCATGCCCCAGCCCAGGACCAGCAGCGTCAGCACCGCCAGCCCCCGCCGGCGCAGCTGCCGATCGGGGCGCGCGGCCCAGACCGGCCGTTGCGCCATGGCCTCCGTCGCCTGAACCACCGCCGTCGCCCCCCCGCCTGTCGCGCGCATCATCCCCAAAGCCGCCCCCCGGGGCAAGCCGCTTGCCAAGCCTTGGCCGATGCCGGATTGTCCGGCGAAAGGAAAGGGTCGCCATGACGGAACGGATCGGGCTGGAGGCGCTGACGGCGCGGCTGCGGGACCTGGCGCGGGGGCCGGGCCGGGCGATGGTGGCCTTGGCCGGCCCCCCCGGCGCGGGCAAGAGCCATGTGACCGACGCGCTGCTGGCGGCGGTGAGGGGGGCGGCGCTGCTGCCGATGGACGGGTTTCACCTGGATGACCGGCTGCTGACGGCGCGGGGCGATCTGGCGCGCAAGGGTGCGCCGTGGACCTTTGATCTGGACGGTTTCGCGGTGATGCTGGACCGGCTGGCGGCGGATGACGGGCGCGCGGTGCTGGCCCCCGTCTTCGACCGCGACCTGGAGATCAGCCGCGCCGCCGCGCGCGAGATCGCGCCCGAGGCCCGGCTGATCCTGGTCGAGGGGAACTATCTGCTGCTGGACCAGCCCGGCTGGCGCGATCTGGCCCGGCATTTCGCGCTGAGCGTGATGCTGGACGTCCCCGAACCCGTGCTGCGCGCCCGTCTGGCCGCCCGCTGGCGCGCCCTGCCCCCCGATCAGGCCCGCGCGAAGCTGGAGGGGAACGACCTGCCCAACATGGCGCTGGTCCTGCAGGCCAGCCGCGCGCCGGACGTGATCCTGCCCAACGGCTAGGCCCGCCTGCGGCGCGCGATCTCATAGGCGATGGCGCCGATCACGGTCGCCACGATGATGACCAAGGCCAGCGCGTTCACGGCGGGCGTCAGGCCGGTGCGGACCTTGGTGGCGATGAAGACCGTCAGCGGCGTCTCGAACCCGCGCACGAAGAGGGTCGTGTTGTAGTTCTCGATCGATTGCAGCACCGCCAGCCCGGCCGAGGCCAGTAGCGCGGGACGCAGGAAGGGCAGCGTCACGCGGCGGAACACCATGGTCCGCGATGCGCCCAGGCCCAAGGCCGCCTCCTCCTGCGTGCGGTCGAAACGTTGCAGGCGCGCCATGACCATCAGCATCACATAGCAGATGATGAAGGTCGATTGCGCCAGCACGATCAGGAAGACGCCGCCGCCCACCCCCATCTGCCGCCACAGGATCAGGGTGGAAATCCCGATCACCACCCCCGGCGTCAGCAGCGGAGAGACCATCACCGCATAGGCGAAGCTGCGCGCCCGCGCATGCAGCGAAGTCAGCACCAGCGCCGCCGCCGTGCCCACCGGCACCACGATCAGCACCACGCAGACCGCGACCAGCACCGATGTCCAGAGCGACTGCCACATGGCCGCATCGGCCCACATCGCGCGGAACCAGTCGGTCGTCGTGCCCTGCCACGGGATCACCGTGGGAAAGCGGCTTTCGTTGAAGGCGGCGGCGCCCATGATGATCAGCGGCGCGAACAGATAGATCGCGAAGACCGCCAGATACAGCCAGAACAGCGCGCCGAAGATCCGATCCGCCCTCATTTCGCGACATCCGTCAGGTTGACGCGGAACAGCCGCAGGGTGATCAGCACGACCGCCAGGCACAGGACCAGCAGGACCAGCGCATAGGCCGCGCCGCGGTTCCAGTCGCCGCCCTCGAAGAACCAGTTATAGATGATCTCGGTGAACCATCGGCTGCCGGGCGATCCCAGCAGGGCGGGCGCGACATAGCTGCCCGCCGCCAGCATGAAGGTGAAGACGAATCCCGTCGCGATCCCCGCCTTGGCGTGGGGGATGACCACGCGGGTATGGATGCGCCAAGGCGATGCGCCCAGGTCGCGGGCGGCCTCGATCTGGGCCTTTTCCAGCGATTCGATGGCGTTGTAGATCGGCAGCAGCATGAACAGGATATAGGCATAGACCATCGCCGCCAGCACGCCGCCATCCCCCTGCCAGCGGATCGGGCCGTCGATGATCCCCAGGTTCAGCAGCACCGCATTCAGCGGCCCGCGATAGGCCAGGATGATGAACCAGGCCAGCGTGCGCAGGACCTCGTTGATGAAGAAGGGGATGATGATCAGCATCAGCGCGATGGCCAGCTGGCCGGTCGTGGCGCGCTGCGCCATCCAGAAGGCGATGGGATAGCAGACCAGGAAGGTCACCGCCGCCACCAGCCCGCTGGCCCAGATGGTCTTGAAGAAGATCGCGCGATGGGTGGCCTCGCCCGCCAGATAGGTGATGTTGGCCAGGCTGTAGCGGTCATCCGGCCCGCCGATGGCGGCGGGCGGCAGGTTGGGGCGCAGGGCATAGTCGATCATCATCAGGTTCGGGGCCAGCACCATCACCGCCAGCCAGAACAGAACCAGGATGAGGAAGATCGTCGAAAGCCCCGGCCCGAAACGGTTTTTCAGATCACCCATCGCCCAGAACCACCGCATGACCGGGGGCGAAGCCGAAGCCCGCCCGGCTGCCCGGCGCGGGCGCGTCCGCCAGCCGTGTGGACGGCACCGAGGCCGCCAGCGCCGCCCCCCCGTCGAACCGCCCATGGACCAGGGCGAAGGCACCCTCGAAATCCACGCGCTCGATCTGGGCGGTCAGGCGGTTCGTGTCCAGGTTGGGCATCAAGGCCTCGGGGCGGACATAGATCGTGCCGGCGGCGCCCGGCACCGCCCCCTGCCCGGCCCGGCCCGTCAGCGGGCCCAGATCGGTGTCGATCCGGGCGATGCCGTCGGCCACCTGGGCGATGCGGCCCGCAATGGCGTTCGTCTCGCCCACGAAACGGGCGACGAAGGGGGTGGCGGGGTTGTCGTAAAGCTCGCGCGGGCTGGCCACCTGCTGCAGCAGGCCCGCCGACATCACGGCGACGCGGTCCGACATCGCCAAGGCCTCGGACTGATCATGGGTGATGTAGATGAAGGTCACGCCCGTGCGTTTCTGCAGGGCGCGCAGTTCCGCCCGCATATGCTGGCGCAGCTTCAGGTCCAGCGCGGATAGCGGCTCGTCCAGCAGCAGGACGCCGGGTTCGACGGCCAGGGCGCGGGCGATGGCCACGCGCTGGCGCTGGCCGCCGGACAGCTCGCCCGGCATGCGATCGCCGTAACCCTCCAGCGCGATCAGGCGCAGCAGGTCGTCGGCCTTGGCGCGACGTTCGGCGCGGCCCACGCCGCGGGCCTCCAGGCCGAAGGCGATGTTGTCGCGCACCGACATCAGCGGAAACAGCGCCAGCGACTGAAAGATCATCGCGGTCGGGCGCTGGTTGGGGCCAAGGCCACGCATGTCGCGGTCACCGATCAGCACGCGCCCCTCGGTCGGCTCGATGAAGCCCGCGATCATGCGCAGGATCGTCGTCTTGCCGCAGCCCGACGGGCCCAGGATCGAGAAGAACTCGCCCGCCCGGACCTTGAAGCTGACATCGCTGACCGCGCGGGTCGTGCCGAAGGTCATGCCGATATCGGCCAGTTCGACGGAATGGGACATCATCCCTCCTGCGTTGGGGCGGCCCGGGCCGCCCCGTTCCGGGTCATCAGGCCGACAGGAAGCGGTCCTGATATTCGTTGCGACGCGTGATGTACCAGCTTTCCTGGATCGGCCACCACCACAACTTGTCCAGCGCATCGCCCGGATAGGCGGCGGCGAAGAAGGCCCGCGCCTCGTCCGAGATCAGCTGGTCCGAGCCCACCGCCGTCGAGTTGATCTTGGTCGCGTTGGTATACATCGCGCCCGCCTCGGGGGTCAGGAACCAGTTGATGAATTCATAGGCGCCATCCAGGTTGGCGGCCCCGGCGGGGATGGACAGGCCCTCCATCCAGGCCAGCGCGCCTTCGCGGGGCGCGATGAAGCCCACGGGCAGGCCTTCCTCGGACAGGGCGGCGGCGGTGGAATCCCAGGTCTGGCCGATGGTCGCGCCGTTGACGCGGAACGCGCCCTGGGCCTCGTTCTCGTTGGTCCAGAACTGGATGATGCTGCCCTTGCGCTCGATCGCCTCGGCCAGGATGGCGTCGAAGATCTCGGTCTGGGCGGCCTCGTCGGTGAAGGCGTCCAGCAGCGGGCGCGGCAGGCGGCCCTCGGCCTCCATCCACAGGCCCAGCCCGATCAGCGAGGAATGGCCGCGCACGGTGGCCTGCGCGCCCTCGGCCCACAGATCGCCATAGGAGGCGGTGCCGTATTCCAGCGGGTTCTGGTCGCGGTCGAAGGCCAGGGCCTCGGTGCCCCAATCGGTCGGCACCTGGAATCGCTGGCCGTCCACCACGGCGCCCAGATCGGTCGAATTCTCCCACGCGCTTGGCAGGACGCGGTCGATCTGGATGCGGGATTCGTCGATGGGCTGGACCAAGCCGAATTCGACATAGTTCGGCACGCGGTCCACGGTCGGCCAGATCAGGTCGAACCCACCGCCGTTATTGGCGCGCAGCTGGTTCAGCAATTCGTCATTGGTTCCATAGGGCGTGAAGTTCGGGGTGATCCCGGTGGCCTCCTGAAAGGCGCCCAGGATCTCGTCGTTCAGATAGCCGGCCCAGGCAAAGATGTTCACCGTGCCCGCACCTTGGGCCATGGCCCGCCGCGCCAGGAAGGGCGAGGCCAGCGAGACGCCCGCCGTGGCGGCCGCGCCGCGCAGCAATCCGCGTCGATCGATCCGTGTCATTCGATGATCCTCCTTGTCGATGTCATGAAGATGACATCCCATAGCCGCGGAGCATGTCGGCAAAATGACACGACGCCAAGGGGTTTTCACGACAAGAGGCCGCCCCGGGGGGCGGCCCTGCATGGCGCTGCGCGACCGCTCAGCGGGCGGTTTCGCGCACCAGTTGTCCGCGCGGGTCCAGTTCCAGCCGCACCGCCTCGCCGTCGGGATTGGTGGCGTCCAGGATGATGCGCGGGCCCTGCGGCATCATCAGGCCGAAATCGCTGTAGCCGGCCTCGGACAGGCGCTGATTCGCCGCGACCGTGTCGAACTGGCCCATGGGGGCGCCGAACTGGCCCATGGCCGGGCCGCGCGGGCCGCCGGGGCCACGACCCTCGGCGCGGTCGTGACGGGGCCCGCGGCCCTCGGCGCGGTCATGGCGCGGGCCGCGGCCCTCGCGTCCGGCGCGCTCGCCTTCGCGGCCAAAGCGCATGACGCCGCCGGCATCGTCCAGATGCACCCGCATCCGCGCGCCCTCCGCATCGCGGCCGCGCAGCTCGAAGCCGTTGCGGGCCGGGCGGATGCGCTCGATCCGGGCGAATTGCGACAGCAGCTCGTTGCCGCGCACGGCCTGGGGCAGGATCGCGTCGATGACCGGCTGCGACAGGGCGGCATCGTCCAGCTTGGCCTCGATCAGCTGGTGATCGGGCGAGAACTTGAGCTCGACCTCGCGGTTCTGCGCATCGAAGCCCTCGATCTCGATATGGCGGGGATGGACCTTGATCTCCTCATAGGTGGCAAAGACCTGCATCGCGGGGTGGTCGCGGATCTGGGGCGGCAGGGCGCGGGCGACCAGATCGGCGGGCAGGACGCCGTCATCGGCCTCCAGCTTGACCAGGTTGTCCTGCATGTCGAATTCGGCCTCGATCTCGGTGCCGTCGGGCAGATAGCCCTCGATCTTGCGCATCCCGTCGCGCTTGGTCTCGACCTTCAGGCGGTCCAGCGCCAGGCCGTCCAGCAGCGCGGGCAGCTGGGTCGCGGCGGGGGCCGCAGGGGCGGCGATGGTCGGGGCGGCGGGGGCCGTTTCGGGCGCGGTGGTCTGGGCGGCCAGCGGCATCGCGGTCATCAGCGCCAGAACGGCGGCGGTCGAGGCAAGGCGTTTCATCATCTTCTCCGTCGTATCGGGGGCGTCATGCCCCATCTGCGAATCGGTCTAGCGCATGGGCGCCGAACCGAATGCCAATGCGCCATTTGGTTTCCATTTCCCTTTCCGCTGTCATACTGGGCCGATGAAGCGCGCGCACCCCGTTCCCGCCCTGATCCTGGCCGCCCTGATGGCGCTGGCCGCGGCACCCGTCGCGGCCCAATCCGATGGCGCGCAGGCCGATGCCGCGCAACCCGATGCCGCGCAGGCCGAGGGCGACCCTTGGGCCGAGGGGTTCCGCCCCCTGCCCCTGCATCAGCTGGCCGAGCGCGTCTCGGGCCGCTATGCCGGGCGCCTGGTCGCGGCCGAGACGCGCCCCCCCACCCCCCCGGAACGGGATCTGGGGGCCGAGCTGGTCTATGAATTCCGGCTGGTCACCCCTGACCGCAACATCCTCAACATCCGGCTGGATGCCCGGACGGGGCGCTTTCTGGACGTGGCGGGCCAAGGCCAGCTGCAGGCCCGGCGGCCCCGGAACTGAAGGACCCCCATGCGTGCCCTGATCGTCGAGGACGACCCCCAACTGGCCCAGCAGCTGTCCCGCGCGATGACGGATGCGGGCTTCGTCACGGATATCGCCGCCGACGGCACCGAGGGCGAGTTCCTGGGATCGACCGAAAGCTATGACGTGGCGGTGCTGGATCTGGGCCTGCCCGGCCTGTCGGGGATCGAGGTGCTGACCCGCTGGCGCGACCAGGGGCTGGCGCTGCCGGTGCTGATCCTGACGGCGCGGGGCGACTGGACGGACAAGGTCGCGGGGTTCCGCGCGGGCGCCGACGATTATGCGGTGAAGCCCTTCCGGCTGGAGGAGGTCGTGCTGCGCGCCCAGACCCTGATCCGCCGCGCCGCGGGCCATGCGCGCCCGGTCATCCAGGCCGGGCGGCTGCAGCTGGACGGACAGCTGGGCGTCATCACCCGTGACGGGATGGCGCTGCGGCTCACGGCCTTCGAATCGCGGATCCTGACCTATCTGATCCACCACCAGGACCGCGTCGTGACCCGGACCGAGCTGTCCGACCATCTCTATGAGGCGCAGGCCGACCGCGACTTCAAGTCGATCGAGGTCGTGATCGGCCGCCTGCGCCGCAAGATCGGCGAGGGCGTGATCGAGACCCGGCGCGGCGAGGGCTATGTCCTGAGGTCGCGATGATCGCCTCGATCCGCGGGCGGCTGCTGGCCTTGGCGCTGGTCTGGGTGACGGCGGCGCTGCTGGGGGCGTTCCTGGTCATCGCCGGGCTGCTGCGCGATTTCGTGACCGACCGCTTCGACGCCGAGACCCAGGCCATCGCCGACAGCCTGATCGGCCAGGTCGAGGTCGTGGCGGGCCGCGTCCAACTGGATGCCCGGCCGCTGGACGTGCGCTTCTCGCTGCCTCTATCTGGGTGGTATTGGCAGGTCGCGGCGGATGGCCTGCCGGTGGCGCGGTCGGGATCGCTGCTGGATGCGCGGCTGACGGGGCCGGAGGGCGACCTGACCGGCGCGCCGGGGCGCGATGCGGATGGTCAGGCGCTGCGCATCCTGCGGCGCGAGCTGACCGTCCCCGACAGCGACGCCCCCATCGCCATCACCGTGACCGCGCCCGACGCCCAGATCGCCGCGGCCCTGGCCAAGGTCACCCGACCCTTGGCCGTGGCGCTGCTGGTCCTGGGGCTGGGGCTGGCTGCGGCCAGCGTGGTGCAGGTGACGGCGGGGCTGCGCAGCCTGGACCGGCTGCGCGCCGATCTGGGCCGGGTGCGCGACGGCGCCTCGGACCGGCTGGCGCGGCCCGACGTGACCGAGCTGCGCCCCTTGGCGGCCGAGATCAACGCGGCCTTGGACCAGAATGCCGACCTGCTGGCCCGGTCGCGCCAGCATCTGGGCAACCTGGCCCATTCCCTGCGCACCCCCCTGTCGGCATTGGCCAACGAGATGCCGCCCGATCATCAGGGCCAGGCGCTGATCGCGCGGATGGACCGGCTGATCGGCTGGCACCTGCGCCGCGCGCGGCAGGCGGGGCCGGGGCGGCTTGGCCTGCGCACCCCCGTCGCGCCGGTGCTGGATGACATCCTGCTGGTGCTGCGCTGGCCCTTGGCCGATCGCGGCATGACGGCGCTGGTCGACTGCCCCCCCGACCTGGCCTTTGCCGGCGAACGCCAGGACCTGGAGGAGATGGTCGGCAACCTGTCGGAAAACGCCGCCAAGTTCGGCCGCAGCCGCATCGCCCTGACCGCCCGGCGCGCGGGCCGCCGCCTGATCCTGCGGATCGAGGATGACGGGCCGGGCCTGTCCCCCGACCAGGTGCCGCAGGCCCTGCGCCGCGGCGCGCGGCTGGACGAGCTGGGGCCCCCCGGCGCGGGTCTGGGCCTGGCCATCGTCGCCGATCTGGCGGCGCTGCATGGCGGCGATCTGCGGCTGGAACGGTCCGATCTGGGCGGGCTTGCCGCCGTTCTGGACCTGCCTGCCTGAAATATTCGCAAACTTCCCCCGCCGATATTTTACCATTTGATAAAAAAACGGACCTGTGCCAGCCTGATCTGACCAACAGGTGAGCCAGGAGACACAAATGTCCCAAGCAAGACTGACGCCCGGCGTCGTGCCGGGGCGTCTGACCCCCGACCAGCTGGCCGCGAATTTCGTCGATGTCGCGCCCCCCCTGACCGATCACGAGGCGCGGGTGGCGGCGGATCGCTGCTATTTCTGCCATGACGCGCCCTGCATCACGGCCTGCCCGACCAGCATCGACATCCCGCTGTTCATCCGCCAGATCGGCACCGGCACCCCGGATGCGGCGGCGATGACGATCTTTCACGCCAATATCCTGGGCGGCATGTGCGCCCGGGTCTGCCCGACCGAACAGCTTTGCGAAGGGGCCTGCGTGCGCATGGATGCCGAGGGCCAGCCGGTCGAGATCGGCGCCCTGCAACGCTATGCCACCGACGGGCTGATGGCCCAAGGGACGCATCCCTTCCGCCGCGCCGCCCCAACGGGCAAGCGCGTGGCGGTTGTCGGCGCGGGCCCCGCGGGCCTGGCCTGCGCGCATCGTCTGGCCGCCAAGGGCCATGACGTGGTGATCTTCGAGGCGCGGCCCAAGCCGGGGGGCCTGAACGAATACGGTATCGCCAGCTACAAGGCGGTGGACGGCTTCGCCCAGGCCGAGGTCGAATGGCTGATGGGCATCGGCGGGATCGAGCTGCGCCACGACCAGGCGATCGGCCGCGACATCACCCTGCCCGCGCTGCAGGCGGAATACGATGCGGTGTTTCTCGGGATGGGTCTGGGCGGCGTGAACGCCCTGCGCGCCGAGGGCGAGGACCGCCAGCACGTCACCGATGCGGTCAGCTTCATCCGCGATCTGCGCCAGGCCGATGATCTGGGCACCCTGCCCGTCGGTCGCGACGTGGTGGTGATCGGCGGCGGCATGACCGCCGTGGATGCCGCCGTGCAGGCCCGCCTGCTGGGCGCGGAAAACGTCGCCATCGTCTATCGCCGCGACCAGGACCGCATGGGCGCCAGCCGCCACGAACAGGACCACGCGACCGCCAGCGGCGTGCGGATCATCTGCAACGCCGCCCCCGTCGCCGTCCATGGCAACGGTGCCGTGGCCGAGGTCGAATTCGCCTATACCCGCGCCGAACCGGACGGGCTGGTCCTGACCGAGGACCGGTTCCGCCTGAAGGCCGATCAGGTCTTCCGCGCCATCGGCCAGCGGCTGGAGGGCGCGCCCGAGGGGCTGGATCTGGCGGGCGGCAAGATCCTGGTCACGGGACCGGGCCGCACGACGCTGGACGGGGTCTGGGCCGGGGGCGATTGCGCATCCGGCGGCGACGACCTCACCGTGACCGCAGTGGCCGAAGGCCGCGACGCGGCAGAAGACATCGACGCCCGGCTGACCGGACGTCCCGTCGAAATCCCCGGCTGAGGACGCGAGATCATGGCAGACCTGCGCAGCAATTTCATCGGGATCAAGTCCCCGAACCCCTTCTGGCTGGCCTCGGCCCCGCCGACCGACAAGGAATACAACGTCCGCCGCGCCTTCCAGGCCGGTTGGGGCGGCGTGGTGTGGAAGACCCTAGGCTCGGAAGGCCCGCCCGTCGTCAACGTCAACGGCCCCCGCTATGGCGTAATCCATGGCGCCGACCGCCGCGTGTTGGGCATCAACAACATCGAGCTGATCACCGACCGCCCGCTGGAGGTGAACCTGCGCGAGATCAAGTCGGTCAAGCGCGATTATCCCGACCGCGCGCTGATCATCAGCCTGATGGTCCCCTGCGACGAGGACAGCTGGAAGGACATCCTGGCCCGGATCGAGGATACCGGCGCCGACGGGGTCGAGCTGAACTTCGGCTGCCCGCATGGCATGGCCGAACGCGGCATGGGATCGGCCGTGGGCCAGGTGCCCGACTATATCGAGATGGTCACCCGGTGGGTGAAAAAGCACTCGCGCATGCCCTGCATCGTCAAGCTGACGCCCAACATCACCGATGTCCGCAAACCCGCCGAGGCGGCGAAACGCGGCGGCGCGGATGCGGTCAGCCTGATCAACACGATCAACTCGATCACCTCGGTCGATCTGGACCTCTTCGCGCCCCAGCCCACCATCGACGGCAAGGGCAGTCATGGCGGCTATTGCGGCCCGGCGGTCAAGCCCATCGCCCTGAACATGGTGGCCGAGATCGCCCGGTCCCCCGAGACGCGCGGCATCCCCATAAGCGGCATCGGCGGCGTCACCACCTGGCGCGACGCGGCCGAGTTCATGGCGCTCGGCGCGGGCAATGTGCAGGTCTGCACGGCGGCGATGACCTATGGCTTCAAGGTCGTGCAGGAGATGATCACCGGCCTGCATGACTATCTGGACAGCCATGACATGGCCCTGTCGGAGCTGATCGGCCGCGCGGTCCCCAACGTCAAGGACTGGCAGGAGCTGAACCTGAACTATGTCACCAAGGCGGTGATCGACCAGGATGCCTGCATCGGCTGCGGCCGCTGCTATGCCGCCTGCGAGGATACCAGCCACCAAGCGATCGCCATGAATCCCGGCCGCGTCTTCGAGGTGATCGAGGAGGAATGCGTCGCCTGCAACCTCTGCGTCGATGTCTGCCCGGTCGAGGATTGCATCACCATGCGCGAGCTGGAGCTGGGCGAGATCGACAAGCGCACCGGCATCCCGCGCGGCGACTATGCGAACTGGACCAGCCATCCCAACAACCCGATGGCCCGCGCCGCCGAATAAAGGAACTGGGGGCACCATCATGCTGCCCCCAGTCCGGAAGTTCTGTTCGAGTATTGGTACTATCGCCAGCTTTATTTCACCAATCACGTGAGGGATTCATTCCGAGTCTTTAGGGTGGTAGCTGGGATGCATGAGCGGACCGACACCCCCGATCTACCGAACCAGGAACTGGCCGGCCTATGACAAGGTGCTCAAGCGCCGGGGTTCGCTGACGATCTTGTTTGACCCCGAAATGAGCTGGGATGCCGCGCCGACAGCCAGGTGTGGCCCACAGCAGACCTACAGCGATGCCGCTATCCAGACATGTCTTTCATGAAGGTTCTGTTCGGCATGGCGCTCCGGCAGACGGCCGGGTTCGTTGAGAGCCTGCTGCGGCTGGTTGGCCTCGACTGGTCGGCGCCCGACTTCAGCACGCTGTCCCGCCGTCAGAAGACCCTTGGCCATCACCATCCCCATCGAGGGTCGAGGGGCCCGCTGCACCTGCTCATCGTAAGCGGCGTCTGAACCCCACGTTGTGTGGCTGACGCGCTGCTGCGAAGTCCTTTTCATCGGCTGATGCCCGCGCAACTGCGGGTCATCGTGACCGTGCGCCCAAAATATGCGTGCCGCAGGTGTGCAGAGGGCGTGACCCAGGCACCGGCACCCGCACACCTGATCGATGGCGGCCTACCCACTGAGGGCGCCTTGGCGCATGTGCTGGTCAGCAAATACGCGGATCGGCTCGGTGACCGCCGACGGCGCCTACGACACCCGTAAGTGCCACGTTGCCATCGCAGTCCGCGGCGCTCACGCTGTGATCCCGCCCCGCAAGAACGCCAAGCCATGGAAGACTGTCACCGCAGGTGCCATCGCCCGAAACGAGGCCCTGCGCGCCGCGAATTACCTCGGCCCGGCCCTCTGGCGACGATGGATCAGATATCACCGCAGGAGCCGCATCGAGACGAAGATGCATTGCGTGAAACTGCTGGGGCAGCGGCTCATGGCGCGGGACTTCGACCGACAGGTCGCCGTGATCCAGGTCCTCATCGTGGTCCTGACCAACTACACTGCGCTCGGAATACCCGTCACGGAAGCTGTGGGATAAGTCCGTCCGAGAAAAGGGAAACATCGGCGTTCAGCCGATTCGTGCAACAAATTCACTCATTCAGCGCCTCGACGCAGAGGTCGGCAACCAGCGTGTCGGAGATCCGTCATGCTCTATACATCCCGGTAACCTGGTCTTCTCAAGGTCCGATGCCTTGCGACCGCGCTCGAAGTCACTGGACGGGCTAACCACGGTGCTGTCGATCATTTGCAGGACATGAGGCACCGCCCCGCTTTCAAAGGTGGCTACGCAAATCTGAACATCCGGGATAAGTGGATTTTCCGCGTATGAGCCGGGCCTGAAATTGATCCAGTGGATCAATTTCCGGGCGATTGGGCAGCATGATGCTGCAAGCGAGGAAAAAACGTGACAAGACGACCGCGCTGGAACCACCGCCCGGCATTCAAGGCGAAAGTGGCTATAGCCGCGATCAAGGGGGAAAAGACCATGATCGAGCTGGCGCAGGATTTCGACGTTTAGCCGAACCAGATCAAGCAGTGGCGCGATCAGCTGCTTGAGGGGGCGACCGGAGTATTCGGTGAAGCCGCGAAAGCTGAGCCAGAACCGATCGTCGATGTGAAGACCCCACATGCGAAAATCGGAGAGCTGACGCTGGAGAACGATTTTTTGTCCGGCGCTCGACGAACTGTGCGGTGAACGCCATTGTTTCGAGAGAACCGTACACGGGCTTGTTGCCAACCGCAAAAAGATGATCGATCCGGCTGCAAAGCTGAGCGTCAGCCGCCAGGCCATCGTGCTGGGGACTAGCCGGAGCAGCGTGTATTACAAGCCCCGCCCGGTGTCGGATGCCGACTTAAATCTGATGCACCGCGTCGACAAGCTGCACATGGAGTCTCCGTTCGCGGGCAGTCGGATGCTGCAAGGCCTGCTGGTCTAGGAAGGGTTCACGGTCGGGCGGCTGCATGTTGCTACACTGATGAAGCGGATTGGGATCGAGGCGCTCTATCGCAAGCCGAACACTTCAAAGCCGGCACCGGGGCACAAGATCTACCCCTATCTGCTCAGGAGGCTGCCGATCACCTGGCCCAACCAGGTCTGGGCGATGGACATCACCTACATCCCCATGGCGCGTGAATTCATTTACCTCCCTGCCGTGCTCGACTGGTTCACCCGGCGCGTCCTGGCCTGGCGGGTGTCGATCACGCTCGAGGCTGAATTTTGCATAGAAGCCGTTGAAGAGGCTCTGGCGCATCATGGCACACCCGAGATCTTGAACACGGAGCATGGTCGCGCCATCGGTCCGAGCGGCCATGCGACGTCAGGGCAGCCAGTTCACGTCCATTGACTTCATCACGGTACTGGCCACGCTCAAGATCAAGGTCAGCGTGGATGGCAGGTGGTCGGCGTATACGCCGACGGCATGACAACGCTTTCGTCAAGCGCCTCTGGCGAACCATCGGATACGAGGAGGTCTACCTGCGGGCCTATACCAGGTTGTCCGAGGCTCGAGCCAGCATTGGAAAATACCTCGGCTTCTATAACAGCCGACGCCCACACTCATCACTTGAAGGGAAAACGCTCGATCAGGCTTACTTCAGCCAGCCCATGCCCGAGGCGGTAGCGGCATAAACGAGGCGGCAATCCACTTGGAAGACGCCCGGAACCTATTGAGACAAACCGAACCACCTCTGAACTCTTCCGACAGATCGCGCCGAAGAGAGCCTCCGCGCGTGCGGCAAGGCCAGGAACCAATGCAGGCTAATGCTCCACTGCGGAGAATCCCGTGATGAACAAGGTAATGGTTGCTCGATTAGCGCTAGTTCGGGGCGTGGACTCTCTGGAGGAAACGCTCAAAACGCCCATTCTTCGTCCAACATCAGGTCTCGTGTCCCACTCGCCTCCAGTTCAAATACCAGCTTGAACGAAACTTGCCACGCAGTGTGAATCCTTTGTGTCAACACACCCTTCAAACCTCAGTAGACAAAAACATGGACCACACTGGGAGGAGATAGTTCGATATCATAAAAAGCAAGAACGCTGGTCGGAGTGGAGGGATTCGAACCCCCGACATCCTGGTCCCAAACCAGGCGCGCTACCAGACTGCGCTACACTCCGCCATGGATCGCCAATGGACGTCCTGCCGCCTGCCATACCCGATGGGACAGGGGGCGAAAAGACCCTATTCGCAGGGCCAGGCCGCAATCCCGGGGTCGATGGCGGGATGGGCCAGCACCTGGCCGGGCCGCAGGCCGAGCCGCGCGGCCTCGCCGCCCGCGATCTCCAGCACGAACAGGCGTGCGGGATCGGGGTCGTCGGGCAGCGCGCCGGGGATCGGCGTCTCGTCCAGGGGGCGGGCATTGGGGTGGATGTGGCGGATCTCGCCCCGCGCATCCATGAAGATCATGTCCAGCGGGATCAGCGTGTTGCGCATCCAGAAGCTGACCTGCTGCGGGCGCGGATAGACGAAGAGCATCCCCTGCCCCGCAGGCAGGTCGCGGCGGAACATCAGGCCCCGCGCGCGCGTCTCGTCGGTATCGGCGACCTCGATGGCGAAGACCAGGGCGCGGTCGGGCTGGGTGCGGATCAGCGCGGCATCGGCGCGGCATTCGGCGGCATCAACGGCCGGGCCCGGGGTCTGGGCCGATACGGGCGCCGCAAGCAGCGCCAAGGCCAGAAGGCTATTCCGCCACATGCGACAGGATCTCGGTGCGGCGTTCGGCCTGCCCGGCCTCGTCCTCGGGTTCGCCGCTGTCCCAGGCCGCGATCTGGGCGGCCATCAACCCGCGCGGCCCCTCGACCAGGCGCAGACAGACCGCCTCGCCGATGGCCAGGTCGGCAAAGCCGGAATGGCGCAGGACCTCGATATGGATGAACACGTCCTCGGGGTGGCCGAAGACATTGGCAAAGCCGAAACCCTTGGACTTGTCGAACCACTTGACCCGGGCCGGACGCAGCGGCAAAGTCTCCAGATGGGCGATGACCTCCAGGTCCAGATCCGCGATGGGCGGGGTGCCGTCGGTTTCGGGCGGGGTGATCGACACGACCTCGGCCGCCTGCACGCCGCGGCTGGTGCGCTGGACCATGACCGAGACGCGCGAATGGTCCGCGACCGAGCTGCGCCCGAAATTGCGCAGGACGTTCGCATGCAGCAGGATATCGGGGCCACCCCGGTCATCCAGAATGAACCCGTATCCCTTTGCCGGGTCGAACCATTTGACCAGCCCTGTCACCAGGGTGAGGCCGCCATCTTCCGTCATCGCCATTCCATCGTCGTCGCACCGTTTCAAATTTTGACAATAGGTCGCCCCGCCTGCGACTACAATATGCCACTGCAACGATAGCTGCAAACGGAAGGGTTCATGACGGCCGTGGCGTCACGCAATTCACACTGGGCGAGATTTGTCTATGGTGACAATCGGGTAATGGTCCAATCCCCCGCATCCGCGCGGGTCCAGACAAAGCGGTCATGCAACCGGAAGGCGCCATCGGCCCAGAATTCGATCTGGCTGGGGACGATCCGGAATCCCCCCCAGAATGGGGGACGGGGCGGGTTGGTTCCATGCCGCAGACCCATCCGGGCGACCTCGGCCGCGAGGCTCGCGCGGCCCTCCAGCGGCTGCGACTGGCGCGAGGCCCAGGCCCCCAGCCTGCTTTGCAATGCGCGGCTGGCATAATAGTCGTCGGCCTGGCGCCCCTCCTCGCGGGTGACGGCGCCGCGGACGCGGATCTGGCGGCGCAGCGACTTCCAATGCATCACGAAGGCCGCCTGGCCATTCGCGGCCAGCTGCTGCCCCTTGGCGCTGTCGTAATTGGTGTAGAAGACGAAGGAGCCGTCGCGCCCCTGCCCGTCCACATCCTTCAGCAGGACCATGCGCACATCGGGCAACCCGTCCGCATCCGCCGTGGCCAGGGCGATGGCGTTGGGGTCGTTCGGCTCCTGCCACTCGGCCTCGGCCATCCAGGCCCGCACGATGTCGAAGGGATCGTCGCCTGCAAAGATACCGCTGCGGTCGCTCATCTGGGATTCCTTGTGCTTGATGCGGCAGGGCAGTTGGCCTAACACCGCATAAAGAGTTGAAAGCGCGAGGGACCGCTCATGTCAAGCGAGCAGAGGACCGGCCTGATGGCCGGCAAGCGCGGCCTCATCATGGGGCTGGCCAATGACAAGTCGATTGCCTGGGGCATCGCGCGGGCCTTGGCGTCCGAGGGCGCGGAGCTGGCCTTCAGCTATCAGGGCGACGCGCTGAAGAAGCGGGTGGGCCCCTTGGCCGAACAGCTGGGATCGGACATCGTGCTGCCCTGCGACGTGTCGGACGAAGGCTCGATCGACCGTCTTTTTGCCGATCTGGGTCAGTCCTGGGACCGTCTGGACTTCATCGTCCACGCGATCGGCTTTTCCGACAAGGAGCAGCTGCGCGGCCGCTATGCCGAGACGACGCGCGACAACTTCATGATGACGATGGATATTTCCGTCTATTCCTTCACCGCCGTCGCCCGCCGGGCGGCCGCGATGATGACGGATGGCGGCTCGATGCTGACGCTGACCTATTACGGCGCCGAACGGGTCATGCCGCATTACAACGTCATGGGCGTGGCCAAGGCCGCGCTGGAGGCCTCCGTCCGCTACCTGGCCGAGGATTTCGGCAAGGACGGCATCCGCGTCAATTCGATCAGCGCGGGCCCCATCAAGACCCTGGCCGCCAGCGGCATCGGCGACTTCCGCTACATCATGAAATGGAACGAGCTGAACTCGCCCCTGCGTCGCAATGTCACGACCGAGGATGTGGGCAAATCCGCGCTCTATCTGCTGTCGGACCTGGGCAGCGGCGTCACCGGCGAGACGCATCACGTCGATGCGGGCTATCACGTGGTCGGCATGAAGGCGGTGGATGCCCCCGACATCGCCGCCGTGGTGAAAAAGGACTGACGCCGGGCCGATGCTGCAGATCAGCGCGGCGGAGCTGGGCGTGTTCGTCGCCACCCTGTCGGTGGCGATCCTGTCGCCCGGGCCCGGGGTCATCGCGGTTAGCCAAGGCGCCTTTTCCCTGGGGCGCCGCCGGGCGCTGGCCTATGGCTGGGGCCTGGCGATCGGGGCCTCGGTCTGGTGCCTTTTCGCGCTGCTGGGGCTGACGGCGCTGTTCCGGATCGCGCCTTGGACGCTGACCGCAATGCGGCTGGCGGGCGGGGCCTATCTGCTGTGGATCGGCTGGCGGATGTGGCGCCATGCGCGCGACCCGCTGCCCGGGCCGGGCAGCCGCGGCATGGGGTTCGGCGCGGGGGTCGCGCTGAACCTGTCGAACCCCAAGCCCGCGCTCTTTTATTCCGCGGTGCTGCTGTCGATCTTTCCCGCCGCGCTGAGCCCCGCCGACAAGGGCGCGATCTATGCTGTGGCCTTGTCGGTCGAGCTGTTCTTCTATACCGCACTTGCCAGCCTGATGGCGCTGCCCGTGCTGCGGCGGCGCTATTACGGTTCGAAATTCTGGATCGACCGCGCCGCGGGGCTGGCCATCGCAGCTTTGGGCCTGTCGCTCGTCCTGCGCCCCTGAGAGACCGCGCCCGCATATAAGGAGCCACCGCCGTGAACGACCGCCTTCCCCATGAAAAGGGTTTCCACGTCAGCTGGGACCAGCTGCATCGCGACGCCCGCGCCCTTGCGTGGCGGCTGGACGGCACCGATTGGCGCGCGGTGGTCGCGGTGACCCGCGGCGGCCTGGTCCCGGCGATGATCGTCGCGCGGGAACTGGACATCCGCACGATCGACACGATCTCGGTCCGCTCCTACAAGGGCGTGGGCTCCGAGGCCGGTCAGGGCCAGTTGGAGGTGCTGAAGCATCCCGATGCCGCGCTGATGGGCGATGGAGAGGGGATCCTGGTCGTCGACGACCTGGTCGACAGCGGCCGCACGCTGGAACTGATCCGCGAGATGTATCCCAAGGCGCATCTGGCCACCGTCTATGCCAAGCCCAAGGGCAAGCCGATGGTCTCGACTTGGGTGACCGAGGTCAGCCAGGATACCTGGATCTTCTTCCCGTGGGATATGGCCCTGCAATACGTGCAACCCTTCCGCGGCGAAGATTGACGCCGGATCAATAGTTTGGGTTGAAACCGTCCCGCCCCCTGCCCTTGGGGCGGGAACTTCCCTGTTCGGATGCGCATTGTGCAGGCAATCGCGGGCCACGCCCGCACCATGCATAGCCAGACAGGAGACCACGATGCACAAGTTGCTTCTGACGACCACCCTCGTTCTGCCCCTCAGCATGGGCGCGGCCTTCGCCCAGGACACCGCGCCCGCGACCGAGCCGGCCGATGCCCCGATGACCGACATGGGCACCGCCCCCGCCGCGGACCCGATGGCCGATCCCATGGCCGAGACGACCAGCGACGATGCCGCCGAGGCCGCCGCCGCGGAAGCAGCCGCTGGCAAGGTCGAGGTCGAGCAGGCCGCCAATGAATGGCGCGTCGATTGGATCACCGGCACCACCGTGAACGCGCCCGACGGCACCTCGATCGGTTCGATCAACGATGTGATCATCAACGGCGAGACCGGCGAGATGAAGGCCGTGATCGTGGGCGTCGGCGGCTTCCTCGGCATCGGTGAAAAGCAGATCGCCCTGCCTTGGGCCGACCTCACCATCAATTCCGACGCGCAGGAGATCACGGCGGACCTGACCCGCGAAGAGGCCGATGCCGCCCCGGAATACGTCTTCCGCGACCGCGACACCGGCGCCGGCATGATGACCGACCCGGCGGGCGATCCTGCCATGGCCCCCGCCGCCGATCCGATGGCGACCGGCGCGGATCCGATGGCGACCGGCGCGGACCCGATGGCTGCCGAGCAGCCCGCCGATCCGATGGCGACAGGCGGCATGGGCGGCGAGCCGATGACCGACGATCCGGCCATGAACGACACGGGCATGGACGATACCGGCATGACCACGGAGGACACGCTGGAGACCGCGCCCGAGCCGCAGACCGAAGATGCGGCCATGCCCCCGGCCGATCCGACCGCCGATGGCATGACCAGCCAGCCGCAGGACGGCATGGGTGACGGCACCCAGGATCAGCCCGAGGCCGATCCGAACTCGCCCGTCACGAACTGATCCGTCACGCGGATTTTGCAAGGCGGCCCTCCGGGGCCGCCTTTCGCATGCGCCTCAGCCGTTTCCGCGCAGAAAGCGCGAGGCTTCCTCGGCGGCGCGGCGCAGGGCGCGGCTCTTGTTCACCGTCTCCTGGAACTCGGCCTCCGGGTCGCTGTCATAGACGACCCCGCCCCCGGCCTGGATATAGAGCGCCTGATCCTTGACCACCCCGGTGCGCAGGGCGATGCACATGTCCATCTCGCCATTGGCGGCAAAATAGCCGACCGCACCGCCATAGACGCCGCGCTTCTCCGGCTCCAGCTCGTCGATGATCTGCATGGCCCGGACCTTGGGCGCGCCCGAGACGGTGCCCGCAGGCAGCCCCGCCAACAGCGCCGACAGCGCGTCCTCGCCCTCGCGCAGCTGGCCCACCACGTTCGAGACGATATGCATGACATGGCTGTAGCGTTCGATGATGAACTGCTCGGTCGGGCGGACGGTGCCGGGGCGCGCCACGCGGCCCACATCGTTGCGGCCCAGATCCAGCAGCATCAGATGCTCGGCCAGTTCCTTCTGGTCGGCCAGCAGGTCGGCCTCCAGCGCGCGGTCCTCGGCCTCGTCGCGGCCTCGGGGGCGGGTGCCTGCGATGGGGCGGATGGTGACCTCGCCGTCGCGCAGGCGGACCAGGATCTCGGGGCTGGCGCCCACGATCTGGAACCCGCCCAGGTTCAGAAAGAACATGAAGGGCGACGGGTTCGTGCGCCGCAGCGACCGATAGAGCGCGAAGGGCGGCAGCGGGAAATCCATCCGCCAGCGCTGGCTGGGCACGACCTGGAAGATGTCGCCCGCTCGGATATAGTCCTTGGCCTTCTCGACCGCGGCCAGGTAATCCTCATGGCCGAAATTCGACACGGGCGCGCCGATCCGGCGTTCGTCGCCCAAGGCGCGCGGCTCGGATGGCTGGCGGTCCAGCGATTTCAGCGCATCCATGACCCGTTCGGCGGCGCGGGCATAGGCGGCGCGGGCATTGTCGGTCCCGTCATGCCAAGCGGGCGCGCAGAGCGTCACCTCGCCCTTGACCCCGTCCAGCACCGCCACGACCGAGGGCCGCATCAGCATCGCATCCGGCAGGTCCAGCGGGTCGGGATTGACATCGGGCAGGTCCTCGACCAGCCGGATCATGTCATAGCCCAGATAGCCGAACAGCGCGGCCGCGACCGGGGGCACGCCCTCGGGCATGGTCTCGATCCGGCTTTCGGCGATCAGCGCGCGCAGGCTGTCCAGCGCCGGGCGCGGATCGTCCTGGAAATCGTCGGAGAACCGCGCCTGCCGGTTCAGCGTCGCCCGACCGTCGCGGCATTGCCAGATGAGGTCCGGCTTCATCCCGACGATGGAATAGCGCCCGCGCAACTCGCCGCCGGTGACGGATTCCAGCATGAAGCTCTGGGGTCCGGCCTCGGCCAGCTTCAGCATCAGGCTGACCGGCGTGTCCAGGTCCGCGGCCAGCCGGATCGTCACCAGCTGGTTGCGGCCCGCGTCCCATTCCGCTTGGAAGGCGGCGAAATCCGGGGTCATCTGCATCACTGGACCTGGGCGTTGATCGCGTTGATGGCCGACTGATTGACCGAGATCTGCGATTCCCGCTGCGCATGGCGGGCGTAGAAATCGAAAAGGTCGATCTGCAGCGACTGGTTCAGGCGGGCGCGCACCCCGGCCAGGATGTCGGCGGCGTCATCGCCGGACAGGTCCGCGTCATTGACCTGATCCAGCCGGACCAGGAACACCCGGTCGCCCGCATCCACGGCCTCGGCATCGCCCGGCTCGTCCAGTTCGAAGGCCCGGGCCAGCAGCTGCGGCGGCAGGCCGTCCATCCATTCGTTGCGCGACAGGCCCTCCTCCAGCGTCCAGTCCATCGCGTCCTCCATGCCTTCGGAATTCGCGGCCAGGCCGATCTCGCCCGCGCGGGCCAGCAGCAGGCGCTGGACCTCGGCACGGCGCCAATCGGCCAGGACCTCGGCCTCGACCTCCTCGAAGGGGCGCAGGGTCGGGGGGACGACCTCGTCCAGGCGCAGGGCGAAGACGCCGCCATCGGCCAGTTCGAAGATCTGCGGGAAATCGGTGGTGCCGATCTCGGCCGCGCGGTCGCGGAAGGCGGTATAGCCCGCGATGCTGCCCTCGGCCGGTTCGGCCTCGGCGGACCAGTCGATCCGGCCCAGCTGCAGCTCGGACTGTTCGGCCAGCTCCTCCAGCGTGGCGCCGCCGGCCAGGATATCCTCGTATTCCAGGGTGCGGGCCTGGATCTGGCGGGCGGCGGCGGACAGCGCCGCCTCGCCGCGCAGATCGTCGCGGGCCTCCTCGAAGGGGATGTCGACGGGGTCCATGATCGCGTTCACGGAAAACAGCGCCGGGCCCAGATCGGTCTGGATGGGACCGATCACGCCGGTCTCCTCGGCGGCAAAGACCGGCTCGCCCGCGCTGCCCAGATTGGCGGCGGTCACCTCGCCCAGGTCCACGTCGTCCAGGCTGAGCCCGCGCTGGATCACGAAGGCCTCGAAGGGCTGTTCGCCCGCGTCGATGGCGGCGCGGGCGGCCTCGGCGGCCTCGGCATCGGGAAAGACCAGGCGGCTGACCAGGCGGCGCTCGGGGCGCTGGAACTGGGCGATGTTCTGGTCATAGACCGCACGCAGCGCCTCCTCGTCCAGCTGCACCTCGCGCGACAGCATGTCGGGCGTGATCCAGGCATAGGTGATGGCGCGGGTCTCAGGCGCGGTGAAGCGGTCGCCATTGGCCTCGTGCCAAGCGCGCAGCGTCGCCTCGTCGGGCTCGGCCACGGGTTCGGGCAGGTCATCCTCGGTCAGCTCGATCCAGGCGATGTCGCGGGTCTCGAGCAGCCAGCGCGCGGTCTGGTCGACCATCGGCGCGGGTGCCGCGACGCCGCCGGTCACGGCGCGCTGAAGCATCAGCCGGGCCTCGTCCTCGCGCACGGTCCGTTCGAACTCGGCCTCGGTCAGGCGCTCGCGGCGCAGGATCTCGGAATAGGCGGCGCGGTCGAAATTGCCGGTCGGGCCGCGGAAGGCACCGGCCTGCATGATGGTCTGGGCCACCTGCTGGTCGCCCACCGACACGCCGATGCGGCGCGCCTGTTCGGCCAGGGCCGCGGATGCGATCAGGTTGGCCTGGACCATCTGCGGAAGCCCCATCTGCTGGGCCTGCTGCATGGTGACGGGCTGGCCGGTCTGCTGGGCGATGGCGCGCAGCTCCGATTGCAGGGCGCGGGCATAGTCGTCGGCCGTCACCTTGGTCTCGCCGACCGAGGCGACCTCGGACGATCCGCCCGAGAAGCTGGTGACGCCGAAGCCGCCCAGCCCCAGCACCATCAGACCCATCAGGATCCAGACGACGGTCGATTTGCCCTTGGTTCTGAGCTTTGACATGGCGCGGCCTTCCTCGTGGTCGTGTCAGGCCCGTCTTTAGGGCGCGGGCGCGCGACCCACAAGTGGATCGCGCCATGGAAAACCGGTCAGGCCAGCCCCGCCAGCCGTTCCGCCAGCCGCCCGATCCCCGCCGCGTCGACATTGGCGAAGGCAATGCGCAGGTGGCGCAGCCCCACCGCGTCGCCTTGGGGCGTGAACATCGTGCCGGGCAGGGCCAGCACGCCCGCCTCTGCCACCATCCGCTGCGCCAGCGCGTCCGAGGGCATGTCGAACGGGTGTTCGACCCATGCGAAATAGGCGCCCGCGCTTTTGACCCGCCAGCCCTCCAGCCCCGCGAAGGCCGCGCGGCAGGCATCGCGCCGGGCCAGGACCTCGTGCCGTTCGCCCGCCAGCCAGTCGTCCAGATGCGCCATCCCCCAGACCGCGCCCACCTGGCCCAGCTGACCGGGCGAGATGGCGACCGTGTCGAGGAACTTCTCGACCTGGGCCAGCCGGTCCTGCCCCGCGATCAGCGCCCCCACCCGGTGCCCGGTCAGCCGATAGGCCTTGGAGAAGCTGTAGAGCTGGATGACGCTGTCCTGCCAGTCGTCGCGGGTCAGCAGGTCATGGGGCGCCCCCGTGCGGCTGTCGAAATCGCGATAGGTCTCGTCCAGGACCAGGACCAGCCCGCGCCGCCGCGCCAGATCGTGGAACCGCGCGACCAGCGCCGCCGGATATTCCGCGCCTGATGGGTTGTTCGGCGTCACCAGCACGATGGCCCGGGTGCGCGGGCCGATCAGCGCCTCGGCCCGGTCGGGATCGGGCAGCATGTCATCCCCGCAGGCCAGCGGGCGGCAGGCGATGCCCGCCATGTCCAGCCACATCTTGTGGTTGAAATACCACGGCACCGGCAGGATCACGTCATCCCCCGCCCCGGCCAGCGTGGCGATCGCCGCGCAGAAGGCCTGGTTGCAGCCTTGGGTGATCGCCACATGCCCCGGCAGCACCGTCCCCCCATAGGCGGCCGAGAACCGCGCCGCCACCGCGTCCCGCAGGTCGTCATTGCCCAAGACAGGGCCATAGAGATGTGCCTCGGGCCGGTTCAGCGCCGCCTCGGCGATGGCGCGGCGCAGCCCCTCGGGCGGGGGATCGACGGGGGCCGCCTGGCTGACATTGATCAGCGGGCGGTCGGGGGCGAAGGTCACGCCCCGCAGCCAGCGGCGCGGGGCCGAGGTGACGGTGCGCCGCAACGACCAGATCACCGTGGACGAGGCGCTGGAGATGGCCCCGGAGGGGATCGTGATCTCGCCCGGGCCCTGCGATCCGGCGCAGGCGGGGATCTGCGTGGACCTGATCCGCGCCTGCGCCGAGCGCCGCCTGCCGCTTTTCGGGGTGTGCCTGGGGCATCAGGCCATCGGCGAGGCCTTCGGCGGGCGCATCGTGCGCGCCACCCGCATCCTGCACGGCAAGGTGGACGACATCCGCCATGAAGGCAGCGGGGTCTTTGCGGGCCTGCCCTCGCCCATCAAGGCCACGCGCTATCATTCCTTGACGGTCGAGCCCGAGACCCTGCCCGACTGCCTGCGGGTCACGGCCACGTCCGATGACGGGACGATCATGGGGCTGGTCCATCGCGACCTGCCGATCGAGGGCGTCCAGTTCCACCCCGAATCCATCGCCTCGGAAAACGGCCATGACATGATCCGCAGCTTCCTGGCCCGCTGCGCCCCGAAAAAGGACGCGGCATGACCGACATCCGCCCGCTGATCGGCCTGGCCGCGACCCGCCCGCTGACCGGCCCCGAAGCCGAGGCCGCATTCGCCGCGCTGTTCGACGGCGCCGCCACCCCCGCCCAGATCGGCGGGCTGCTGATGGCGCTGCGCGTGCGCGGCGAGACCGTGGACGAGATCGCCGCCGCCGCCCGCGCCATGCGCGCCCGGATGATGCGCATCACCGCCCCCGACGGCGCGATGGACATCGTGGGTACGGGCGGCGACGGCAAGGGCACGCTGAACATCTCGACCGCGACGGCCTTTGTCGTGGCGGGGGCGGGCGTGCCCGTGGCCAAGCATGGCAACCGCAACCTGTCGTCGAAATCGGGGGCGGCGGATGCACTGGTCCAGATGGGCATCAACGTGATGGGCGGCCCCGCCGTCGCGCAGCAGGCGCTGGACCGGGCGGGGATCTGTTTCATGATGGCGCCGATGCACCATCCCGCGATGCGCCATGTCGGCCCGCCCCGGGCCGAGCTGGGGACGCGCACCGTCTTCAACCTGCTGGGGCCGCTGACGAACCCGGCCTCGGTCCGGCGTCAGCTGACGGGCGCCTTCGCCGCCGAATGGCTGCGCCCCATGGCCGAGGTGCTGCGCGACCTGGGATCGGACGGCGCGTGGCTGGTCCATGGCGGCGACGGCACGGACGAGCTGTCGATCGCCGAGGACAGCCGCGTCGTCGCGCTGAAGAACGGGCGGATCACCGAATTCACCGTCCGCCCCGAGGATGCGGGCCTGCGCCGCCACCCCTTCGCCGACATCGTGGGGGGCGAGCCCGCCCAGAACGCCGCCGCCTTCCGCGCGCTGCTGGACGGGCAGCCTGGCGCCTATCGCGACGCGGTGCTGCTGAACGCGGCGGCGGCGCTGGTCGTGGCCGAGCGCGCAGAGACGCTGAGCGACGGCGTCGCCTTGGCCCGGCAGTCGCTGGACAGCGGCGCCGCGCGCGACCGCCTGGCCGCCCTGGCCCAGGTCACCGGCGCGCCCGAGACGTGACCCCGCCCGAGGCCTGGGCCGACCTGCCCTTCTTCCGCGACGACTGGCCCGCGATTCGCGACCGGCTGGCGGGCACGGATTTCCTGCCCGGCCCCGACCGGATATTCGCCGCGCTGGAGGCGACGCCGCCCGCGCGCATCCGCGTCGTGATCCTGGGCCAGGACCCCTATCCCACGCCCGGCCATGCCAACGGGCTGGCATTCTCGGTCACGCGGGACACGGCGCTGCCGCGGTCGCTGGCCAATATCTATCGCGAGATGCAGGATGATCTGGGCGCCCGCCCCGCGACCGGCGATCTGTCGGGATGGGCGCGCCAAGGGGTCCTGCTGCTGAACACCGCCCTGTCGGTGCCGCCCGGCCAGGCGGGGGCGCATGCGGGCTGGGGCTGGGGGGCGCTGGCCCGTCAGGCCGTCGCCCGCGCGCAGGCGCATGGCCCGCTGGCCTTCCTGCTGTGGGGGCGGCATGCCCAGCAGGCGCTGGCCAGCCTGCCCCGGCCGGAGGATCTGGTGATCGCCACCGCCCATCCCTCGCCCCTGTCGGCGCGGCGGGGGTTCTTCGGCTCGCGCCCCTTCTCGCGGATCAACGGCTGGCTGAAGGCCCAAGGCCGCGCGCCCATCGACTGGACCGGCTGACGTGCCCCCTTTCCGCCATCCGACCGAGGCGCTATCAAGGGCGCATGGATATTCTGGACAAGATCAAGGCCTACAAGCTGGACGAGATCGCCTTGGCAAAGGCGACCCGTCCGCTGGCCGATATCGAGGCCGAGGCCCGCGCGGCCGACGCCCCCCGCGGTTTCGCGCGCGCGCTGGACCGGGCCGCCGCCACCGGCCCCGCCCTGATCGCCGAGATCAAGAAGGCCAGCCCCTCCAAGGGCTTGATCCGCCCCGATTTCGACCCGCCCGCCCTGGCCCGCGCCTATCAGGCCGGCGGCGCGGCCTGCCTGTCGGTGCTGACCGACGGGCCCAGCTTTCAGGGCGCGCCCGGCTTTCTGACCCAGGCCCGCGCGGCCTGCGACCTGCCGGCGCTGCGCAAGGATTTCCTCTACGACACCTATCAGGTGGCCGAGGCGCGCGCATGGGGCGGGGACTGCATCCTGATCATCATGGCATCGGTCGATGACGCGCTGGCCCGCGACCTGGAGGATGCGGCGATCCATTGGGGCATGGACGTGCTGATCGAGGTGCATGACGCGGCCGAACTGGACCGCGCGCTGGCGCTGAAATCGCCGTTGATCGGGATCAACAACCGCAACCTGAAGACCTTCGAGGTGACGCTGGACGTCACGCGCCAGCTGGCCCCGCGCATCCCCGCCGACCGTCAGGTGGTCTGCGAAAGCGGCCTCTTCACCCCCGCCGACCTGGCCGCGATGATGGGCACGGGCGCGCGGCGTTTCCTGATCGGCGAAAGCCTGATGCGGCAGGCCGACGTGACCGCCGCCACCCGCGACATCCTGGCCGTCCCCGCATGAGCCTGACGCATTTCGACAGCGCGGGACAGGCGCATATGGTCGATGTCTCGGGCAAGACCGAGACGATGCGCGAGGCCGTGGCCACCGGCATCGTGCGCATGACCCCCGAGACCCTGGCCCTGGCCCAGGGCGGCGCGGCCAAGGGCGATGTGCTGGGCGTGGCGCGGCTGGCGGGCATCATGGGCGCCAAGCGGACGGCCGATCTGATCCCGCTCTGCCATCCGCTGCCGCTGGCCAAGGTGGCGCTCGACCTGGTGGCCGATCCCGCTCTGCCTGGCATCCGCGTGACGGCCACCGTGCGCACAACAGGCCGCACCGGGGTCGAGATGGAGGCCCTGACCGCCGTCACCACCGCCTGCCTGACCGTCTATGACATGCTGAAGGCCGCGCAGAAATCCATGGAGATCAGCGATATCCGCCTGCTCTCCAAGACGGGCGGCAAGTCCGGTCCCTATGAGGCCGCGCCGTGATCGCCGTCGACGACGCGCTGTCCCTGGTCCTGGCGCTGGCCGGGCCGCCGCGCCCCGAGACGCTGCCCTTGGCAGAGGCCGCGGGTCGCGTCCTGCTGCAGCCGGTGCGCGCGCGGCTGACGCAGCCGCCCTTCGACGCCTCGGCCATGGACGGCTATGCGATGCGCACCGCGGATCTGCCGGGGCCGCTGCGGGTCATCGGCACCAGCGCCGCCGGGCATCCTTGGGACGGGTCCGCCTCGCCGGGCACGGCGATCCGCATCTTCACCGGCGCGCCGGTGCCCGCAGGATACGACCATGTCGAGCTGCAGGAGAATGTGGACTTGGCCGAGGGTTCCATCACCGTCCGCGACCGCTCGAACGGGTCGAACATCCGCGCGCAAGGCAATGATTTTGCTGAGGGAGACGAGATCGCGGGCGGTCAGGTCCTGACCCCCGCCCTGATCGGTCTGCTGGCCGCGATGAACATTGCCGAGGTCACCGTCGCCCGCGCCCCCCGCGTCGCGATCCTGGCGGGCGGAGACGAGCTGGTGCCGCCGGGCGCCGATCCGCGGCCGGGTCAGATCATCAGCTCCAACGATCTGGCCATTGCGGCGCTTGCGCGGGCCTGCGGCGCCGAGGTGACGGTCCTGCCCTTGGCCCGTGATGACGAGGCCGAATTGCAGGACCGATTCAAGGCCGCGCGGGGCTGCGATCTGCTGGTGACGATCGGTGGGGCCTCGGTCGGCGATCACGACCTGATCGGAAAGGTCGCCGCGGAACAGGGGATCGAACAAAGCTTCTACAAGGTCCGCATGCGGCCGGGAAAACCGCTGATGGCCGGGCGCATGGCCGATCTGGCAATGCTCGGCCTTCCGGGAAATCCAGTGTCGGCAATGGTTTGTGGGCTGATCTTCATGCAGCCTCTGATCCGCGCGATGCAGGGGCTGGCCCCCGGTGAGGCCTTGGCCAAGGCCCGATTAGCCGAGGATATTGGCCCTGAGGGCCCGCGCCAGCATTACCTGCGCGCGCGGGTCCATCCCGGGCCGGACCTGCCGCTGATCACGCCCTTTGCCGATCAGGATTCCGCGCGCCTGTCGCTGATGGCGCAGGCCGGGGGGCTGTTGGTGCGTCCCGCGGGCGACCCTGCGCGCCGCGCGGGCGAGCTCGTTGACTACCTTCCGCTGCCCGGGGGCAATTAACTGTTTTTTCACGCCTTCCTGCTGAACTGATTGACGTGATTCGGGCGTTGCGCTAGAACAATCACGGAACAGAAAGACGGGGGCATGACCGATGCTGACAAAAAAGCAGATCCAACTGCTGGAATTCATCCAGAAGCGTTTGGCGCGTGATGGCGTGCCGCCCTCCTTCGATGAGATGAAGGACGCGCTGGATCTGCGGTCCAAATCCGGCATCCACAGGCTGGTGACGGCGCTGGAGGAGCGGGGCTTCATCCGCCGCCTGCCCCATCGCGCCCGCGCCCTGGAGGTTCTGCGCCTGCCCGATGCCCTGTCCCACCTGACCGAGGCCCCCGCGACCGAGGAGGCCCGCCCGGCCTTCACCCCGCGCGTGATCTCGAACACCCGCCCCGCGCGGCCGCGCGGTGCCATGACGGTGGTCGACAGCCCCGCGGTGCAATTGCCGTTGATGGGGCGCATCGCCGCAGGCGTCCCGATCGAGGCGATCTCGGAGGTGTCGCACCACGTCGCCGTCCCCGGCACGATGCTGGCGGGACGCGAACACCACTATGCGCTGGAGGTGACCGGCGATTCGATGATCGATGCGGGCATCAATGACGGCGATGTGGTCGTGATCCGCGAACAGGATACGGCCGAGAACGGCGATATCGTCGTGGCCTTGGTCGATGATCAGGAGGCGACGCTGAAGCGCTACCGCCGCAAGGGCTCGATGATCGCGCTGGAGGCCGCCAACCCCGCTTATGAGACTCGCCTGCTGCCGGATGAGCGTGTGCGGATCCAAGGCCGGCTGGTCGGCCTGATCCGCAGCTACTGATCCGGGTCAGCCCTTGAGGAAATCCGGTCCGGCGCGGGACAGCAGCTCCTGCGCCAGATCCGCCCCGAGCGCCGCGCCATCCGCAATGCCGCCCTCGCGGGTGCCTGCATAGACGCGGGCGCCGTCGGGGCTGAGGATCTCGCCCCGCAGGGTCAGGCGGTCGCCCCGCAGTTCCGCCAGACCCGCGATCGGTGTCTGACAGGACCCGTCGAGGCGGGCAAGGAAGGACCGCTCGGCCGCCAGACGCTCGCCCGTAGGTCGGTCATGGATCGCGGCCAGCAGGGCGGCGATCCCGTCATCGGCTCTGCGGCGCTCGATCCCGATGGCGCCTTGGGCGACGGCAGGCAGCATCTCGTCGGGCTGGATCGGGCCACGCGCGACGCCGATCATGTCCAGCCGCGACAGGCCCGCCATGGCCAGGAAGGAGGCCACCGCGACCCCGTCCTCCAGCTTTTTCAACCGGGTCTGGACGTTGCCGCGGAACTCGACCAGTTGCAGGTCGGGCCGGCGATGGGCCAGCTGCGCCCGCCGCCGCAGGCTGGAGCTGCCGACGACCGCACCCTGCGGCAGGTCGGCGATCGAGGCGAATTGCAGGCTGACGAAGGCGTCGCGCACATCCTCGCGCGGCAGGTAGCAGTCGATGACCATCCCTTCCGGCTGCTGGACGGGCATGTCCTTCATCGAATGGACGGCGATGTCGATCTGGTCCGCGGCCAGAGCGTCCTCGATCTCCTTGGTGAACAGGCCCTTGCCCCCGATCGCGCTGAGCGGGCGGTCCAGGACCCTGTCGCCCGTCGTCTTGATCGGCACGATCGCGAAGGCCTCGGCCGGCAGGCCATGCGCCGCCATCAGCCGGTCGCGCGTCTCATGCGCCTGCGCCAGGGCCAGGGCGGAGCCGCGCGTTCCGATGCGCAGCGGTCGGGAGGGGTCGGGCATCTGTGTCATGCCCCCGCCATACCGGCCGGGGCGCGGCTTGACAACGCCTGTCGCCTCGCCTTGAAGGGGTGCAGGAGGCCCCATGACCAAACTTCTGCTGCGTGCCTTGGCCGGCGAGACCCTGCCCACCCCGCCGATCTGGATGATGCGCCAGGCCGGGCGGTACCTGCCCGAATACCGCGCCACGCGGGCGCAGGCGGGCGATTTCCTGTCGCTCTGCTACAACCCGGAGCTGGCCGCCGAGGTCACGCTGCAGCCGATCCGGCGGTTCGATTTCGATGCGGCGATCCTGTTCGCGGACATCCTGCTGGTGCCGCAGGCGCTCGGCGCGGATCTGTGGTTCGTCACCGGCGAGGGCCCGCGCCTGTCCACGATCACCTCGGCCGCGGATCTGGCGCGGCTGAAGCCCGCGGACCAGATCGACGACCGGCTGTCGCCCATCTATCAGACGGTGGGCATTCTGTCGCGCGAACTGCCGAGCCAGACGACGCTGATCGGCTTTGCGGGCGCACCCTGGACGGTCGCGACCTACATGGTCGCGGGCCGCGGCACCAAGGATCAGGGCCCCGCGCATCGCTTCATGGCCGAGGATCGCGCCGCCTTCTCAACCTTGATCGACCTGATCACCGATGCGACGATCCATTACCTGTCGCGCCAGATCGAGGCCGGGGCCGAGGTCGTCAAGCTGTTCGACAGCTGGGCCGGCAGCCTGAAGGGCGCCGATTTCGACGATTTCGCCATTACCCCCGCCAAGCGGATCATCGCGGCGCTGAAGGCGCGCCATCCGCAGACACCGATCATCGCCTTTCCGCGCGAGGCGGGGGACCGTTATGTCGGTTTTGCCGAGGCCACGGGGGCGGATTGCGTCGCGCTGGACAATTCCGTTTCGGTGGAATGGGCGACGCGCAACGTCCAGGTCTCGGGCTGCGTGCAGGGCAACCTGGACCCGCGGCACATGGTCACGGGCGGCCCCGAGCTGGTGGCCGAGGCGCAGCGCATCACCCGCACCCTGCGCGGCGGTCCGCATATCTTCAACCTGGGCCACGGGATCACCCCGGATGCCGACCCGGACAATGTCGCCCGGATGATCGAGGCGGTGCGCAGCGCCTAGCGCGCCACCGCCCCCGGCCAGCCGTTCCGTCGCAGGTCGTTCAGCGCCGAGATCAGCGCCTGCCGGTCCGCGAAGGGACCGGCCATGATCACCCGCAGCGTCCCCGCATCCGATGTGCTGCGCGTCTGGCCCGTGGGATAGCCCCGCGCCGCCAAGGCGCGCAGAACGATGCGGGCGTTATCCTCGTCCGAATAGGCGCCGACCTGGACGTAGCGGGCCGAGGGGGGGATCATCTCCTCGGTGCTGCGGGCGGGTGCGGGGGGTGCGACCGTCGCGACCGGGCCCGCCGCGCGCGGTGCGGCCGCCGCAGGACGTGTGGCCGCCGGGCGCGTGACGGCAGGACGTGCCGCGGCGGGCGCAGCGGCCGCAGGCTGCGCGGCCCGCGTCGCAGGCGCCACCTGGACGACGGGCGTCACGCCCGCCAGCCCCGGCTCGGACACCATCCCGGCGCAGAGCCCCGATGACGAGGCCTGCCCCGATCCGTCGGGGCGATAGCCCAAGCGGGCGCAGGTTTCGGGCGACAGGGTCAGGCCGGCGGCCTCGCGGATGGCGGGTGCGGCCTGCATCGCATCGGTGATCGCCGTCTGGACGGGATCGGGCAGGCGCGAGGGCTGCGGTTCGGACCGCGTCTCGGCCGGGCGGGGGTCGCCTGTCCATTCGCCGGGGCGCAGGTCGCGCGACAGATGTTCCATCAGCAGCGTCGCGGGATCGGGCGCGGGCCCGGGGGTCAGCGGCAGCACCCGGTCCGCCGCCGCATCCCTGCGCCGCGCGTCCAGGCTGGGCGGGAACCCGCAGACCGCCTGACCCTGCCCGTCCAGCCGCTGGACCCATCCCGTGCCCTGCCGCCCGAAGACGCAGCCATTGCCGTCGATATATTGCGCGCCCGCGAATCCGTCGGGCGGCGGCGGCACCGGCTGTGCCAAGGCCGACCCGCCCATCATCCAGACCGCCAAGATCCGCCACGCAGCCTTCATCCGTCACATCCGTCCCTGATACCTGCCCCATCAGATAGCGCAGAGGAATGAAGTGCCGGTTAACGCGCGCCTATTTCGTGCCGAACATCCGGTCGCCCGCATCGCCCAGGCCCGGCACGATATAGCCGTGATCGTCCAGCCGTTCATCCAGCGCGGCGGTGAAGATCGGCACATCGGGATGGGCCTCGCGCATGCGGTCCACCCCCTCGGGCGCGGCCAGCAGGCACAGGAACCGCATATTCACCGCGCCGCGTTCCTTCAGCATGTCGATGGCCGCGACCGAGGAATTGCCCGTGGCCAGCATCGGATCGACGACGATGGTCATGCGCGCATCCAGTTCGCGCGGGACCTTGTAGTAATATTCCACGGGCTTCAGCGTCTCGGGGTCGCGATAGAGGCCCACGAAACCAACCCGCGCACCGGGAATCAGCTCCAGGATGCCGTCCATCAGCCCGTTGCCGGCCCGCAGGATCGAGATCAGGGCCAGCTTCTTGCCCTCCAGCGTGGGGGCGTCCATCTCGCACATCGGCGTCTGGATGCGCATGGTGGTCAGCTCCAGCTCGCGCGTGACCTCATAGGCCAGAAGCAAGCTGATCTCGCGCAGCAGGCGGCGGAACCCGGCGGTGGACACGTCCTTCTGGCGCAGGATCGAAAGCTTGTGCTGGACCAGCGGGTGATCGACGACGGTCAGATGTTGCATCAGGCGAATTCCTTTCTCAGCCGATCGCGGGTCGGCGCATCGCAGAAGGCCGCATCGATGGCCCATTGGTTGATCTGTCTGAATTCCGTATCGCCCCAGCCAAAGGTGGTGGCAAGCCGGTCGTATTCATCCCGCATCGTGGTGTGGAAGAAGGGCGGATCGTCGGTGGACACGGTCACCCGCACCCCCGCATCGGCCAGCCGCGCGATGGGATGGGCGCCCCAGGACGGCACCACCCCAAGCGCGATGTTCGACCCAGGACAGACCTCCAGCGTGATGCCGCGCTCGACCAGGTCGCGGATCAGGCCCGGGTCCTCGACGGCGCGCACGCCATGGCCGATGCGGGTGCAGCCCAGGGCCAGCGCGTCGCGGATGCTGTCCGGCCCGCCCCATTCGCCCGCATGGCAGGTCAGGCCCAGCCCCGCCTCGGCCGCGCAGTCGAAGCTCCAGGCATAGTCGGTGGCGCGGCCCACCTGTTCGGCCCCGCCCATGCCGAAGCCGGAGATCCAGCCGCCCGCCGTTTCCGCCGCGCAGCGGGCGGTCCGGCGCGCCCGATCCGCGCCGAAATGGCGGATGGCGGTGACGATGCCGCGGCTGTCGATGCCTTGGGGGCGGGCGGCCTCCGCCACCTCGGTCATCGCGGCCAGATGGTCCTGCCAGGCGGACAGATCCGCGCCCCCGCAGAATTCGGGCGAGACGAACAGCTCGGCATAGACCACGCCTTCCTCGGCGCAGCGTTCCAGGACCTCGGCCAGCAGGCGGGCATAGTCGCGCGGGCCCTGGATCACCGCCGTCGCCGCCTCGTAGCAGCGCAGGAAGCCCGCGAAGCCGTCATAGGCATAGCCGCCCCGCGCATCGAAGACGCCCGACAGGTCGGCGCGTTTCTCGGCACCCAGGCTGCGGATGAAATCGGGGGGCGCCGCGCCCTCCAGATGCAGGTGCAGTTCGATCTTCTTCACAGGAAGGATGCTCCGTGATCGGGGGCGGGCAGGCCCAGATGCGCCATGACCGAGGCGCCGATATCGGCAAAGGCCACCTGCCCCACCGCGCGCGGCCCCAGGCCCCAGCCCAGCACGGGCACGCGTTCGCGGGTATGGTCTGTGCCGGTCCAGGACGGGTCGTTGCCGTGATCGGCGGTGAAGATCGCCAGGTCCCCGGGCCGCAGCCGCTCCAGCAGCCGCCCCGCGACGGTGTCGAACCATTCCAGATGCCCGGCATAGCCCTCGACATCGCGGCGATGGCCGAAGCGGCTGTCGAATTCGACGAAATTGGCAAAGGTCAGGCTGCCCGGCTCGGCGCGCTCGGCCAGACCGATCAGCGCCTCGGCCAAGGCGGCATCGTCCTGGCCCTTGTGCAGGCGGGTGATGCCGCGATGGCTGAAGATGTCGCCGATCTTGCCCACGCCATGCGTGATCCGGCCCGCGCCCTGGGCGATGTCCAGGATGGTGCGCCCGGGCGGCGCGATGGCGAAGTCGCGGCGGTTGGCGGTCCGGGCGAATGCGCCCTCGGGGCCGGTGAAGGGGCGCGCGATGACCCGGCCCACGCGCATCCCGTGCAGCATCGGCGCCATGTCGCGGCAAAGCGCGATCAGCCGGTCCAGGCCAAAGGCATCCTCATGCGCGGCGATCTGCAGCACGCTGTCGGCCGAGGTGTAGCAGATGGGCCAGCCGGTCCGCAGATGCTCGGCCCCGAAATCCGCGATGACCTGCGTCCCCGAGGCATGGATGTTGGCCAAAGTCCCCCCGGTCCCCGCCAGATCGCGGATGCGGGCCAGCACCTCGGGCGGCAGCGCGGGGTTGGCATCGGGGAAATAGGTCCAGTCCCACGGGACCGGCAGGCCCGCGATCTCCCAATGGCCGGAGGGGGTGTCCTTGCCGCGCGACAGTTCGGTCGCGGCCCCCCAGAGGCCCCGCGGCGCGGCGCCCAGCCCGCGCGGCGTCAGCCCGGAGGCCAGATGCAGCGCCGCCCCCAGCCCCAGCCCGTCCAGCACAGGCATGGACAAGGGCCGCGCGGCGTCGATATGGCCCAAGGTGTTAGCGCCGGTATCGGGGCGGCCATCGTTGAAATAGGCATCCGCATCGGGCGCGCCGCCAATGCCCACGCTGTCCATCACGATCAGGAAGGCGCGGCTCATGGCGCGATCCGGTCGCGGATCAGGGGCCCCGGGGCGGCATCGCCCAAGGCATAGGCGGCCTGGACGGCGGCGACGGCCACCTGGGCCGCGGTGTCGTCGGCGGCATGGACCATGGCCAGCGGCGCATCGGGCCCGACCGCATCGCCCAGCTTGGCCAGGCGGTCCAGCCCCACCCGCGGGTCGATCGCCTCGGAGGCGCGCACCCGCCCGCCGCCAAGCGCCAGCACCGCATGGCCGAGCGCGGTGACGTCGATGCGCCCCACCCGACCTTGGGGCGCGGGGACGGGAACGGTGACCGGGGCGCGGGCCAGATGCGCCTCGGGCCGGTCGATCAGGTCGCGCGGCCCGCCCTGGGCCGCGACCATACGGCCGAAGATCTCGGCGGGCTGGCCGCCATCCAGAGCCGCCTCCAACCCCTCGGGGGATTGTCCGACCAAGGCCAGCGCCTCGGCGGCCAAGGCCAGGGTCAGGTCCCGCAGGGCCCCCGGCGCACCGCGCAGGGTGGCGATCGCCTCGGCCACCTCCAGCGCGTTGCCGGCGCTGCGGGCCAGGGGCTGATCCATGTCGGTGATCAGCGCCGTGGTGCGGCAGCCCGCGCCGTTCGCCGTCTCGACCAGCGCCTGCGCCAAGCGTCCGGCGCTGTCGGGCTTCTTCAGGATCGCGCCGGAGCCTGCCTTCACGTCCAGAACCAGCGCGTCCAGCCCCGCGGCCAGCTTCTTGGACAGGATCGAGGCGGTGATCAGGTCGATGGATTCCACCGTCCCCGATTCGTCGCGGATGCCGTAGAGCCTGCGATCCGCCGGCGCCACATCCCCCGTGGCCGAGACGATCGCGCAGCCCACCTGACGCACGATGCGGCGGAACTCCTCCTCGGGCAGGTCGCAGCGATAGCCGGGGATCGCCTCCAGCTTGTCCAGCGTGCCGCCGGTATGGCCCAGCCCGCGCCCGGAGATCATCGGCACGAAGCAGCCCCGCGCCGCCAGCAGCGGCGCCAGGACCAGCGATACCGTGTCGCCGATGCCGCCGGTCGAATGCTTGTCCACGACCGGGCCGGACAGGTCCCATTGCAGCACATGGCCCGAATCGCGCATCGCCCGGGTCAGCGCCACGCGCCCCGCGGGGCCGGTGCCGCGCGTCAGCACCGCCATCGCGAAGGCCCCCGCCTGCGCATCGCTGACCGACCCGTCCGCCAGCCCCTGCGCGATCAGCGCGGCGCCCGGGCCGTCCAGGCCGCGCCCGTCGCGGATCGCGGCGATCACCGGTCGCGGATCGGTCATGTGCGCGCCATGTGGCCCGCGTCGAAGCGCCCGGGCAGCAGCTCGCCGATGGTGGTCCGCGTCTCGGCCCCGTCGGTGGTGGCCAGCAGGACCGGAACGTCACCCGCGCCGAATTCCGCCAGCTTCTGGCGGCAGCCGCCGCAGGGGGGCACCGGGGTCGGGCTGTCGGCGATGACGGCGACCTCGATCAGCTGCGTCTCGCCCGCCGCGACCATGGCGGCGATGGCGCCGGCCTCGGCGCAGGTGCCTTCGGGATAGGCCACGTTCTCGACGTTGCAGCCGCGATAGACCGCGCCCGAGGCCCCGCGGATCGCCGCGCCGACCTTGAATTTCGAATAGGGCACCCAGGCCCGTTCGCGCACTTCGCGTGCCGCTTCCAGCAATGACATGGTGAATCCCCGCTCTGTCTCGACGGGTAATCTGCGCCCGTCGCGCGCCCGGTGCAAGCGCCCGCGATCCCGTCTGTTCCCCGACGTCAATATGGTTTAACGGTAAACCAATTTCGAAACGTGGGGGCAGAGATGGACGACCGCAGGCAGGACAGCGCACGCCAGGCAGCACTGGATTATCACGAATTTCCCCGCCCCGGTAAGCTGGAGATCCGCGCCACCAAGCCCATGGCGAACGGCCGCGACCTGGCCCGCGCCTATTCCCCCGGCGTGGCCGAGGCCTGCCTGGAGATCAAGGCCGACCCCTCGACCGCCGCGCGCTATACCACCAAGGGCAACCTGGTGGCCGTCATCAGTAACGGCACGGCCGTGCTGGGCCTGGGCAATATCGGCGCGCTGGCCTCCAAGCCGGTGATGGAGGGCAAGGCGGTCCTGTTCAAGAAATTCGCCAATATCGACTGTTTCGACATCGAGGTGAACGAGCCCGACCCCGAAAAGCTGGCCGATATCGTCTGCGCGCTGGAGCCGACCTTCGGCGCGGTGAACCTGGAGGATATCAAGGCCCCCGACTGCTTCATCGTCGAACGCATCTGCCGCGAGCGCATGAACATCCCGGTCTTTCACGACGACCAGCACGGCACCGCCATTGTGGTGGGCGCGGCCGCGACCAACGCGCTGCGCATCGCGGGCAAGCGGTTCGAGGATATCCGGATCGTCTCGACGGGGGGCGGGGCGGCGGGCATCGCCTGCCTGGACATGCTGCTGAAGCTGGGCGTCAAGCGCGAGAACGTCTGGCTGTGTGACATCCACGGCCTGGTCCATGAGGGCCGCGAGATCGACATGAACCCGCAGAAGGCCGCCTATGCCCAGGCCTCCGACAAACGGACCCTGGCCGAGGTCATCGACGGCGCCGACCTGTTCCTGGGCCTGTCCGGCCCCGGCGTCCTGACGCCCGAGATGGTCGCCCGCATGGCGTCGCGCCCGATCATCTTCGCGCTGGCGAACCCGAACCCCGAGATCGATCCGGAGGCGGCCCGCGCCGTCGCCCCCGACGCGATCATCGCCACCGGCCGCAGCGATTTCCCGAACCAGGTCAACAATGTCCTGTGCTTCCCCTTCATCTTCCGCGGCGCGCTGGATGTGGGCGCGACCACCATCAACGACGAGATGAAGATCGCCTGCATCGAGGGCATCGCGGCCCTGGCCCGCGCCACCACCGCCGCCGAGGCCGCCGCCGCCTATCGCGGCGAGACGCTGACCTTCGGCGCCGACTACCTGATCCCCAAGCCCTTCGATCCGCGGCTGATGGGCGTCGTCTCCAGCGCGGTCGCCCGTGCCGCGATGGAGACGGGTGTGGCGACCCGCCCCCTGGACGACATGGCCGCCTATAAGCAGAAGCTGGACGGGTCGGTCTTCCGCTCGGCGCTGATCATGCGCCCGGTCTTCGAGGCCGCCGCCACCACCGAACGCCGCATCGTCTTTGCCGAGGGCGAGGATGAGCGCGTCCTGCGCGCCGCCAACGCCATGCTGGAAGAGACGACCGACGTCCCCATCCTGATCGGCCGCCCCGAGGTCATCGCCATGCGCGCCGAACGCGCGGGCCTGCCCATCCGCCCCGAGCGCGACTTCGAGATCGTGAACCCCGAGAACGACCCCCGATACCGCGATTACTGGGAGACGTATCACGGCCTGATGGCCCGCCGCGGCGTCAGCCCCGACATCGCCCGCGCGATCATGCGCACCAACACCACCGCCATCGGCGCCGTGATGGTCCATCGCGACGAGGCCGACAGCCTGATCTGCGGCACCTTCGGGCAATACAGTTGGCATCTGCAATATGTCCGCCAGGTCTTGGCCCGCGACGGGCTGCATCCGGTGGGCGCGCTGTCGATGATCATCCTGGAGGACGGGCCGCTGTTCATCGCTGACACGCAATGCCACAACGACCCCACACCCCAGCAGGTGATGGAAACGGTCGTCGGCGCCGCCCGCCATGTGCGCCGCTTTGGCCTGACGCCCAAGATCGCGCTGTGCAGCCATTCCCAGTTCGGCAACACCGACAGCTATTCGGGGCGCAAGATGCGCGACGCGCTGGCGATGCTGGACGCGCGCGAGCCGGACTTCATGTATGACGGAGAGATGCATGTCGATGCCGCCCTGGACCCCGACCTGCGCGAGCGGATCTTCCCCGGATCGCGGCTGCAAGGGGTGGCCAACGTCCTGGTCTTTGCCGGCACCGATGCGGCATCGGGCGTCCGGAACGCGCTGAAGATGCGCGCCCAGGGCCTGGAGGTCGGGCCGATCCTGATGGGCATGGGCAACCGCGCGCATATCGTGACGCCCTCGATCACCACGCGGGGCCTGCTGAACATGTCGGTGCTGGCCGGCACGCCGGTCAATCACTACGGCTGATTCGGCCGGGATTTTGCAAATACTGCGGTGCGGCAAAGGGCGATTTTGCGGCGCCGTGGGCTTTGCAAACCTGCGTCCCATAATTCTGCTAATCCGCCCCGGCATCGCGCGCTAACAAGGTTGCGCGAACCCCCTTCCGCTGCGTAACAATCCCCCAGCTTCTTTGGGAGGGGGGTTCCATGTCCTATCAACAGCTTTATGCCCGGTGGCGCGACGACCCGGAGGCCTTCTGGACCCAGGCCGCCCGGGCCATCGATTGGGACCGCCCCGCCAGCCGCGCCTATTTCGATCAGGGACCCGCCGGGGAATGGTTCGCCGACGGCATGGTGAATGCCTGCTGGAACGCCATCGACCGCCATGTGGCGGCGGGCCATGGCGACCGGCTGGCGGTGATCCATGACAGCCCGATGACGGACAGCGTCACGCGCCTGACCTATGGCGAATTGCAGGACCGTGTGGCGCGTCTTGCCGGGGTCATGGCGGCGCGCGGCATCGCCAAGGGCGACCGGGTCATCATCTACATGCCGATGATCCCCGAGGCGCTGGAGGCGATGCTGGCCTGCGCGCGGATCGGCGCGATCCATTCCGTGGTCTTCGGCGGTTTTGCGGCGCATGAGCTGGCGGTGCGCATCGACGATGCCCGCCCCCGCGCCATCCTGGCCGCCAGCTGCGGGCTGGAGCCGGGGCGCACCGTCGCCTACAAGCCGTTGATGGACCGCGCCATCGACGAGGCGGCGCACAAGCCCGACTTCACCATCGTCCTGCAGCGCCCCGAATGCGCGGCGCAGATGACCGCCGGGCGCGACCTGGACTGGACCGAAGCGGTCGCCGCCGCCACCCCCGCCGATTGCGTCCCGGTCGAGGGCAACCATCCGGCCTATATCCTCTATACCTCGGGGACGACGGGCCAGCCCAAGGGCGTGGTGCGCCATACCGGCGGCCATCTGGTGGCCTTGGCCTGGAGCGTGCCGAATATCTATGGGATCGGGCCGGGAGACGTCTTCTGGGTCGCATCCGACGTGGGCTGGGTCGTGGGGCACAGCTATATCGTCTATGGTCCGCTGATCGCGGGGGCCACCACGGTGATCTTCGAGGGCAAGCCCGTGGGCACGCCCGATGCGGGCACCTTCTGGCGGGTGATCGCGGATCACAAGGTCAAGTCCTTCTTCACCGCCCCCACCGCCATCCGCGCCGTCAAGCGCGAGGATCCCGAGGGCAGCCTGGTCGCGCGCCACCACCTGTCATCGCTGCAGGCGCTGTTTTTGGCGGGCGAGCGTGCCGATCCCGACACCGTGGCCTGGGCCGAGGACCGGGTGAAGGTTCCCGTGATCGACCATTGGTGGCAGACCGAGACCGGCTGGCCCATCGCCGCTAACCCCTTCGGGGTCGAGATGATGGCCGTCAAGAAGGGCAGCCCGACCGTGCCCATGCCCGGCTATGACGTGCAGGTCCTGGACGAGGCCGGCCAACCCGTGGCCCCCGGCACGCTCGGCGCCATCGCCATCAAGCTGCCCCTGCCGCCGGGCACCCTGCCCACGCTGTGGCAGGCCGAGGACCGGTTCCGCCGCGCCTATCTGGACCATTTCCCGGGCTTCTACGAGACGGGCGATGCGGGCTATATCGACGAGGACGGCTATGTCTGGATCATGGCGCGCACGGATGACGTGATCAACGTGGCGGGCCACCGCCTGTCGACCGGGGCGATGGAGGAGGTCCTGTCCAGCCACCCGGCGGTCGCGGAATGCGCGGTGATCGGCGTGGCCGATCCGCTGAAGGGTCAGGCGCCCTTGGGCCTTCTGTGCCTGAAGAAGGGGGTCGAGACGGACCCCGCCCAGATCACCGCCGAGGTCGTGCGCATGGTCCGCGACCGCATCGGGCCGGTCGCGGCCTTCAAGACGGCCTGCGTGGTGGACCGGCTGCCCAAGACACGCTCGGGCAAGATCCTGCGCGCGACGATGGCGAAGATCGCCGATGGCGAGGCGGTCAAGGCGCCCGCGACCATCGACGATCCGGCGATCCTGGACGAGGTGCGGGCGGCGCTGGCCGGGGTCGGCTATCCGATGGGGTCGGTGTAGGGGGGCGCTGCCCCCCATCCCGTTCCGGGATTCCCCCCGGGGTATTTCGGCAACAGAGAAATGCCCTCAGGCCAGGGCGGCGCCGAGGCGGGTCATCAGCGGGACGAAATCCGGGAAGGACGTGGTGATCGGTTCGGCATCGTCGATGGTGACCGGTTCTTCGGTCGCCATGCCGAGGACCAGGAAGGACATGGCGATGCGGTGGTCCAGATGGGTGACGGCATGGCCGCCGCCCGGGACCCGCGCCATGCCGTGCACGGTCATGCTGTCGGGGGTTTCCTCGACCGTGACGCCGTTCGCCTCGAGGCCGCGGGCCATGGCGTCGATGCGGTCGCTTTCCTTGACGCGCAGTTCGGAAACGCCGTTCATGACCGTGCTGCCCTCGGCGAAGCTGGCGATGACCGACAGGATCGGGAATTCGTCGATCATGCTGGCGGCGCGGTCGGCGGGGACGGTCACGCCCTTGAGGGGGCCGTGACGGACCAGGAGGTCGGCCACCGGCTCGCCCCCCTCCTCGCGCGGGTTTTCGAAGGTGATGTCGGCGCCCATTTCCAGCAGCGTGACATAGAGGCCGTCGCGCGTCGGGTTGCGGCTGACGCCCGGCACGCGGATCTGCGATCCCGGCACGATCAGGGCGGCAGCGACGGGGAAGGCCGCGCTGGAGGGGTCGCGCGGCACCGCGACGGGCTGGGGGCGCAGTTCGGGGCGGCCCTTCAGGGTGATGCGGTGGCCATCGGGAGTGGTCTCGGTGCGGATCTGAGCGCCGAAGCCCGCCAGCATGCGTTCGGAATGATCGCGCGTGGGTTCGGATTCGATCACCACCGTGTCGCCCGGAGCGTTCAGCCCGGCCAGCAGGATCGCGGACTTGATCTGGGCGCTGGCCACTGGCGTGCGATAGGTCAGCGGCACGGGATCGGCGGCGCCTTCGATGGTGATGGGCAGGCGACCGCCTTCGCGTCCGGTGATGCGGGCGCCCAGTTGTTCCAGCGGGTCCGTCACCCGCGCCATGGGCCGGCGCGACAGGCTGGCATCGCCGGTGAAGGTCACCGCGATCGGCGTCGTGGCCACAGCCCCCATGATCAGCCGCACGCCGGTCCCGGAATTGCCGCAATCGATCACGTCATCGGGGGCCGAGAAGCCACCCACCCCGACCCCGTGCACCGACCATTCGCCCGGCCCGTGCTGGGTCACCTGGGCCCCGAGCGCGCGCATCGCGCGGGCCGTGTCCAGCACGTCCTGACCCTCCAGCAGGCCGGTGATCCGCGTCTCGCCCACGGCCATGGCGCCCAGGATCAGGGCGCGGTGGCTGATCGACTTGTCGCCGGGCACCAAGGCCTCGCCCGTCAGGGGGCCGTGGCGGCGGGCGGTCATCGGACGGGGGTCTGCGGAATGCGACATGGGCCTACCTCGTGGTTTTCCCGCGCCTTTTAGCCCGGCCGCACCCCGCCTGCCACCATGATCTTGAGAAGGCGGGCCCCAGGCCCTAGAACGGGGCCCTGATCACACGAGGATGCCCCATGCAGGAATTGGACCGGCTGCGCGCCATGGCCGACCCCGAACGCGCCGCCCGCGACGCCGCCCGTCACAAGACCGGGCGCGAGACCCTGGGCCTGGCCCCCGCCGATATCGAGACCTTGGCCCGCGAATGGCGTGAGCGTCACGACCTGGACGGGCGGGTCGCCTTGGCCCGGGCGCTGTGGGACAGCGACATCCACGACGCCCGCCTGCTGGCCGCGCGGCTGCTGGTCCAGGCGCGGATGCGGCCCGATGACGGGGCGTGGCAGGCGATCCTGGACTGGGCGCCCCAGATCGACGGGGTCGAGATCGGCGATGCCGTGATGTCGGCGGCCTCGCGGCGGCTGGTGGCCGATCCGGCGCGGATCGAGGCGTCCGAGGATTGGGCGGGCGACGGATCGCCCTGGCTGCGGCGCGGGGCGCTGATGGCGACCCTGCCTTGGGCCAAGATGAACAACCCCAAGCCCGCCGACCTGGCGATTCGCGACCGGGTGCTGGATTGGGCGGCCGAATTGGCCCATGACCGCCACGGCGCGGTGCGCCAGGCCGTGCAGACCTGGCTGCGCGATCTGGGCAGGCGCGATCCCGACCGGGTGGCGGCATGGCAGCCCGCCCCCCGTCCGGAACCCGAGCCCGAGCCCGACGATCAGAGCCTGTAGACCTCCAGCGTGGGCAGGTCGGTCAGCGGCACACCCAGCAATTGCAGCGCGGGCAGCGACACCTGGCTGCCCGTCCCGCCCGAGGTCAGGGGGATCAGCTCGACCTGGGCGGATTTCCCGGTGGCGGGGTTGACGATCCGGCCGGGCGCGCGGGTCTGGACCAGCGGCGTGCGGATCCAGAACCCGCCCTCGGACGGGTTGCCGAGCGATCCGATGGTCGTGCCGAGCCGCGTCTCGGCCGCGGCCGGGGCCTGGGCGGCGGCGGCGCGCTGTTCGGGGGTCGTCGTGTCCAGCTGGGCGGGCGTGGCGCGGGCCGCCGGGCGCGGCGCGGGGGCGCGCGTGACGGCGGTGGCGGCGGCGGTCTGGGCGGCGGTCGCGGGCGTGGCGGGGGCCGGGCGTTCGGTCGTGGTGCCCGCCATCTGCGTGCAGTAAGCCAGGGCCAGGCCGATTCCCAGGGTCGCGGCAAAGGGGGGACAGGCGCATCGAATTCTCCTTGGATCTGCTTTGGCCGCAGTTAGCCATGCCCATGCGCCCGCGTCCACCGCATGACGCGCCAATCCCCCGCTTGTGAGCGGCGCCCGCGCCCCTAGATTGAACCGATGACCATGCAGCCCCCTGATCGACCCCTTCGCCCGCCCCATCACCTATCTGCGGGTGTCGGTGACCGACCGCTGCGATTTCCGCTGCGTCTATTGCATGGCCGAACACATGCAGTTTCTGCCCAAGGCCGACCTGCTGACCCTGGAGGAGCTGGACCGCCTCTGCACCGCCTTCGTGGGCCTGGGCGTGCACAAGCTGCGCATCACCGGGGGCGAGCCGCTGGTCCGGCGCGGCATCATGGGTTTCCTGCGCCAGGTCTCGCGCCATCTGGGCGATGGCCTGGACGAGCTGACCCTGACCACCAATGGCAGCCAGCTGGCCCGCCACGCGGCCGAGCTGGCCGATATCGGCGTGCGGCGGGTCAATGTCTCGCTGGACACGCTGGATGCGGACCGTTTCGCCGCGATCACCCGGTGGGGCCGCCTGCCCCAGGTGCTGGAGGGGATCCGCGCCGCCAATGCCGCAGGCCTGCGCGTCAAGATTAACACCGTCGCGCTGAAGGGCGTGAACGATGCCGAACTGTTCGACCTGGTCCGCTGGTGCGGCGACGAGGGGCACGATCTGACCTTCATCGAGGTCATGCCCATGGGCGATCTGGGCGAGGAGGACCGGCTGGACCAGTATTGGCCGCTCTCCGACCTGCGCGCGCGCCTGGCCGAACGTTTCACCCTGATCGACCTGGCCGAACGCACTGGCGGTCCCGCCCGCTATGTCCGCCTGTCCGAGACGGGGCAGAAGATCGGCTTCATCACCCCCCTGACCCATAATTTCTGCGAAAGCTGCAACCGCGTCCGCGTCACCTGCACGGGCGAGCTGTTCATGTGCCTGGGCCAGGAGGACAATGCCGACCTGCGCGCCCCCCTGCGCGCCAGCCCCGACGACACGGTGCTGCGCCAGACGATCCGCGACGCGATCGCGCGCAAGCCCAAGGGCCATGATTTCGACTATTCGCGCCAAGGCATCGTCGGCCAGATGACCCGCCACATGAGCCATACGGGCGGCTGACCGACCGCCTTGCGGATTAGACGCTGACCGAACGGAACCCTTTCGTCCAGCACCGCGTCTGTCTTGTACATTCCATTGTCAAGGATCTCGGTCATGAAGCTTGTCTCCATCGGATTTATCGGCGCCCTCACCCTGCTGTCGGCCTGCGGCACCACGGTCGGGGAACGCGCGGCCACGGGCGGCCTGGGCGGTGCGGCGGTCGCGGGTCCCGCGGGCGCCATCGTCGGCGGCACGGTCGGCGCGGTCAGCGCGACGCAGTAATCCCCGGCACAAGCCGGATCGGGCCGCGTTCCTGGCAGGGGGCGCGGCCTTTTTCGTGGCATGGGCGGGGCGGCTTCGGGCCGCCCTAGGCTTGCGGGCCTGCGGTCCATCCCCTACATCTAGGCCATCAGGAACGAGGATGACCCAATGGCGATGGAAGCGCATGAAATCGAGGCCCTTTTGCGAGCCTCATTTCCCGATGCCCGGATCACGATCACCGATCTGGCAGGCGACGGAAACCACTATGCGGCCGAGGTCATCGACGAAAGCTTTCGCGGTCTGAACCGCGTCCAGCAGCAGCGCGCCGTCTATGCCGCGCTGCAGGGCCGGATGGACGGACCGGCCGGCGATCTGCATGCGCTGGCCCTGACGACCAAGGCCCCCGAATGACACCCCACGGCCCCCGCGTATCAGCGGGCGGCCCGATCAAAAGGACGACGTGATGACCGACGTGAACGCCCGTATCCAGGATCTCATCGACAGCAATGATGTGGTCCTGTTCATGAAGGGCACGCGCGACATGCCGCAATGCGGGTTCTCCAGCCGCGTGGCCGGGGTGCTGAACTACATGAACGTGCCCTATCAGGACGTGAACGTGCTGTCGGATGCCGATATCCGCCAAGGGATCAAGGATTTCTCGGATTGGCCGACGATTCCGCAGCTTTACGTCAAGGGCGAGTTCGTGGGCGGCTGCGACATCATCACCGAGATGACCCTGTCGGGCGAGCTGGATCAGCTGCTGTCGCAGAAGGGCGTGGCCTTCGACCAGGCGGCGGCGGACAAGATCCGCGAAGCCAACGCATAAGGAAAGGGGCGCCGCGGCGCCCCTTTTCAATCACAGATAATCGTCGGGATCGAAGTCGTCGTAATCGTCATCCCGGTTGCCTTGGATCGCGGTGGCGATCGTGACACCGACGGCAAAGGCCCCCAGCAGCTTGGCCATGCTGCCCGCGTTCGTATCCGCGGCCTGCTTGACCTGATGGGCGCCGCTGCGCATGGAATCCTCGGCCGATTTCAGGTCCGAGGGCGTCAGCCCCACCGCCTGAGCTGCGGAACGCACCGTGCCTATCACCGTCTGCTCGGCATCCGATGCCAGCTTGTTGGCGCGGAAGCTTGCCTGATCCATCAGCGAGGTCGCCTTGGTCTCGGCCATGCCCAGAACGCGGTCGGCTTCGGATTTCACGCGGTTGACGGTCGCATCGGCGGCCAGCGACACGCGGGCCTGAACCTCGCGCTTGACGTCGTCGCCGGTCGGCATCTCGTGGCGACGGCGCGAGGACACCGCAAACAGGATGACCGCGATCAGCAGCATCCCCCCCGCGATCGCCAGCGAAGCCAGCGTCGATCCCCATCCCAGCTCATGCGCCAGAAAGGACCACAACGACGCCAGCAGGAAGCCGGCGCCGATTGTCGCCACCAACCCGGCGGCGGCCTTCAGGGCCACCCGCCGGGCCGCATCGCCCACGGCCAGTTGAAAGCGTCGGGCGAAATCGAACATCAGTCCGACCTCAGCGACGCGAAATCAGCAGGCCGACCAGGAAGCCGATGCCGGCCGCGATGCCCAGAGCCTGGGCCGGGTTGCGGCGGACCATGTCCGAGACTTCGTCGTAGCGCTCTTCGGCATATTGCGCGACCTCATGGGCCTTCTGCTGACCGGCCTCATAGAGGCGCTCGGCCTCGTGGCGGGCCTTGTCGGCATATTCCTGACCGGTCTCGCGGGCGCGCTCGGCATAGTATTTGCCGGTCTCGACCGCGTCATCGGCCAGTGCGGCACCCTTGTCGGCCAGACGCTGTGCGCCCGAATTGTTCGACAGGTCACGCGCCGTGTCGCGCACTTCGTCGGCCACGCGGCGGGCGCCGTCGGCCACGTCACGCTTGGCCTCGTTGGCCGCATCGGCTGCGTCGCGCTTCAGTTCGTCGGCGGTGGGGTTCTGTGCCATGTCTCTGCCCTTTCGTATCGGTGTCTGTTCACCTTCGCGAGATAAACATCCGTCCGATCAGGTTCGTTCCACGACGATGGCAAAATTCTTGGCCATGGGCCAAAGGGCGACATCCGAAGAAATCGCGACATTCCGGGCGGTTGGTGGGACCGGACGCTGGTAGGGGTAGAGGGACTTGAACCCCCACGCCTTGCGGCGGAGCATTTTGAATGCCCTGCGTCTACCGTTCCGCCATACCCCCGGCGTCCGTGATCCTGCCCTAGATCAACACCGGCGCCGATGCAAGAGGCCGCGTTCAGCGCAGCCCCATCTCGGCCAAGGCGGCGGCGATGGCGGGGGGCAGCGGCTCCTCGGCGGCGCGGCCCTTGGGCAGGTCGGCGGGCGCGTCCTTGCCGTCCAGATAGCGCCAGCCCTGAAAGGGCCGCCGCGGCAGGGCGGCGACGCGGACCAGGTCGCGGTCCAGGATCAGCCCGCAGCGGGTGATGCCATCCGCGCCCTCGACCGGCTCCAGCGCCAGGATGCGCTGGCGGGCCAGCATCACGCCCTTGAACACCCAGAAGATCGAGCCGCCATCCAGCAGCTCGGCCTCGCGCTTGGGCCACATACGGGTGACATGGCGCGCGGGCCCGTCGCCAAAGCGGCGCTGCCACAGGGCCAGATCCTCGGGGCCTTCGGCACCGACGCAAAGCTTCATCAGGTTCAGGGATGCGGTCATGGCGATCACCTAAGCGCGGCGGCGCCCGGCATCAAGACGCCATGAAAAAGGCCGCATCCGAAGATGCGGCCCCTGTGGTCAGCGGATCCGGTGGATCACAGCTCGTCCAGCGCCTCGACGGCCTTTTCCAGCTCTTCCTTGGTCACGGTCTTTTCCTCGACCTTCGCCTTTTCGGCGATCAGGTCGACGACCTTGTCCTCGAAGATAGGCGCGCGCAGCTGCTGCTGGGCGGCCTGGTTCTGCTGGATGAACTCGAAGAACTGACGTTCCTGACCGGGATACTGGCGCGCGGCGCGCAGCACGGCCTGGGTCATCTCCTGGTCCGAGACGGTCACCTCGGCCTTCTGGCCGATCTCGGCCAGCAGCAGGCCAAGGCGCACGCGGCGCTCGGCCAGGGACTTGTGCTCGTCGGTCGGCTCGATGGCGTCATGGTTGTGGTCGGTGACCTCGGGGTTCTCCTCGTGCCACAGCTGATGCGCAATCTGCGCGGCCTCGGCCTCGACCAGCGAGGGCGGCAGGTCGAACTTGACCGCGGCATCCAGCTGATCCAGCAGCGAACGCTTCATCACCGCGCGCGCGGCGCCGGCATATTCGGCCTCCAGACGCTCGCCGATCTGCTTCTTCAGACCGTCCAGATCCTCGGCGCCGAACTTCTTGGCCAGCTCGTCGTCCAGCTCGGCCTCCTTGGGGGCCTTCACCGCCTTGATCTTGCATTCGAAGGTGGCGTCCTTGCCGGCCAGATGGGGCGCGCCATATTCCTCGGGGAACTTGACCTCGACCTTGACCTCCTCATCGGCCTTCACGCCGACCAGCTGATCCTCGAAGCCGGGGATGAAGCTGTTCGAGCCCAGGACCAGCGGATAATCCTCGGCCTCGCCGCCCTCGAAGGCCTCGCCATCGACGAAGCCCTTGAAGTCGATCACGACCTGATCGCCCGACTTGGACTTGGTGCCCTTCTTGCGGTCCTCGAAGGATTGCGCGGATTTCGCCAGGTTCTGCAGCGCCTCGGCGACGGCGGCCTCCTCGGCGGGGACGGTCAGCTTCTCCAGTGTCAGGGCCGACAGGTCGACCTCGGGGATGGAGGGCAGGGTCTCGTAGGTGACGTTGACGACGACGTCATCGCCTTCCTTCCAGCCTTCGCCATTCTCCATCTCGACCTTGGGCTGGGTCGCGGGGCGGTCGCCCGACTGTTCCAGATGGTCGCGCAGCGCGCCGTCGATCGCGTCCTGCATGGCCTCGCCCATGATGCGCGGGCCGAACTGCTTCTTCAGCATGGCCATGGGCACCTTGCCCTTGCGGAAGCCCTTCATCTCGACTTCCGGCTGCGCCTCTTTCAGCTTGGCATCGACGGCGGCGGCCAGGTCGGCCGCGGGCAGGGTGAACTGATACCCGCGCTTCAGACCGTCGTTCTGCGTTTCCTTGACCTGCATCTTACCCTCATAGACAGAAGGGCCACCCTATGGCGGCCTGAAAATTTGCGCCGTTCTAGTCGCCGCGCCGCTGGCCTGCAAGCAGATAGCGCCCGAGCCCGCTGGAACCGCCCCGCCGCTGCCGCTAACCTGTCCCCAACCACAGGAGATGACGATGACCCAATCCGACGCGCGCCAGACAGAACCGCGCCTGACATCGCTGGCCCATGGCGGGGGCTGCGGCTGCAAGATCGCGCCCGGCGTGCTGTCGGGCCTGTTGCGGGGCAGCGCCGCCCTGCCCGTCCCGCCCGAACTGCTGGTGGGGATCGAGACCGCGGACGATGCCGCCGTCTATCGCCTGAACGACCATCAGGCGCTGGTGGCGACGACGGATTTCTTCATGCCGGTGGTGGATGATCCCCATGATTTCGGGCGCATCGCCGCGACGAACGCGATCAGCGACGTCTATGCGATGGGGGCGACGCCCATCCTGGCGCTGGCCGTGGTCGGCATGCCGATCAACGCGCTGTCGCATGACACGATCGCCGCGATCCTGGATGGCGGCGCCTCGATCTGCCGCGAGGCGGGCATCCCCATCGCCGGCGGCCATACCATCGATTCGGTCGAACCGATCTATGGCCTGGTGGCGATCGGCCTGGTCGATCCGGCGCGGCTTAAGCGCAATGCCGATGCGCGGCCGGGCGATGTGCTGGTCCTGGGCAAGCCCCTGGGCGTGGGCGTCATGTCCGCCGCGCTGAAGAAGGGCCAGCTGGATGCCGAGGGCTATGCCCGGATGATTGCGGTCACCACCAAGCTGAACCGCCCCGGCCCCGATCTGGCCGCGATCGAGGGCGTGCATGCCATGACCGATGTCACGGGCTTTGGCTTGGGCGGTCACGGGCTGGAGATGGCGCGCGGATCGGGCTGCGACCTGCGGATCGACTGGTCCGCGGTGCCGCGCCTGCCCGGCATCGACGCGCTGATCGCGGCGGGGCATGTGACCGGCGCATCGGGGCGCAACTGGGCCAGCTATGGCGAGGGCGTGACCCTGCCCGACGGGTTTTCGGATGCAGACCGCGCGCTGCTCAGCGATCCCCAGACCAGCGGCGGCCTGCTGGTCGCCTGCGCGCCCGAGGCCTTGGATGAGGTGCGCGCGGCCTTCGCCCGCCACGGCTTTGCCGAGGCCGCCGTCATCGGCCAGGTCGACCCGGCCAGCGACGCCCCGCGCCTGATCGTCACCTAGAAGCGCAGGCCGAAGCTGATCTCGGCGCGGTCCGTTCCGATCCCCAGGCTGGCCGCGCCAAAGCCGATGCCGATCATCGCCCCGCTGGCCGCCTGGCGCGGCGTGTGCTGGCCGGAGGCGACGCGGCCATAGGCCGTGGCCCCGGCCGCCCCATAGGCCGCGGCCCCCAGGCCCGGCCGGTCGCGCCAGCATTTCCCCGCCAGATCCGCCGCCCCGAACCCCGCCGCCGCCGCATGGCCCGGGGAATCCCCGCCCCTCGCCGGACGGACGGGCCCCCAAGGCGGTGCCGTCGAACAGCGTCTTCAGCCCCAGCACGACCGCCGCCTGCAGCGCGCCGCGGATGGCGTAATCCTCCAGCCGGTCCTGATCGGCGGCGCAGACCCCCGCCGCCAAGGGCAGGCCGTATTTCATCGCGGCGCCGAACCCGTCCCAGCCATCCGCCGATGCCGGCCCCGCCAGCGCGCAGGCCAGCACCAGCGCCGCGCGCATCACCGCTGCAGCGTCCGGATGTAATCGGCCAAGGCCACCAGCCGCGCGGGCGTCGCCACCCGCTGGCCCGACCCGTCGTCATACATGACCACCGGCCCCTCGCGCAGGGTCTCGAAGACCGGCATATGCGATTCGCTGCGCCCCATCGTATAGCCGACCAGCTGGCCCATGACGCGTGGGGCCGGATAGACCCCGCCCGCATTCGCGGCCAGCTGCGTCAGGTCGGATGGCGCGGGCGTCATGCCCACCGCCGCCGGGCCGTTGCCGCGCCCGGCAGGCCCGTGGCAGTCCGCGCAATATTGCGCGTAATCTCGCGCGGCCCCGGTCGGCGCCGCCTCGGGGGCGCAGGCCGCGACCAGCCCCGCCAGCGCCAGCCCCGCCGCCCCCGCCATCATCATCGCCCGCATCGCATGCCCCCTTGTCCGGTTGTTTTGCCCACAGGATGCACCTGGTTCCGTCCCCGCGCAACGATCACACGGCGGCCAGCCGCACGATGCGGTCCATCCGATCCGCCAGCGCATGGTTATGCGTGGCGATCAGCGCCGACAGCCCGGTGTCGCGCACCAGCGTCATCAGCACGTCGAACACCTTGTCCGAAGTCTCGGGGTCCAGGTTGCCCGTCGGCTCATCCGCCAGCAGCAGCGCGGGCTGGTTCGCCAGCGCGCGGCAAAAGGCCACCCGCTGCTGCTCTCCGCCCGACATCTGGGCGGGGCGGTGATCCGCGCGATGCGCCAGCCCCACGCGGCCCAGCAGGTCGGCGGCCCGCGCCTGCGCGTCGCGCCCCGACACGCCATTGGCCAGCTGCGGCAGGACGATGTTCTCGGCCGCGCTGAATTCGGGCAGCAGGTGGTGGAACTGATAGACGAAGCCCAGCTCCTGCCGCCGCGCCTCGGTCCGGGCGCGGTCGGGCAGGCCGGTCATGTCGCGCCCGGCCAGGATCACCCGCCCCGCATCGGGCGTGTCCAGCAGCCCCGCGATATGCAGCAGCGTCGACTTCCCGGCACCCGACGGCGCGACCAGCGCCACGACCTCGCCGCGCGCGACGGTCAGGTCCAGCCCGTCCAGCACCGTCACCGGCGCGGGCCCGCCCAGACCATAGGTCTTGCCCACACCCTCCAGCCGCAACACGTCATTCATAGCGCAGCGCCTCCACCGGGTTCATCCGCGCGGCCCGCCGCGCCGGGAAAATCGTCACCACAAAGGACAGGAACAGCGACAGCCCCACGGCCCGCCCGATGTCCCAGGCCCGCAGATCGGCAGGCAGACGATAGATGCCGCGCACCTCGGGCTGCCAGGCCCCGCCCCCGGTCAGCGCGTTCAGGCCCGCCATGATGCTGTCCACGTTCAGTGCCAGCAACACCCCCAGCACCACCCCGGCCATCGTCCCGATCACCCCCGTGAAGGCCCCGCAGAGGAAGAAGACCCGCAGGATCGACCCCTCGGTCAGGCCCATGGTGCGCAGGATGCCGATGTCGCGACCCTTGTTCTTGACCAGCATGATCAGCCCGCTGGTGATGTTCATCGACGCGATCAGGACCAGCACCGACAGGATGACGAACATCACGTCATCCTCCATGTCCAGGGCCGACAGGAAGGATCCGGAACTGTCACGCCAGGACCAGGTCTGCGCGCCCTCGCCCGCCGCCTGCATCAGCGCCAGCGTCCAGTCATCCACGCGCTCGGGGTCGTCGACAAAGACCTCGATCTCGTCGGCCACCCCCTCGCGGTTGAAATAGGACTGCGCCTCGGCCAGCGGCATGTAGATCCGCGTGCGGTCGATGTCATAGCGCCCGGCGCTGAAGACATAGGTCACCTCATAGGCACTGACCCTGGGCGTGGTGCCGAAGGCCGTGCGCGCCCCCTCCGGCGCGATCAGGCGGATGCGGTCGCCCACCCCCACGCCCAGCTCGCGCGCGATACCGGACCCGATGGCGATCCCCTCGTCGAAGCGCTCCAGATCACCCATCGACGTCGCAGGATCCACGATCCGCGGCATCGCCTCCAGATCGGCGCAGGCGATGCCGAAGACCTCTGCCACGTTCGACGCGTCATTGGCGCTGGCCATGACCTGGCCCTTGACCACGGCGGCGGTGCGGGTGACGCCCGGCACCTCGGCCAGACGCGCGGCCATGCCCTCGTAATCGCTGATCCGCCCCGGCACGATATAGACGTCGTCGGTGAACTCATTGGTGATCCGCTGCGGCGACACATAGACGGTCGTATGCGCATTGGCCCCCAGGATCGTGTCCACGAATTCCGCCCGAAAGCCCGCCCGCACCGCCAGCGTGGCGATCAGCGCCATCACGCCCAGGGCGATGCCGATCAGGCTGATCCAGGTCATGACGCTGACGCCGCCCTCGGCGCGGCGCGCCCGCAGATATCGCCAGGCGATCATGAATTCGAAACGCGAAAAGCCTATCGCCATGGTCCAAGCCCCTGAATTTCCGCCCGGACCCTGCCCCCGCGCCCCCGAAAATTCAAGCCGACAAAGGCGTGAGGGCTTCTTCGTTGCCCAAATACCCATCTTGCGACGCCGGCCCCCCGATGCGACAGGGGGGCATGGCAAAATCCGTCACAGCCTTCACCTGCACCGCCTGCGGCGCCGCTCACAAGAAGTGGGCCGGGCGCTGCGACGCCTGCGGCGCCTGGAACACCATCATCGAGGAGGCGCCGCTGTCCCAAGGCCCCGGCCGCAGCCTGGGCGCCACCAAGGGCAAGCCGGTCCCCCTTTCTGGCCTCTCGACCAGCGAACCGCCGCCGCCGCGCTTCCTGTCGGGCATCGAGGAGCTGGACCGCGTGCTGGGCGGCGGCCTGGTGCCCGGCTCGGCCCTGCTGGTCGGCGGCGACCCGGGCATCGGCAAATCGACGATCCTGCTGCAGGCCGCCGCCGCCTTCTCCAGCGCCAACTACAACGCGATCTATTTCTCGGGCGAGGAAGCCAGCGCCCAAGTCCGCATGCGCGCCGTCCGCCTCGGCCTGGCCGAGGCGCCGATGCGCCTTGGCGCGGAAACCAACCTCAGGAACATCCTGACCACGCTGGACGCCGAACGCCCCGATGTCGCGGTGATCGATTCGATCCAGACCCTGTGGTCGGACACGGTCGAGGCCGCGCCGGGCAGCGTGGCCCAGGTCCGCGCCGCCGCGCACGAGCTTGTGACCTTCGCGAAAAGCCGGGGCGTCGCGGTCATCCTGGTGGGCCATGTCACCAAGGAGGGCCAGCTGGCCGGTCCCCGCGTGGTCGAGCACATGGTCGACACCGTCCTCTATTTCGAGGGCGAGCGCGGGCACCAGTTCCGCATCCTGCGCTCCGTCAAGAACCGGTTCGGCCCCTCGGGCGAGATCGGCGTCTTCGAGATGACGGGCGCGGGCCTGGCCGAGGTCACCAATCCCTCGGCCCTGTTCCTGTCCGAACGCGGCCAGCCCATCGCGGGCAGCGCGGTCTTTGCGGGCATCGAGGGCACCCGCCCCGTCCTGACCGAGGTGCAGGCCTTGGTCGCGCCATCCACCTTGGCCAGTCCGCGCCGCACGGTGGTGGGCCTGGACAGCGGCCGCGTCAGCACGATCCTCGCGGTGCTGGAGGCGCGCTGCGGCATCCCCTTCGCGGGGCTGGACGTGTTCCTGAACGTGGCGGGCGGCATGAAGGTCGCCGAGCCCGCGGCGGACCTTGCCATCGCGGGGGCGCTGCTGTCGGCGCGCGAGGACAGCGCCCTGCCCCCGGAGGCGGTGCTTTTCGGGGAAATCAGCCTGTCGGGCGCGCTGCGGCCGGTGTCGCAGACGGAAAACAGGTTGAAAGAGGCACGGAAACTTGGTTTTTCACAGGCGATTTTGCCGGATGCCTCCAAGGCGGATGGTGGGTCGGACATGGCGCTGCGGCGCATCACCGACCTGACGGGATTTGTGGGCGATATCTTCGGCGCCGGCTGAAGTGCCTGAACGACAAGGACAACCGGCGCAAGGGGCAGGTTCATGGACGGATTTACGATCATCGACGCGGTGGTGGCGGGTGTCATCATCCTTTCGGCGATTCTGGCCTGGTCGCGGGGTTTCGTGCGCGAATCGCTGGCCATCATGGGCTGGATCGCGGCGGCCGTGCTGGCCTTCCTCTTCGCGCCCACGGTGCGCCCGATGATCGCCCAGCTGCCGGTCCTGGACCGCTTCATGGGCGACAGCTGCGAGTTGGCGACGATCGCGGCCTTCGCGGTGGTCTTCGCGCTGGCGCTGGTGGTGTTTTCGATCATCACGCCGCTCTTCTCCTCGGTCGTGCAGCGATCGGCCCTGGGCGGGGTGGATCAGGGCATCGGCTTTCTCTTCGGGGTGGCGCGGGGCGTGCTGCTGGTCGCGATCGCCTTCATCGTCTATGACCGGGTGATGGTGACCCAGCCCGTCGCGGTGGTCGAACAGTCGCGTTCGGCCCAGGTCTTCGAACGCATGCGCACCCAGATGGACGACCAGATCCCCGAGGATGCGCCGGGCTGGATCGTGACCCGGTATGAACAGATGGTGTCGGACTGCACCCTGCCCGCGACGCCGGTGACGCCCACGGCCCCCGCCACCAACTGACGAAGGCCGGTTTTGCGACAGGCCGATGACGAAAAAGCGCCCCCGCCCTTGCGCGGGGGCGTGACTTTGCGGGCCATGGGGACTACATAGCCCCCGACAGCCCCCAGCCATCGAGGTCCGCGCGTGCAACCCTTCCTCGCCCATCCCTTCGATTCGGATCGTCTGCACGAGGAATGCGGCATCTTCGGCGCAATCGGCGTGGCGGATGCCTCGAACTTCGTAGCGCTCGGCCTGCATGCGCTGCAGCATCGCGGGCAGGAGGCGGGCGGCATCGTGGCCCATGACCCCGAACACGGGTTCAACAGCGCCCACCGCTTCGGCTATGTCCGCGACAACTTCACCAAGCCGGAGCTGATGGCCACCCTGCCCGGCCCGCTGGCCATCGGCCATGTCCGCTATTCCACCGCAGGCACCAAGGCCAATACCGCGATCCGCGACGTGCAGCCCTTCTTTGGCGAATTCCACATGGGCGGCTGCGCGATCGCCCATAACGGCAACATCACCAATGCCGCCGCCCTGCGCCGCGAGCTGATCGAGCGCGGCTCGATCTTTCAGTCGTCCTCCGACAGCGAATGCATCATCCACCTGATGGCGCGGTCCATCCAGCGCAACATCCCCGAGCGGATGAAGGACGCGCTGCGCCGGATCGAGGGCGCGTTCTCGGTCATCGCGATGACCCGCACCAAGCTGATCGGCGTGCGCGACCCCTTGGGCGTGCGCCCACTGGTCCTGGGCCGCGTGGGCGAGGACGGCTATGTCCTGGCCTCCGAGACCTGCGCGCTGGACATCATCGGGGCGGAGTTCCTGCGCGAGATCGAGCCGGGCGAGATGGTCGTGATCTCGAAGGGCCAGATCGAGACCTCGCGTCCCTTCGGGCCGTCCACGGGGCGGTTCTGCATCTTCGAGCATGTCTATTTCTCGCGCCCCGATTCGATCATCGGCGGGCGGTCGGTCTATGAAACGCGCCGCCAGATCGGCGTGGAACTGGCCCGCGAGGCCCCGGTCGAGGCCGATCTGGTCTGCCCCGTCCCGGACAGCGGCACCCCCGCGGCCATCGGCTATGCGCAGGAATCGGGCATCCCCTACGGCATGGGGATCATCCGCAACCAGTATATGGGCCGCACCTTCATCGAGCCGTCCGAGCAGATCCGCAACATGGGCGTGCGCCTGAAGCTGAACGTGAATCGCGCGCTGATCGCGGGCAAGCGCGTGGTTCTGGTCGATGACAGCGTCGTGCGCGGCACGACCAGCCGCAAGATCAAAGACATGATACTGGATGCGGGCGCGGCCGAGGTGCATTTCCGCATCGCATCGCCCCCCACCGCCTGGCCGTGTTTCTATGGCGTCGACACGCCCGACCGCGACAAGCTGCTGGCCGCGAACATGACGCCCGAGGAGATGCGCGACTGGATCGGCGTGGACAGCCTGTCCTTCGTGTCGCTGGACGGCCTCTATCGCGCCGTGGGCGAGGCCGGGGGACGCAACGCGAAATGCCCGCAATATTGCGATGCCTGTTTCTCGGGCGATTATCCGGTCGCGCCTTTCGACCAGCTGGAGCGGGGGTTCCGCATGAAGGCGGGATCGGAGACCGCGGGGAAGATGGCCGCGGAGTGATTGCGTCCCGCGACGCGGGGGGACGTTCCGTCCCCCGGACCCCCTTGGGCGCCGCGCGGCGGTGACGGGTCAGGGGACGATGCGTTCCAGATCATCATAGAGCGCCGCATCCGGCGACCAGATCGCCCGGACGAGGCTGTCGGGCTTGTGACGCAGGGATGCCAGCTCGGCGCGGGTGACCCCACGGGCGCGGTTCACGATCCCCTCCGGGTCGGTCAGGGTCAGGCGGTCCGACCCCGTCAGGCCGGCATGGAAATGGATCTCGACCTGGTGGAAGCGGCGGTCGGGATCGTGGAATTCATTGACCAGAAAGGGCCGGCCGACGCGGATGGTTAGGCCGGTCTCCTCGGCCACCTCGCGGGCCAGGTTGTCGGGCAGCGAGGCATGCGGATCGACGCCCCCGCCGGGCAGGCACCACAGATCCGAGCCATGGCCCGGATAGGCGTTGACCACCAGGACGCGGTCCGCGTGCAGGATCGCCGCGCGGACCGCCAACCGGATCATCCGGCGATCACGTTGACATGGCCCATCTTGCGGCCCGGGCGCGCCTCGCCCTTGCCATAGAGATGCAGCTGGGTCCGGGGCTGGGCCAGCAGCGCGGGGACGCGGGCTATGTCGTCGCCGATCAGGTTCTCCATCACCACATCGGCGTGGCGCTTGCCGTCGCCCAAGGGCAGGCCGGCCACGGCGCGGATATGCTGTTCGAACTGATCGACCGCGCAGCCGGCCTGGGTCCAATGGCCGGAATTGTGGACCCGGGGCGCGATCTCGTTCACGATCAGGCCTTGGGGGGTGACGAAGAGCTCGACCCCCATGACGCCCACGTAATCCAGTGCATTGGCAATGCGCGCGGCGATCAGGACCGCATCCGTGGTGACGCGCCCCGGCTGGCCGCAGGGGACCGAGGTGGTGCGCAGGATGCCGCCCTCATGCACGTTCAGGCCGGGGTCGAAGGCCGCGACCTGGCCATCCGCGCCGCGGGCGATGATGACGCTGATCTCGGCGGTGAAATCGACAAACCCTTCCAGCACCGAAGGCGCGCCGGTCCAGTCGGCGGGGCCGTCGCCGATGCGGACCTGGCCCTTGCCGTCATAGCCCATGCGCCGGGTCTTGAGGATCGAGGGCCGCCCGATCTGCGCGATGGCCGCGTCCAGATCGCCTTGGTCCGGGACATCGGCAAAGGGGGCGACGGTCAGGCCGATCTCGGTCAGGAAGGTCTTTTCCGTCAGCCGGTCCTGGGACACGGCCAAGGCGCGCCGTCCGGGTCGGATCGGGCGCAAGGATTCCAGCAGATCCAGCGCCGAGGTCGGCACGTTCTCGAATTCATAGGTGATGACATCGACGCTGTCGGCGAAGGCGCGCAGGGCGGCCTCATCCTCATAGGGGGCGGTGGTCAGGCGCCACGCGACGTCGCCCGCGGGGGCGGCGCCGGGTTCATAGATGTGGCAGCGCAGGCCGAGGCGGCTGGCCGCCGCCGACAGCATCCGGCCCAGCTGGCCCCCACCCAGAATACCAATGGTGCGGATCTCAGACATCGGAGGGCTCCTCGGGGATCGAGGCCGACAGCGCCGCGCGCCAATCGTCCAGCCGCTGCGCCAGCGCCGGATCGTTCAGCGCCAGGATGCCCGCGGCCATCAGCCCGGCATTGGCGGCCCCCGCCGCCCCGATCGCCATGGTCGCGACCGGATAGCCCTTGGGCATCTGCACGATGGAATAGAGCGAATCGACCCCCGACAGCGCCTTGGTCTGGACCGGCACGCCGATCACCGGGATGCGCGTCTTAGAGGCCATCATGCCCGGCAGATGCGCCGCACCCCCCGCCCCCGCGATGATCACCTGCAACCCGCGATCCGCGGCGCCGCGGCCGTAATCCCACAGACGGTCGGGCGTGCGATGGGCGCTGACGATGCGGGCGTGCCAAGCGATCCCCAGCTCGTCCAGGATCGCTGCCGCCTCGCGCATGGTCGGCCAGTCGGACTGGCTGCCCATGATGATTCCCACCGGTTCGGTCATCGCATGTCCCCCGTTCGTGACGTTGGGCCCGTCCTAGCGCGGGCGGGCGCGCGTCGCAATCAGGCGATGATGTCGGGGGTCAGCTCGTCCTCCAGCCGGGCGATGCGGTCCTTCAGGGCCAGCTTCTGCTTCTTCAGCCGCTGCAGCGCCAGCGATGACGTCAGCTGCTGGTCCTGCAGCGCCGCGATGGCCTGGTCCAGATCGCGATGTTCGCAGCGCAGCGCCTCCAGCCGGGCGCGGGTGATCTCGTCATGGGTCATGGAATGCTGCATGTTCATCGGGCGGGCCTTCGTCCAAGCTCGCCTCCCTTATAGCGCGTCACGGCGTCGCTGTTAACAGCGCACTGGGGTCGGCCTTGCAAATCGCGGGGCCGCTTTCCATATTCGGATCATGGTCCTGCCCGCCGGAACGGGGGTCGGGCCGCACAGTCGCTGAGTATCGCAAAGGGCTGACATGACGAAGATTTCCTTGGGGGCGCATCCCTATCTGCTGGGTTTCGACCAGCTTGAACGCCTGGCCGAACGGGCCGCCAAGGGGGCCGAGGGCTATCCCCCCTACAATATCGAACACCGCCCGCCCGATGCCTTCCGCATCACCCTGGCCGTCGCCGGTTTCGCCGAGGACGACCTGGCCATCACCACCGAGGATCGCCAGCTGGTGATCCGCGGGCGCCAGCCCGAGGGCGATGAGGCCCGCGTCTTCCTGCATCGCGGGATCGCCGCGCGCGCCTTTCAGCGCAGCTTCGTCCTGGCCGACGGGGTCGAGGTCACCGCGGCCCAGATGCAGGACGGGCTGCTCCATATCGATCTGCGCCGGGTCAATCCGCAGCAGGTCGTTCGCACCATTCCGATCAGCCGCAACACTGGGGGTCACCATGAATGAGAAATACGCTTTCGGCGATGCCGGCCGGACCGTCTATATCCGCGAGGTCGCCGCGGCGACCCTGCCCCGCGACGTGCAGGACCAGGTGCCGGACGGCGCCACGCTCTATGCCGTGCATGACACGCATGGCGAACGGCTGGCGCTGGTCAACGACCGCCGCCTGGCCTTCCAGCTGGCCCGCCAGAACGAGCTGAGCCCGGTCAGCGTCCACTAGGGACGGTAGCGCATATATGCGAAGCGGTGCCCCCCGGGCGCCCAGCAGGGCACGTTCAGGCTGCCCTGCCCGCCGAACAGGTCGACGATCCGCCGCCGTCCCCCGCCATCGGGCCGCATCAGCCAGATCGACACCTGCCGGTCGCGCGGATGGCCCAAGGTCCCCGGCGCATAGGCCAGATAGACCACATGGTTCCCGCAGGGCGAGGGATGCGGGAACCAGTTCACCCGATTGTCGCGAAAGACCGGCGCGGCCTCGGACCCGTCCTCCCGCATGCGCCAGATCTGGGCATGGCCCGTCGCATCGGAATTGAACCAGATCCACCGCCCGCAGGGGCTGAAATCCGGGCCGTCGTGATGGGCGGTGCCGGGGGTCAGCACGGCCTCGCCCGTCCCGTCCGCCTTGGCGGTGGCGATGCGCACCACCCGGTCCCCGCCCCGCGCGCAGGCATAGGTGATCCGGTCGCCCTGCGCCCCATGCCACCAGCTGGGCCGCGGCAGGCCCAGGGTCTGCACCCGCGCGCCGTCCCAGAGATGGATGCCGGCTTCGGTCCCGTCATGGGCCGAAAAGACGATGCGCCCGTCGGGCAGGATGCCGTGATCGTTGTTGCAGCGTTCCGCGCTGCCCGTGTCGATGGGGGTCAGCCCATGGGCCGTGGCGCGCCACAGCCGCCCCGCGCCGTTCACCAGGAACCAGCCGTCGGGATGCCAGTTGGGGGCCTCGATCAGAAGGGGCGTGCGCAGGATCACCCGCGCACGCCCCGTCCTTGTGTCAAAGACCTCCAGCGATGACCGCCAGCGGGCCATGGGATCAGCCGAGCCCGATCAGGCCCATCGATTCCAGCTTCAGCAGCACCTGATGCGCGGCGCTGTCCACATCGATATCCGTGGTGTCGATGCGCAGCTCGGGCGTCGCGGGCTCCTCATAGGGGTCCGAGATGCCGGTGAATTCCTTGATCTTGCCCTCGCGCGCCAGCTTGTAGAGACCCTTGCGGTCGCGGCGTTCGCATTCCTCCAAGGGGGTCGCGACATGGACCTCGACGAAGGCGCCGCCGGCCTCGACCATCTCGCGCACGGCGCGGCGGGTCGCAGTATAGGGCGCGATGGGCGCGCAGATCGCGATGCCGCCGTTCTTGGTGATCTCGGACGCGACATAGCCGATCCGCTTGATGTTGATGTCGCGATGCTCCTTGGAGAAGCCCAGCTCCGAGGACAGATGCTTGCGCACGACGTCACCGTCCAGCAGCGACACGGGACGGCCGCCCATCTCCATCAGCTTGACCATCAGCGCATTGGCGACGGTGGATTTTCCCGAACCCGACAGGCCGGTGAAAAACACCGTGAAGCCCTGCTGGGCCCGCGGGGGCGAGGTGCGGCGCAGCTGCTGGACCACCTCCGGGAAGCTGAACCATTCGGGGATGTCCAGACCCTCGCGCAGGCGGCGGCGCAGTTCCGTGCCGCTGATATCCAGGACGGTGCTGCCTTCGGGGACCTCGTTGGCGGGGAAATACTGTGCCTTCTCCTGCACATAGACCATGTGTTTGAAGTCCACCATCTCGACGCCGATCTCGTCCTTGAACTGGGTGAACAGCTCCTGCGCGTCATAGGGGCCGTAGAAGTCCTGGCCTTGGCTGTTCTTGCCCGGCCCGGCATGGTCGCGGCCGACGATGAAATGGGTGACGCCGTGATTGGCGCGGATCAGCCCGTGCCAGACCGCCTCGCGGGGGCCGGCCATGCGCATGGCCAGGTTCAGAAGCGACAGGTTGGTGGTCGCGGCCGGATACTTGTCCAGCACCGCCTCGTAGCAGCGCACGCGGGTGAAATGGTCCACGTCGCCCGGCTTGGTCATGCCGACGACCGGATGGATCAGCAGGTTGGCCTGCGCCTCGCGCGCGGCGCGGAAGGTCAGCTCCTGATGCGCGCGGTGCAGCGGGTTGCGGGTCTGGAAGGCGACGACGCGGCTCCAGCCCAGCTTCTTGAACAGTGAACGCAGCTCGTTCGGCGTGTTGCGGCGGGCGCGGAAATCGTAATGCGTGGGCGCGGCCAGGCCCTTGACCGGGCCGCCCAGATAGACCGGGCCCGCGACATTGTGCAGATAGTTCACGGCCGGATGGGCCAGATCGTCGGCACCGAAGACCTTCTCGGCCTCGCGCGCCTTATTCGGCACCCATTTGTCGGTGACCGACAGGATGGCCAGGATCACGCCCTCCTGGTCGCGCAGGGCGATGTCGGTGCCCGGCTCCAGGCCTTCGGCGAATTTCTCGGACACGTCCAAGGTGATCGGCATCGGCCAGAGCGCGCCGGATTCTAGGCGCATGGTCTCGACCACGCCGTCATAATCGGCCTGGGTCAGGAAACCCTTCAGCGGATTGAAGCCGCCATTCATCAACAGCTCCAGATCGCAGATCTGGCGCGGCGTCAGATCCCAGCTGGGCATCTGGCCCGCGGCATCCTTCAGCGCGCCGGCGGAGGCTTCGGAGACATAGAGCTCGGGGATCGGGGTCTGGTTGGCGAGGGACATGGTCGGTGCTCGTGCTGGACACAAAAACGATGGCACGCGCCCGGCCCGGCCGATCGCGTGAATTGGGGCGAGGCATATCGGGGGCGAAGGCGATATTCAAGTCTGGGAAAACGCTTTTTGCCGTGGTGCCCGTCACGCCGGGTCCGCCGCGGCCTCGCGGCGCTGATTCGCCTCGCGGATCGCGGCGGCGGCCTCGTCATAAAGGAAGGGCAGAAAGACCAGCCGCCTGCCCCGCCGCACCGGGGCCACCTGATGCAGCAGACTGCAGGAAAAGACGACCGCCGTGCCCTTGGTCGCGCGGAAGATGGTGGCGGGATATTCGGGAAAGGACAGCTCGCCCCCCTCGAAATCGTCGTTCAGGTGGATCGAGACGGCGAAACGGCGATGCGCGGTGCCGGGCGTCGTGTTGTCGCGATGGGCGCGGAAATGCCCGCCCTCGGCCGCGTCGTAGCAGCCGACCAGATAGCGTTCCATCCGCGTCACCCCGAAGGCATAGGCGCGGTGGATGGCAGGGGCGATGCAGCGGCGGATGCGGTCGCGGATCGCCTCCAGCAACCGGGGATCGGTGATCAGCCCGTCGCGGCGGCGCTTGTGATCGGGGTCGTGATGTTCGACCGTGCGCCCGTTGCGGGTGATCATGACCCCCGATGTCAGCCCGCCATTCACGTCGTAATCCGCGATCAGCGCCGAACAGAGCGCGTCATCGAAGGCATCGGGAATCATCAGTACCGGGGCGGGCGCCAGCAGCGGGTCGCGAAGAAGGACGGGCTCGATCATGTCGCGATGATCCCCAAGCCCGCCCCGCCGTGCAAGCGGCCGTTATGCGCGATTTTACGAAACCGCGGCGACCAGGCCCTCGGGGGCGACCGTGACCTCGCCCTGTGCCGCCAGGAAATGCTCGGCATCCAGCGCCGCCATGCAGCCCATGCCGGCGCTGGTGATCGCTTGGCGATAGATGTGGTCGGTCAGGTCGCCCGCCGCGAATACGCCGGGGATCGAGGTGCGGGTGCTGCCCGGCTCGACCTTGACATAGCCGCCATTGTGCAGCTCCAGCTGGTCCTTGACCAGTTCGCTGGCCGGCGCATGGCCGATCGCGACAAAGACCCCGTCGGCGGCGATCCGGCGCGTCTGGCCGCTGGTCACGTCGCGCAGCACGGCGCCGTCGACGCCCATCGGCGTGTCCACGCCCGTCACCTCGGCCAGTTCGTGGTTCCAGATCACCTCGACCTTGGGATGGGCGAACAGGCGGTTCTGCAGGATCTTTTCCGCCCGCAGACTGTCGCGGCGATGGACCAGCGTGACCTTGCTGGCGAAACGCGTCAAAAACAGCGCCTCCTCGACCGCGGTATTGCCGCCGCCGATCACCACCACCTCGCGGTTGCGATAGAAGAACCCGTCGCAGGTCGCGCAGGCGCTGACGCCGAAGCCCTTGAACTTCTCCTCGGACGGCAGGCCCAGCCAGCGCGCCTGCGCGCCGGTCGCCAGGATCACCGCATCCGCCGTCACCACCCGCCCGCTGTCGCAGGTGGCGGTGAAGGGCCGCTGGCCCAGGTCCAGCGCGGTCACCAGGTCGGTGACGATCTCGGCGCCCATGGCGCGGGCGTGCTCCTCCATCTTGACCATCAGCTCGGGGCCCTGGATCTCGGTCTCGCCGGGCCAGTTCTCGACCTCGGTCGTGATGGTCAGCTGGCCGCCCGGCTGCATGCCCTGGATCAGCATCGGCTCCAGCATGGCGCGCGCGGAATAGACGGCGGCGGTGTAGCCGGCCGGGCCGGAGCCCACGATCAAAACTTTCACATGGCTGCGTTCGGTCATCTTGCGCCCCTTTCGCGGTTTGTGCATGAGGTAGTCCCTCGCGCGCGGGACTGCAACGCATCCGCGCCCCTTCGCGGCGCAGATAAGATTGTTGCGCCGGACGGGGCGGCATTGTAGTTTCCGGCAACGCCAAGACCTGACAAAAGAAAGACATCCATGGCCGGCGCCAGACTCGACGACATCGACCGCAAGATCCTGGCCGAATTGCAGGCCAATGGCCGGATGACCAATGTCGAACTGGCGCGCCGCGTCGGGATCTCGGCGCCGCCCTGCCTGCGCCGCGTCCGCACCCTGGAGGAGCTGGGCTATATCCGCGGCTATCACGCCGATATCGACGCCCGCGAGCTGGGATTCGAGGTGCAGGTCTTTGCCATGGTGCGCCTGGCCCAGCAATCCGAACGCGACCTGTCGGCCTTCGAGGCACTGGTCCAGGAATGGCCGCTGGTGCGCGAATGCCACATGCTGAACGGCGAGATCGACTTCATCCTGAAATGCATCTCGCCGGACCTGTCGACCTTCCAGCGGTTTCTGACCAACAGCCTGACGGCGGCGCCGAACGTGGCCTCGGTCAAGACCTCGCTGGTGATCCGCGGCGCCAAGGACCTGCCCGCCGTCCCCTTTGAGGTGGTCGAGGAACGGGTCCGCGAAGCCTGCTGACCCATGCGCGCGCTGGCCCGTCTGGCGCTGCTGGCCTGGGCGGTGGCGACGCTGCTGGCAGCGGGCTGGGCGCTGTCGCAACACCCTTTCGCGGCGCCCCTGACCGAACGCGGCCTGTCCGAGGCCCGCGCCGCGCTGATCCGCGCCACGGCGGCCCAGGCCAGCCCCGACTGGCTGATCCCCCGGATCGAGGCGGCACTGCAGGCCGATGACCACCCCATGCTGCAGGTCCTGTCCGACCTGGCGCGGGATCAGGGCACGGTCCTGCCCGCCGCGCTGGACGCCCGGCTGCGCGAGGCCCTGTCACCCGGCGCGTGGCGGATGATGGGCGATTGCGGGGCCTGCATGATGGATGTGACGCAATGCCCCAGCCTGACGCTGGTGGCCGCCTGCACCCTGCCCTTCGAGCTGTCGCCCGCGGGCGATGCGGCGGCCCTGATGCGCCAAGGCCATGCCTGGGCCGCGGGCGGCGATCCCGACGGGATCGAGGCCGCGCTGGCGACCCTGGGCCTGGCCGCCACCGCGGGCACCTTGGCCACGGCGGGCCAGAGCCTGCATCTGAAGACCGCCGCCACCACCCTGCGCGTCGCCCGCCGTGCCGATGCGCTCAGCCCCGGCATGTCGCGCGCGCTGGTCCGGGCGGCGCGGGGTCCCGACCCGGCGCGCGCCTTGGGCGGCATCGCGGGCGATCTGCAGCGGATCGCGGGGCGGACCTCGCCCGCCGAGGTTCTGCCCATCCTCCGCCTGGCCGACGACCCCGCGCAGCTGCGCGCCTTGGCGCGGCTGAGCGACGCCGCGGGCCCCGACACGACGCGCGTGCTGACCGTGCTGGGCAAGGCCCGTGCGCTGCGGCTGATGCACCGGCTGACCGACATGGCGATGCTGGCGGCGGGGCTGATCGCGCTGGTCATCGGGCAGGTGGCGGCGCTGATCGGGGCCGCGGCGCAGATGGCGCTGCGCCGCGCGCTGCGGCCCGCGCCGGTGCGCAGGGTGCCGCCGCCCCTGCGCTACAACGCGACGGCGCTGATCAGCCGCCCGTAATCGGCCTGCCCCTCATGCGTGGCGCGGCGATAGCTGAAGAAGCGGTCCGGGTCGGCATAGGTGCAATGGCGCGACCATTCGGCCTCGACCCCCGCCGCGCGCAGCCGCATCAGCCCATAGGAGGGCAGGTCGAACATCGGCCGCCCCGCCGGACCCCCGGCGAAGAAACGGTCGTTCGCATCGTCATCGGCCAGGAATTCATCCATGAATTCCTCGCTGACCTCGTAATTCGCCTGGCTGATGGTGGGGCCGATCACCGCCCGGATATGCGTGGCGCCTTGGGCGCGCATGGCGGCAACGGTGGCCTCGATCACGCCGCCGATGGCGCCGCGCCAGCCCGCGTGACAGGCCCCCACGACGCCCGCCTCGGCATCGGCCAGCAGGATGGGCTGGCAATCGGCGGTCAGCACGGCCAGCGCCACGTCGCGCCGGGCGGTGACGATGGCATCGGCGCGGATCTCCTTGACGCGGTCGATCGCGTCGCCGGGGTCCAGCGTGACCACATCGGCGGAATGGACCTGCTTGACCGTCGCCAGCAGCCCCGCATCCACCCCCATCGCGGCGGCGACGCGGGCGCGGTTGACCAGGACAATCTCGCTCTGATCGGTGGAGCGGCGGCCGCAGTTCAGCCCCGCGAACAGGCCCGAGGACGCCCCGCCCTTGCGGGTGAAGAAGCCGTGCTTGACGGGCGACAGCAGCGGATGGGTCAGGATCTCAAGCGTTGTCTGCATGGGCCTCCAGCGGTTCGAAACCGGGGACCGGGGGCGCACCCCGCGGCCATATCGCGATGACCTTGAACAAATGTCCCATTTCCTGCGGATCGGTCAAGCGCCGAAGCGCGGCCATCGCCCCGCCATCCCCCGCCGCCGCCAGCCGCGCCGCCCGTTCCCCCGCGCCGAGCGACAGAAGCCACCCTCCCTGCGTGACCGGTCGCGACACTGCCGCCCCCGCCCGCAGCGCCGCCGCGGCCAAGGGCGCGAAATCCACATGCGCCGTCAGGTCGGCCTGGCCGGGATGGGCCAGGGGATCATCGGGCCGGTGATCGCGCAGCGCCTGGAACGTGTCGCCATAGCCGTTCCAGCCGCCGTAATCGACCAGGATCGCCGCCCCCCCATGCGCCGCGATGCGGGCCGCGACCGCATGGACGAAGGCCGCGCCCTCGGGGCATTCCTCGACGATGTCGCCCGGCCTGCCGGGGCGGTCCAGCGGCACGACCGGCCCCAGGCCGAAGGTCAGGCCCTGCGCGTCCAGCCCCACCTGCCGTTCGCGCCAGCCGTCCTCGCCGCGGTGGAACTGACGGATCGGCAGGGCGTCGATGAACTCATTCGCAATCATGAACAAGGGGATGGCCGGCATATCCTCGACGCGCTCGAGGTGCTGGACACCGGGCACGCGGTCGCGCTGGACGGCGCGCAGATGGGGGGATGCCTCGATCATCAGGCTGCGCGCGGCATCGGCCATGCCGGGGACGCGAGCGATGGTGCGGCGGATGTCGGCCATCAGCGTACCGCGCCCGGGGCCAGGCTCCAGCAGGGCGACATCCCCGGGGCGGCCTTGGTCGATCCAGGCCTGGGCCAGGGCCAGGCCGCAGATCTCGCCGAAGATCTGGTGGATCTCGGGCGCGGTGATGAAATCGCCGCCCGCGCCGAAGGGATCGCGGGTCGCATAATAGCCGTGGCGGCTGTCCAACAGGCAGATGCGCATGTATTCGGCCAGGCTGATGCGCCCTGTGGCGCGGATCCGCGCCGCGATCAGCCGCGTCAGCGGCGTCACGGGGCGACGGGCGGCCGCGACCGGGCGCGCCAGATCAGCGCCAGCCCGATCACCACCATCGGCAGCGACAGGACCTGCCCCATGGTCAGCCCGATCACCGGGCCGCCGATCACATGGCCGAGCGGGTTCTCGGGCGTGATGAACTGGAAATCGGCGACGCGGAACAGCTCGACGAACATCCGCGCCAGGCCATAGCCCGCCAGGAAGATCCCGAAGGCCAGGCCCGGACGGCGCAAACCCCCGCCCCGCACCACCGCCAGCAGGATCAGGCCCAGCAGCAACCCCTCCAGCCCGGCCTCGTAGAGCTGGCTGGGATGACGCGCGCAGGGGCCCGCGACGCCGGGGCAGAACTGGGCGGCCTCGCCCGGAAAGACCACGCCCCAAGGCAGGTCGGTGGGGCGGCCCCACAGCTCGGCATTGATGAAATTGGCGATGCGGCCGAAGAAGATCCCGATCGGCGCCACCACGGCCATCGCATCGGCCAGGCGCAGCACCGGCACGCCTTGGCGGCGCGCCCAGGCCCATGTCGCCAGGATCACGCCCGCGAAACCGCCGTGAAAGCTCATCCCGCCCTGCCAGACCTGCAGGATCTGGCCCGGATTGGCCAGGTAGTATCCCGGCTCGTAGAACAGCACGAAGCCTAAGCGCCCGCCCAGGATCACCCCCAGGATGACCCAGGTCAGCAGGTCGTCGACGCGTTCGGGGCGGGTGGGCGGCGTGCCGCCCCAGATCGCCGGGCGGCGCATCATCAGCACGATCAGCCGCCAGCCCAGGATCAGGCCCGCCAGATAGGCCAGCGCATACCACCGCAGCGACAGCGAGAACCCCCCGAGGTTCAGCGTGAAGATCTCGGGCGAGATGTCGGGAAAGGAGATCATGGGGCCTCGGGTCTGGATGTGGCGGGCACGCTAGTCACCAAGCGCGCGGTGTCAACATTGAACCCGGACGCCGCCCGGACCATATAGGATGCGACCCAAGGACAAGAGGCCTAGCGCGATGACCACCCAGAACCGTTTCTTCGACGACATGTCCAAGCTGATGACCAATGCGATGGGCGTGGCCCAAGGCGCCCGCACCGAGGCCGAGACCGCCATGAAGGGCTGGATCGACCGCTGGCTGGCCGATCGCGATTTCGTCACCCGCGAGGAATTCGAGGCCGTGCGCGAGATGGCCATCAAGGCCCGCACCGAAAATGCCGAGCTGAAGGCACGGCTGGACGCGATCGACACCGCCGCCAAGCCCGATCAGGGCTGAAGCACCACCTGCCCCACCAGCCCCCCCGCGCGGTCATAGACCAAGACGGCGTCATCGGCGGTCAGGACCACGATCCGGTCCGCCGAAAACGTCACTGCGCGGGCCTCGGCCCCTTGCGGCAGGGCGATGGTTTCGGGCAGATCGGGCAGCGGCGGCTGGTTCAGCCGCAGCCACAGCATCGCCACCACCGCCACCATCCCCAGGCCCATCACCAGGCTGAGCCCCGTCACCAGCGCCTTCAGAAAGCGCAGTTCGGGGACGGCTTTCGCGGCCTCCTTCCAGTCGGTATCATCCCCCGCCATGTCGATCCTTTCCGTGACCATCCCGGCGAACCCGCCCGACCGGCTTGATAAGGCGCTTGCGCTGGCGGTGCCAGAGGATGCGGCCCTGTCGCGGTCGCGCCTGGCGCGGCTGATCGCCGAAGGGGCGGTCACTGGGCCGGACGGCCCCGCTACCGACGTCAAGGCCCGCGTGGCCGAGGGTCAGGAATACCGCATCACCTTGGCGCCCCCCGAACCCGTCGAGACCCGCGCCGAGGCGATCACCTTGGTCATCGCGCATGAGGATGATGACCTGATCGTGATCGACAAGCCCGCCGGCATGGTCGTCCACCCCGCCCCGGGCAGCCCGTCGGGCACGCTGGTCAATGCGCTGCTGGCCCATTGCGGCGATTCGCTGTCAGGCATCGGGGGCGAGCGTCGTCCCGGCATCGTGCATCGGATCGACAAGGACACCTCGGGCCTGCTGGTCGTGGCGAAATCCGACCGCGCCCATCACGGCCTGGCCGCCCAGTTCGAGGCCCACAGCGCGCGCCGCCGCTATCTGGCGCTGGCGCATGGGGTGATCGACGCGGCCGATCCGCGGCTGCGCGGCACCCCCGGCGTCACCTTCGAGGAAGGCGCCACCCTGCGCATCGCCACCCATCTGGGCCGCCACCCGACCGACCGCCAGAAACAGGCGGTGCTGCCCCAAGGCCGCCATGCCGTGACCCGCGCGCGGCTGGTGGAACGCTTTGGCCGCCCGCCCGCCGCGATGCTGGTCGAATGCCGGTTGGAGACCGGGCGCACGCATCAGATCCGCGTGCACATGGCCCATTGCGGGCTGGGGCTGATCGGCGACCCGGTCTATGGCGGCGCGCGTCGGGCATCGGTGCGGGCGCTCGGGGCGGCGGCGGATGCGGCGCGGGCCTTTCCGCGTCAGGCGCTGCATGCGGCGCATCTGGGCTTCGTCCATCCGGTCAGCGGCCTGGACCTGTCCTTCGACAGCCCCCTGCCACCCGACATGCAGGGCCTTCTGGACCTGATGCGCGCCGCACCATCGTGACGCCCGCCTCTTGACGCGAATGTGAGCGCTTCCCACTTAGGGATGTTCCCCCGCCGCGGCATCCTGTCCGGAACCCCGCGACGAAAGGCGGCGTTGGGAGGTCTCTGCGAAAGGTGTGGTCATGGCGTCCTATGGAAATCTTCCCGCTCCCAGTCCCGAACAGGGTCTGAACCGGTATCTGCAGGAGATCCGCAAGTTCCCCCTGCTGGAGCCGGAACAGGAATACATGCTGGCCAAGGCCTGGGCCGACCACGAGGACAGCGAGGCCGCGCATCAGCTGGTCACCAGCCACCTGCGCCTGGCTGCCAAGATCGCCATGGGTTATCGCGGCTATGGCCTGCCCCAGGCCGAGGTCATCAGCGAGGCGAATGTCGGCCTGATGCAGGCGGTCAAGCGCTTCGACCCCGAGCGGGGCTTCCGTCTGGCGACCTATGCGATGTGGTGGATCCGCGCCTCGATCCAGGAATACATCCTGCGGTCCTGGTCGCTGGTCAAGATGGGCACCACCAGCGCGCAGAAAAAGCTGTTCTTCAACCTGCGCAAGGCCAAATCCAAGATCGGCGCGTTGGAGGAGGGCGATCTGCGCCCCGAGAACGTCGCCCAGATCGCCACCGAGCTGAACGTCACCCAGCAGGAGGTGATCGACATGAACCGCCGCCTGTCGGGCGGCGATGCCTCGCTGAATGCGCAGGTCGGGTCCGGCGATGGCGACAGCGCGGCACAGTGGCAGGACTGGCTGGAGGATACCGATGCCAACCAGGCCGAAAGCTATGCCGAATCCGAGGAGCTGGACACCCGCCGCCGCATGCTGGTCAGCGCCATGGACGTGCTGAACGACCGCGAGAAGGACATCCTGATGGAGCGCCGCCTGCGCGACGACCCGATGACGCTGGAGGATCTGTCCAGCCGTTACGGCGTGTCGCGCGAACGCATCCGCCAGATCGAGGTGCGCGCGTTCGAAAAGCTGCAGGACCGGATGCGGGCCTTGGCGCGCGAAAAGGGCATGTCCATCGCCGAAACGGCCGATTGACCCTGCGGCTCAGGGGCTTATGGTCGGGCCAGCCCCCCGATCACCCCGGAACCGACCTGCGCCATGACTGCCCTGACCGAATTCCAGCGCCTCGAGGCGCAGGGCTCGTGGCGCGAGACCCCTGATGCCCGCGCGCGCGAGGTCATCGTGTCGGTGGGCGAGGCGACGCTGACCCTGATGGACCCGACCTCGGACAGGCCCTTGTCGCATTGGTCCCTGCCCGCCGTCGCCCGGCTGAACCCGGGTCGCCTGCCCGCGATCTATACCCCAAGCGCATCGGCCCCCGACGAGACGGTCGAGATCGACGACCCCCTGATGATCGAGGCGATCGAGCGCGTGCAGCGCGCCATCGCCACCCATCGCAAGGCCCCCGGCCGTCTGCGCGGGGTGGTGACGGTTCTGGCGGCGCTGGCAATGCTGGCGGCCTTGGTCGTCTGGCTGCCCGATGCGCTGATCCGGCACGCGGCCTCGATCGCGCCGCCCGCCCAGGCCCGTGCGATCGGCCATGCCATCCTGACCGACATGGAACGCAGCGCCGGCCCCGTCTGCCGCCGCAATTCCGGCCAGCAGGTGCTGGACTGGATCACGCCGCGTCTGCTGGGCGATGATGCGATGGTCCAGGTCGTGCCCGGCCCCCTGAACGGCGCGCTGCGCCTGCCGGGCGGGCTGTTCGTGCTGGGCCATGACCTGCTGGCGGCATCGCCCGGCCCCGAGGCCGGGGCGGGCCATCTGATCGCCGCATCGCTGGCGGTCGAGGATCGGCAGGTGACGCTGGACGCGCTGCGCCATGCGGGGCTGATGGCGTCGCTGCGGCTGATGACCTTGGGCACCCTGCCCCGCGAGGCGATGGCGGGTTTCGGCGAGGCGATGCTGGCCCAACCCAATCCGCGCCCCGACCTGGCCCTGATCCCCGCGGCCTTCGCGCAGCGCGGCCTGTCCACCGAACCCTATGCGCGCAGCATGGACCCGACCGGCGCGACCCTGATGCCGCTGATCGAGGCCGATCCGATGCGCGGCGCGCCCATGCGCGACATGCTGACCGACGCGCAATGGCTGGCGCTGCAGCAGATCTGCGCAGGCTGATCCGTCAGACGAACTGTTCGCGCAGCAGGCGCTCGTCCAGCCCATGCCCCGGATCGAACAGCAGGCGGTGGCTGATGTCGCAGGCGCTGCGGATCTCGACCCGGGTGACGTGGCGGACGGACCGGCTGTCGGCATCGGCCATGACGGGGCGGCGTTCGGGGTTCAGCACCTCGACCACCACCTCGGCATCCTTGGGCAGCAGCGCGCCGCGCCAGCGACGCGGGCGAAAGGGCGCGATGGCGGTCAGGGCCAGCACCTCGGATCCGATCGGCAGGATCGGCCCATGCGCGGAATAGTTGTAGGCGGTCGATCCCGCAGGGGTGGAAACCAGCGCCCCGTCGCAGACCAACTCCTCCATCCGCAGGCGGCCATCGACATGGATGCGCAGCTTGGCGGCCTGCGGGCCCTCGCGCAGCAGGCTGACCTCGTTGATGGCCAAGGCCTCGTGGCAGGTCTGGTCGGCGCAGGTGGCGCGCATGCGCAGCGGGTTGATCGTGGTCTCCTCGGCCAAGGACAGGCGGTCGGGCAGGTCATCCTCGGCATAGGCGTTCATCAAAAACCCCACCGTGCCGCGGTTCATGCCATAGACCGGCACCCCGCGCCCCCGCGTCGCATGCAGCGTCTGCAGCATGAACCCGTCGCCGCCAAGCGCGACCACCACATCGGCCCGCGCCGCATCGGCCTGGCCATAGCGGTCGATCAGCCGCGCCAGCGCCAGGCGGGCGGGTTCGGCATGGCTGGCGGTGAAATGCACGTTGGGCGTCATCGCGCCTGTCTCCCCTGATCGGCCCGCACCATCACGCGGGGCCGCGCCGATGACAAGCCCCGCGGGTCGCATGCCGCACCCCGGCGGTCGTTTTGTCACTTTCCGCATCCCGGACGTTGCGTTAGAAGGGCCCCCATCCGCAGCCGCCCCAGTCATGAAAAGGACGCGAGACCGATGAACGCCCCCACCCGCGACAATGGTTTCTTCACCGAGGATCTGGCCAGCCGTGACCCCGACATCGCCCGCGCCATCACCCAGGAACTGGGCCGCCAGCGCGACGAGATCGAGCTGATCGCATCCGAAAACATCGTCAGCCGCGCCGTGATGGAGGCGCAGGGCTCGGTCCTGACCAACAAATATGCCGAAGGCTATCCGGGCAAGCGCTATTACGGCGGCTGCCAGTATGTTGACATCGCCGAGACCCTGGCGATCGAGCGCGCCAAGGAGCTGTTCGGCTGCGAATATGCCAATGTCCAGCCCAACAGCGGCAGCCAGATGAACCAGGCCGTGTTCCTGGCCCTGCTGCAGCCCGGCGACACGTTCATGGGGCTGGACCTGAATTCCGGCGGCCACCTGACCCACGGATCGCCCGTCAACATGTCGGGCAAGTGGTTCAACGTGGTCAGCTATGGCGTGCGCCAGCAGGACCAGCAGCTGGACATGGAGGCGATCGCCGAAAGCGCCCGCCAGAACAAGCCCAAGCTGATCATCGCGGGCGGCACCGCCTACAGCCGCACCTGGGACTGGGCCGCCTTCCGCGCCATCGCGGACGAGGTCGGCGCCTATCTGATGGTCGACATGGCCCATATCGCCGGGCTGGTCGCGGGCGGGGCGCATCCCTCGCCGGTGCCGCATGCGCATGTGGTCACCTCGACCACGCATAAATCGCTGCGCGGACCGCGGGGCGGTCTGATCCTGACCAATGACGCCGAGATCGCCAAGAAGGTGAACAGCGCCGTCTTCCCCGGCCTGCAGGGCGGCCCCTTGATGCATGTGATCGCCGCCAAGGCCGTGGCCTTCGGCGAGGCGCTGCGCCCGGAATTCAAGACCTATGCCCAGCAGGTGGTCAAGAACGCCCAGGCCATGGCGGATGAGCTGATGAAGGGCGGCATCGACATCGTCTCGGGCGGCACCGACAACCATCTGTGCCTGGCCGACCTGCGCCCCAAGAAGGTGACCGGCAAGGCGACCGAGGCCGCCTTGGGCCGCGCTCATATCACCTGCAACAAGAACGGCGTGCCTTTCGACCCCGAAAAGCCCTTCGTGACCTCGGGCATCCGCTTGGGCGCCCCCGCCGGCACCACCCGCGGCTTCGCCGAGGCCGAGTTCCGCCAGATCGCCCGCTGGATCGTCGAGGTCGTGGACGGCCTGGCCGCCCATGGCGAGGACGGCAATGCCGAGATCGAGGCCCGCGTCGCGGCCGAGGTCAAGGAGCTCTGCGCGCGCTACCCGCTCTATCAGGGGATGTGATCGCAAGGCGATCGGTCCGGGGGCCCGCCGCGCATTCCGCGGCGGGCCTTTTTCATGCCTGCCAAGCGGGCTTGCGGCGGTCGAAGAAGGCGGCGATGCCTTCCGGCGCCTCGGTGCCTTCCCAGACCGCGACCAAGCGGTCGATGCTGTCCTCGATCACATCGCGGTCAATGCGCGGCCCGAGCGCGCGGCACTGGGCCTTGGCGGCGGCCACCGCGCCGGGGGCGGCCTGCAGAAAGGGCGCGACCTCGGCCTCGACGGCGGCGTCCAAGGCATCCGGGGTGGTGACACGGGCCACCAGGTTCAGCGCCTGCGCCTCGGCCGCATCGAAGAGGCGCGCGGAAAAGAACACCCGCCGGGCCGCAGGCTCGCCCATGCGGGCCAGGACATAGGGGCCGATCGTCGCCGGGATCAGCCCGAGCCGCACCTCGGTCAGCCCGAACCGCGCCTGGTCCGCGGCGATGACGATATCGCTGACCGCCATCATCCCCACCCCGCCGCCAAAGGCATTGCCCTGGACCCGCGCGATGACCGGCTTGGGGATCAGGTTCAGCGCCGACAGCATGCCGGCCAGCGCCCGCGCGCCCTCGCGGCGGGTGGCCTCGTCAGCCTGCATCTGCTGGCGCATCCAGCCCAGATCGCCGCCCGCGCAGAAGCTGGCGCCCTCGGCCGCCAGGATCACCACGCGCACGCGGGGATCCGCGCCCAGATCGGCGGCGGCCTGGGTCAGCTCGTCCATCATCGGGCGCGACAGGGCGTTGTGCTTGTCGGCGCGGGCCAGCCACAGGGTGGCCACGCCGCGGTCATCGGTGTCGATGCGGATCGTCTCAGGCATCGGGACGCTTTCTGAGGCTGCGGGCGAAATCGGCGGCCCGGCGGATGGCGGCCCTGTCCAGGCCGTGGTCATAGCCCCGGGCGGCCAGATGGTCGGCCAAGGCCTCGGTCGCGACATTGCCCGCAGCGCCGGGCGCATAGGGACAGCCCCCCAGCCCCCCCACCGCCGCGTCGAAGACCCGCAGCCCGCGCGCCAGGCTGGCATCGACATTGGCCAGCGCCCGCCCGGCCGTGTCGTGGTAATGCCCGGCCAGCCGGTCGGCGGGCAGCTCCTCCAGCACGGCGGCCAGCATCGCGTCTATGGCCTCCGGGCGGGCCTGGCCGATCGTGTCGCCCAAACTGATCTGGTCGCAGCCCATGTCGCGCAGGGCGGCGGCGACGCGGGCCACCGCATCGGGCGGGGTCGGCCCGTCGAAGGGGCAATCCGTCACCACGCTGACATAGCCGCGCAGGCCAACCCCGTCGGCCCGCGCCTGCGCCGCGACGGGTTCCATCCGCGTCAGGCTGTCGGCGATCGAGGCGTTCAGGTTCGCCCGGCTGAACCCTTCCGAGGCGCTGGCAAAGACCGCCACCATGTCCGCCCCCGCCGCCCGCGCCGCGTGATAGCCGCGCAGGTTCGGCGTCAGCGCCGCATAGCGGACGCCCGCCCGCCGCGCGATCCCGGCCATGACCTGCGCGCCGTCGGCCATCTGCGGCACCCAGGCCGCGGGGACGAAGCTGGTCACCTCGATATGCGCGAAGCCCGCGGCCGACAGCATGTCGACCAGCGCGATCTTGTCGGCGGCGGGGATCAGCCGCGCCTCGTTCTGCAGCCCGTCGCGGGGGCCCATCTCGAAAATCTCGACCCGCTCAGCCATCCTCGGGCTCCAGCCGGATCAGGGGGGCGCCGGCCTCGACCTGATCGCCCGCGGCCACCAGCACCTCGGCCACGACGCCGTCGCGCAGCGCGGTCAGGGCATGTTCCATCTTCATCGCCTCCAGCACGGCCAGGCGGTCGCCGGCGCGCACGGCCTGGCCCGCGGCCACGTCCACCGCGCGCACCAGCCCCGGCATGGGCGACCGCGTCAGCCCGTCGCCGCCGCCATCCGCGCCTTGGCGGTCCAAGGGGTCCAGCGCGGTCAGATGCACGACCCGCCCGCCGAAGACGCTGATCCCCGCATCATGCGCCACGATCCGGTCGCGGCAGAGATCGCCATCCACCCACCAGCGCCCGCCCTGCCAGCGGACCTCGTGCGGGCGGTCCAGCGTGACGCGGGCGGCGCCGGGGCCCAGAACCTCCAGCAGGGCCTGGCCACCATCCCATGTCACGGTCCGGCGCAGCGGCTGCCACAGGGTCACGCCCCCGCGCCTGCCCGGATCGGCCAGACCGGCCAGGCCGATCACCCCCAGCACCATGGCCCGGGCATCGCCATCGGGCTGGGCCAGCAGGGCATTCATGTCGCGGGCGATCAGGCCGGTATCGACATCGCCGCGCCTAAAGCCCGGATGGCGGGCCAAGGCGATCAGGAAGTCGATATTGGTGACCGACCCCGCGACCTCGGTATCGACCAGCGCGCGTTCCAGCGCCTGCAGCGCCACGGCGCGGGTCGGGCCATGCGTCACCACCTTGGCGATCATCGGATCATACCAGGGGCTGATCACGTCGCCGGGCCGCACCCCTGTCTCGATCCGCGCGGCATCGGGAAAGCGCAGATGCGCCAGCCGCCCCGTGGCAGGCAGGAACCCCGCCGGCACGTCCTCGGCATAGAGCCGCGCCTCGAAGGCATGGCCGGTGACCGTGATCTCCTCCTGTCGGGCGGGCAGGGATTCGCCGCTGGCCACGCGCAGCTGCCATTCGACCAGGTCGATGCCGGTGATCGCCTCGGTCACGGGGTGTTCCACCTGCAGGCGGGTGTTCATCTCCATGAACCAGAAGCCGTCGGGGCGCAGGCCGTCGGCGCCGTCCACGATGAATTCGATCGTGCCTGCCCCGGCATAGCCGATCGCCTCGGCGGCGCGCACGGCGGCGTCGCCCATGGCGCGGCGGACCTCCGGCGTCATGCCGGGGGCCGGGGCCTCCTCGATCACCTTCTGGTGGCGGCGCTGCAGCGAACAGTCGCGTTCGTAGAGATGCACGGCGCGGCTGCCGTCGCCGAAGACCTGCATCTCGATATGGCGGGGCTGGAGGATGTATTTCTCGATCAGCACGGCGGGGTTGCCGAAGGCGCCCTGCGCCTCGGCCCGCGCGCTGTTCAGCGCCTCGGCAAAGCGGGCGGGGTCGTCGACGCGCCGCATCCCCTTGCCGCCGCCGCCCGCCACGGCCTTGATCAGCACCGGATAGCCGATCCGCGCGGCCTGATCCGCCAGATGGCCCGGGTCCTGATCCGTGCCGTGATAGCCCGGCACGACCGGCACGCCCGCCTGTTCCATCAGCGCCTTGGCGGCATCCTTCAGCCCCATCGCCCGGATCGCATCGGCCGAGGGGCCGATGAAGACCAGCCCCGCCGCGGTGACGGCATCGACGAAATCCGGGTTCTCGGACAGAAAGCCATAGCCCGGATGGATCGCCTGCGCCCCCGTGGCGCGCGCCGCCGCGATGACCCGGTCGCCGCGCAGATAGCTGTCGGCGGGGGCCGGGCCGCCCAGATGCACCGCCTCGTCGGCCATCTCGACATGGCGGGCGGCGCGGTCGGCATCGGAATAGACGGCGACCGTCGCCACCCCCATCCGGCGGCAGGTGTCGATGACGCGGCAGGCGATCTCGCCGCGATTGGCGATCAGGATCTTGTCGAACATGGCGTTCCCCTCACATCCGGAACAGGCCGAAGCGCGTCGGCTCGATGGGCGCATTCAGGCTGGCGCGCAGGGACAGGGCCAGCACCTCGCGCGACAGGCGCGGATCCACGATCCCGTCATCCCAGAGCCGCGCCGAGGCATAGAGCGGGTGGCTCTGCCGTTCGAACATCTCGATGGTGGGGCGCTTGAATTCGGCCTCCTCCTCGGCCGACCATTGGCCGCCCGCGCGTTCGATCCCGTCGCGGCGCACCGTGGCCAGCACGCCCGCCGCCTGTTCGCCGCCCATGACGCTGATCCGGCTGTTGGGCCAGGTCCACAGGAAGCGGGGGCTGTAGGCCCGGCCCGACATGCCGTAATTGCCCGCGCCGAAGCTGCCGCCGACCAGCATGGTGATCTTGGGCACATTGGTGGTGGCCACCGCCGTGACCATCTTGGCGCCGTGCCGCGCGATGCCTTCGTTTTCATATTTGCGGCCGACCATGAAGCCGGTGATGTTCTGCAGGAAGACCAGCGGGATGCCGCGCTGGCTGCACAGTTCGATGAAATGCGCGCCCTTCTGCGCGGCCTCGGAAAACAGCACGCCATTATTGGCGACGATGCCCACGGGGCAGCCCTCGACATGGGCAAAGCCCGTCACCAGCGTCTCGCCGAAGCGCGCCTTGAACTCGTCGAAGCGCGATCCGTCGACGATCCGGGCGATCACCTCGCGGATGTCATAGGGGGTGCGCAGATCGGCGGGCACGACGCCCAGGATCTCGGCCGGATCGTAGGCGGGGGGTTCGGGCGATTGCCACAGCACTGTGTCGGGCATGCGCCGGTTCAGATGGCTGACGGCGCGGCGCGCCATGGCCAGGGCATGGGCGTCATCCTCGGCCAGGTAATCGGCCACGCCGGACAGGCGGGTATGCACGTCGCCGCCGCCCAGATCCTCGGCGGTGACGACCTCGCCCGTCGCGGCCTTGACCAAGGGGGGACCGGCCAGAAAGATCGTGCCCTGCCCGCGCACGATGATGGTCACATCCGACATGGCGGGCACATAGGCCCCGCCGGCGGTGCAGGATCCCATGACCACGGCGATCTGAGGGATGCCCTTGGCCGACATCCGCGCCTGGTTGAAGAAGATGCGCCCGAAATGGTCGCGGTCGGGGAACACCTCGTCTTGGTTGGGCAGGTTCGCGCCGCCGCTATCGACCAGATAGAGGCAGGGCAGATGGCATTCCTCGGCGATCTCCTGCGCGCGCAGGTGTTTCTTGACCGTCATTGGGTAATAGGTGCCGCCCTTGACCGTCGCGTCATTGGCCACGACCATCACCTGCTGGCCATGGACAAGGCCCACGCCCGCGATCACCCCCGCCGCAGGGGCCGCGCCGTCATACATGCCATGCGCGGCGGTCGCGCCCACCTCCAGGAAGGGCGAGCCGGGATCCAGCAGGTTCGCCACCCGTTCGCGCGGGGGCATCTTGCCGCGGCTGGTGTGACGTTCCAACGCCTTGGGGCCGCCCCCGGCGGCGGCGGCCTGGGCGGCCTCGCGCACCTGGTCCAGCATGGCCAGATGGGCCTCGCGATTGGCGCGGAAGGCGTCCGAGGAGGGTAGCGCGGCAGAGCTCAGTTTCATCGGGCGGTCTCCTCGGCCAAGGCCAGTTGTCGCAATTCGCGCCGCATCACCTTGCCGGTGACGGTCAGGGGCAGCGCGTCCAGAAAGGCGATCTCTCGCGGATAGGAATGGGCGGCGCAGAGCCGTCGGGCATGGTCCTGCAACTCAGCGGCCAGCGCGTCCGAGGGCGCATGGCCCGCGCGCAGGACGACATAGGCCTTGACGATCTCGGTCCGGATCGGGTCGGGCTTGCCGATCACCCCCGCCTGCGCGACGGCGGGATGGCGCAGCAGGCAATCCTCGATCTCCGACGGGCCGATGCGGTAACCGGCGGATGTGATCACGTCGTCGTCGCGGCCCTTGAAGCGGATGTATCCGTCCTGGATCACGCCCCGGTCCCCGGTCACCATCCAGTCGCCGCGGAACTTGGCCGCCGTCGCATCAGCGTTCCGCCAATAGCCCAGCATCATCGACCCCGCGCCGCGACGGATGGCGATGTCGCCCTCGGCATCCGTGGGTTGGCCCGCATCGTCGATCACGGCCACGTCGAATCCGGGCACGGCCTTGCCGATGGCACCGGGGCGCGGCGGAAACATCGCCGAGGCCGAGGATGCGACCATGTTGCATTCCGTCTGGCCGTAGAATTCGTTGATGGTCAGCCCGAAGGCCTCGCGCCCCCAATCCAGCATCGGCGCGCCGAGCGTCTCGCCCCCGGATGCGACGCTGCGCAGCCCCGGCAGGGTGACCCCCGCGGCCTTCAGCATCTTCAGCGCGGTCGGCGGAAAGAAGACGTTGCGGATGGCGCAATCCGCGATCAGCCGGGCCACGGCATCCGGGTCGAATTTCGGCATCCGGGCGGCCACGACCGGCACCCCGAGCGCCAGCCCCGGCATCGCCACATCGAACAGCCCGCCAATCCAGGCCCAGTCCGCGGGCGTCCAGATCACGTCGCCGGGCTGGCCCAGCAGGTCATGCGACATCTCGACCCCGGGCAGGTGGCCGGTCAGCATCCGGTGCCCGTGCAGCGCGCCCTTGGGCGCCCCCGTCGTGCCGGAGGTGTAGATGATCACCGCCGGATCCTCGGGGCCGGTGGGGCGCGTGGCGAAGGGGCCGGCATCGGCCAGGCCGTCCTCGGGGACGATCACGCGCAGATGGGGGAACGGGGCCAGCATGGCGCGCCCCTCCGGGTCGGTGATGACGGTCGTGACGCCCGCATCGGTCAGCCGCAGGTCCAGCGCGTCGGGCCCGAAGAGCTTGAACAGCGGCACCGAGATCGCCGCCGATTTCCACACCGCCAGATGCGCCGCCGCCGTCCAGGCCGATTGCGTCCGAAGCACCCCCACCCGGTCGCCCGCAGCCGCCCCGATCGCATGGGCCAGCCGGGCGGTCATCGCGGCCAGCGCGCCGAAGGTCACCGGCCGGGGCGCGCCGTCATGCTCGATGATCGCCACGCGGTCCGGCGCATGGGCCAGGCATTGATCGGCCATGTTCAGCCGGTCGGGCAAGGTCCAGCGGAAATCCCGGCGCAGCCGCGCATGGTCGGCGTGATGCAGCAGCCGCGCCATGTCACGGACCTTCGCGCAGATAGCCGTCCAGCAGCATCGCCTGCCGCGCGGTCAGGCTCAGCGCGCATTCCGCATAGGCCGGGCCCGCCCCGGTGCCACCGCCCCAACGCGACGCCTCGTAGCTGCAGGAGGCGTCGCGTAACGCGATCCAGGCGCGCTGCATGTCGCGCAGGGCCGGGCGCTGCTGCGGGGCCTGGTATCCCAAGCGGTCCTGTTCCGCATCCGCGGCATCCGCCTGTTCGCCGACGCGGCCATAGGCCTCGTTCAGGCGCGCGTCCCAGAAATCCAGCTCCTGCCCCAGGCAATAGCTCATGCCATAGGTCGATGACCCGCCCGGCCCCTCCATGCAGGCGGCGGCGGCCAGGCCCGGGCAGTCCTGGCCATCCTCCTCCAGGCAGGCCAGGACCGGGGCGGGATCGAAAGGCGGCGGATCCTGCGCCCAGGCCGGGGCCGCCATCAGCGCCAAGGCCAGCAGCGCGCGCATCAGACCAGGCCCACCAGCTCGCGCCCGATCAGCATGCGCCGGATCTCGCTGGTGCCGGCGCCGATCTCCATCAACTTGGCGTCGCGGAACAGGCGGCTGACGGCGCTGTCGTTCAGGAAACCTGCCCCGCCCATGGCCTGGACGGCCTGATGGGCCTGCACCATCGCCTGTTCGCTGGCATAGAGCACCGCCCCCGCCGCGTCCTGGCGCGTCACGCGGCCCGCATCGCAGGCCCGCGCGACCTCGTAGACATAGGCCCGCGCGGTGTTCAGCGCGACATACATGTCGGCGATCTTGGCCTGCATCAGCTGGAAGGACCCAATCGGCTGGCCGAACTGGCGGCGTTCGGCGACATAGGGCATCACCTCGTCCAGGCAGGCGGCCATGATGCCCGTGCCGATCCCCGACAGGACCACGCGTTCGTAATCCAGCCCCGACATCAGGACGCGCACGCCGCGCCCCTCCTCGCCGAGGACGTTCTCGAAGGGGATCTCGCAATTTTCGAAGATCAGCTCGCCCGTGTTCGACCCGCGCATCCCCAGCTTGTCGAAATGCGGGCTGGTCGAAAACCCCGCCATGCCGCGTTCGACGATGAAGGCCGTGATGCCCTTGGACCCCGCATCCGGGTCGGTCTTGGCATAGACGACCAGCGTCTGCGCGTCGGGCGCGTTGGTGATCCAGTATTTGCTGCCGTTCAGCACATAGCGGTCGTTCCGCTTCTCGGCCCGCAGCTTCATGCCGACGACATCGCTGCCCGCGCCCTCCTCGGACATGGCCAAGGCGCCGACCGCCTTGCCGCTGCACAGGTCGGGCAGGTATTTCGCGCGCTGTTCATCCGTGCCGTTCAGCTTGATCTGGTTCACGCAGAGATTCGAATGCGCCCCATAGGACAGGCTGATCGAGGCGCTGGCCCGCGCAATCTCCTCGGTGGCGATGACATGGGCCAGATAGCCCATGCCCGCGCCGCCGAACTCCTCGGCCACGGTGATGCCCAGCAGGCCCAGATCGCCCATCTCGGTCCAGAGCTGGTTGGGAAAGGCGTTGCTGCGGTCGGTTTCGGCGGCCAGGGGCGCGACGCGGTCCTGCGCCCACCGATGCACCATGTCGCGCAGCGCGTTCACGTCATCGCCCAGATCGAATTCCATGCCCTTCGAGAACATCGCGATCCCCCCTCCCCGGTTATTGAACGCTTGTTCATTTCAATATCTCAGCGGGCCATGCCGCGTCAAGAAGGCTGCGCGCCGCAGCCCCCTGCGTCAAGCGGCCTTGCGGCCATCCGCCGGGCGGGCCAATCAGGGGCGGTTGAACCCATGGGGGACGTGATGCGGCTGACCATCCTGCGCCATGCACCGATCATCGGCGACGGCCGCGTGGTGGGCCGGCGCGACCTGCCCGCCGATTGCACGGGCGCGGGGGCGCTGGCGCCGCACCTGCCCCGCGGTGCGCAGGTGCTGGTCAGCCCGGCGCTGCGCTGTCGCCAGACGGCGGCGGCCCTGTCACTGACACCCGACCGGGCGGAGCCCGCGCTGTGGGAACAGGACTTGGGCGCGTGGCAGGGCCTGCCCTTCGACCGCCTGCCCGATCTGGGGCCCCTGCCGCCCCAGGCCTTGGCCCGCCACCGGCCGGAGGGCGCCGAAAGCTTCGACGACATGGCGGCCCGGGTCGTCCCGTTGCTGCGCGGGCTGGATCGCGACACGCTGATCGTGGCCCATGCGGGCACCGTGCGCGCGGCGCTGTCGATGGTGGTGGGGCCCGCCGCGCTGGCCTTTTCGGTCGATCCGCTGTCGATGACCGTCCTGCGCCGCGCCGGGTCCGATTGGGCCGTCGAGGCGACCAACATCACCCTCGGGGCCGCCTGATGGCCGCGATCGCGCTGACGGCGCTGATCCTGGATGCGCTGATCGGCTGGCCCGCGGCCTGGTTCCGGCGCGTGGGCCACCCCGTCACCTGGGCCGGGCGGCTGATCGCGGCGCTGGACCGGGGGCTGAACCGGGGGGCCGCGCGCCGGGCCAAGGGGGCGATGACGGTGGTGCTGGTCCTGGCCGCGGCGGTGGTGCCCGCGGCCCTGCTGCAGGCCTGGCTGGGGCCGTGGGTGGCGGCAGTGCTGGCATGGCCTTTGGTCGCGGCGCGGTCGCTGGACCAGCATCTGCGCGCGGTTCTGGTCCCGCTGCGGGCGGGCGACATCGCGGGGGCGCGGGCGGCGACGGCGATGATCGTGGGGCGCGACCTGCGCCGCGCCGACGCCGCCGCCCTGTCCCGCGCCAGCCTGGAGAGCCTGGCCGAGAATGCCAGCGACGGCATCATCGCACCGCTGTTCTGGGCGGCGGTGGGCGGGCTGCCGGGGATTGCGGCCTACAAGGCGATCAACACGATGGATTCGATGATCGGCCACCGCACCCCGCGCCATGCAGATTTCGGCATGGTCGCGGCGCGGCTGGACGATGCGGCCAACCTGATCCCGGCGCGGCTGACGGCGGGGCTGATCGCGCTGGCATCGGGGCGGCGGGCGGCCTGGACGGTGGCCTGGCGCGATGCGGGGGCGCATCGGTCCCCCAATGCCGGCTGGCCCGAAGGCGCGATGGCGGGCGCGCTCGGCATCCGCCTGTCGGGGCCGCGCGTCTATGGCGACCGCGTCGCGGAGGAACCGTGGCTGAACGCCGGCGCGCCCGATCCCGGCCCGGCCGATCTGGCCCGCGGGATCGCGCTGATCCGGCGGGCGGTGGCGCTGGCCGGGCTGGGCCTGCTGGCCCTGGCCCTGATCTGAAAGGTCAGAGCGGCGTCACCTCGACCCGCTGCGTGACCAGCTCCGTGTCCGAGACGGTCGTCAGGAACGCAACGTCGGTCGCATCGCGGCCCACCGCCACCAGCGCCATCTGATCGGCCGTGGCCATGCCGGTCGGATCGACCAGGTGCCATTCATGGTTCAGATAGACCTGCGCCACGGCATGGAAATCCTGCGGATGGACCGGGGGCGCATAGACGCTGGCGATGCGCGCGGGGATCTGGGCCGCCCGGCACAGCGCGACCAGCAGATGCGCATAGTCGCGGCACACCCCCCGCCGGTCCAGGAAGGTGTCCGCCGCGGTCGTGTTGCCGTCGCTGGCGCCCGCCACATAGTCCAGGTTGCGCTCGACCCAATCGCGCATCTCGGCGACCAGGGCGCCGCCGGTCAGCCCCTCGAACCGCGATCCGGTGAAATGGGTGAACCGCTCGGCCTGGCAATAGCGCGAGGGCAGCAGATAGCGCAGCGCGTCGCCGGGCATGTCCTCCATCTCGGCGGCGCGCAGGCTGCGCAGATCGGGGCGCGGGCGCGTCACCTCGACCTCGGCCGAATAGCGGCAGGTCAGGCGTTCGGCCACGCGCAGGATCAGCCGCTCGCCGATGCCTTCCTCGGCGGGGACACGGGCCAGCTTCTGGGGGTTGCCCAGGTCGATGGTGGCGCGGTTCAGCACCTGGCCCTGCACGCCCGCGGCCTCGATCACCAGCAAGGCCGGACCGGGATTGCTCATGGCATAGTCCAGCGTCACGTCGATCTTCATCCGCATCGAATTCTCCTGTCGGGCTGAGGGAAGCGCGGTCGAGCGGTGCCCGCCGCCCGCGCCGATGTCAACGGGTCCCGCCGGGACCATGCGGGTCAGGCCGCGATGCCGTCATCCAGACGCAGCGTCACGTCGAACCGCGCGCCGCCTTCCGGACCCGCGCCGTGATCCAGCCGACCGTCCATCTGGCGGGCATAGATCAGGCAGATCTGCATCCCCAGCCCGCTGGAATGGTCGGGGTCGAACCCCTCGGGCTGGCCGGGGCCGTCATCGACCAGGCTCAGCCGCAGCTGGCGGCCCTGCTGTTCCAGCGTCAGCTCCATGCTGGGATGGTGGCCGGGATGGCCGTGCTTGGCGGCATTGCCGATCAGCTCGGCCAGGATCTGGCCGATCGCCGCCGCCTGCCCGGGCGAGACGCGGTGCCCCTCGTCCAGCCGGTCATGCGTGCTGACACGCACGTTCAGCGCCTGCGCCAGATCGGCGGCCAGCCCCGCGACATAGTCGCGCAGCGACAGGTCCCGCGCCCCGGGGTCCAGATAAAGCTGGTCATGCACCCGCGCCAGGGTCGCGATCCGGTTTGCCGCGTCCAGCAGCTGCGGCGCGCCCTAGCCCGTCGACTGCATCCGCGCCTGCATCCGCAACAGCCCGATCACCGAGGCGAAGCTGTTCTTCACCCGGTGGTCGATCTCGCCCATCAGCACCTTCTGGCGGGCGATGGCGGCGTCCTTCTTGGCGATCTCCTCCTCCAGCCGGGCGCGGGCCTCGGCCATGTCGGTCACGTCGCGCGACGAGGCGAGGATGCGGGTGACCGCGCCGGACCGGTCGCGGATGGGCGACACGGTCACATGCCACCAGCGGGGCGTGCCCTTGGCGGTGGGGCAGAAGGCCTCGAACCGGGTGACCTGGCCCTGACGGGCGGCCTCCAACGCGCCGTTCAGCAGGTGATGGGCGGCGGCGGGCCACAGCGCGGGCCAGGCGCGGCGGTCGACGGATGCGAAATCGTCGATCTCAATCGCGCAGAGGCCATTGCCGTTCATGAACCGCAGCTGGCCGTCCAGATCCAGGATCTTGATGCAGTCGGGCGAGGAATCCAGGACCGACAGGGCAAACCCGGCCTCGGCCCCGCCCAGCAGGTCGAGGGCACGGATGTTCGGATCGATGGCAACCATGGGTCAGGACGTTCCCGAAATCGGTGATGCTGCAATGCGGGCGACTATCGTCAAGGCTTGTGGCCATCGCCCGGCCCTGTCAAGCGCCAAGCGTCAGCCGACGCGCTCCGTCAGCCGCAGGGGCCGGGCCTGCGACAAATCGCCCATCTGCCGCGACAGCCCCGGCGCGAGCGGCAGCAGATCGGCTTGCAACGCATGGTAGAGATCGGGCTTGCCCGCGAAATGGCCGTCCTGAACCGGACCGTCCGGACCGGCCTGCGGGAACCAGCCGCCCCGCGCGTGATCGATCAGCCGCCGGTCCGCGAAATCCCACAGCCGCCGATACCAGTCTGCATCACCGGGCCGGGGGTCCAGCTTCAGCAGCGCGGCCAGCGCGCCGATCGCCTCGGTCACGGGCCACCAGTAACGCGCGGGATCCGCGACGCCGCCGCCGATGGCGATCGTATAGGCCAAGCCCCCCTGTTCGGCATCCCAGGCATCGGCCAGCGCACGGTCGACCAGCGCCCGCGCCCGGTCCGGCGTGCCGTCATCCGGGCGCCCGGCCAGGTCCCACCAGTGCAGGGTCAGCCGCGCCATCTCGACGCTGTGGCCGGGCGTTGTGCCCGCGGGGCGGAACATGGGATCGCCGGCATAATCCGGGTCGGGCCGCCAATCGGCGCCATAATGTTCGGGGATGCGCCAGTCCCGCGCCGCGGCCTGCCGCGTGACGAAGAAATCCAGGATCCGCCCCGCGCGGTCCAGAAAGACCCGCGCCCCCGTCGCCTCATGCGCGGCCAGCAGCGCCTCAACCCCGTGCATGTTCGCGTTCATCCCGCGATAGGTCGAAAAGGGCCGCCAGTCGCGGGTGAACTCGTCGCGGAAAAGGCCCGCATCCTCGTCCCAGAAATGCGCGTCCAGGACCCGGGTGATGTCGTCGAAAAGCGGACGCGCCAGCGGATGGCCCCGCATCAGCGCGCCCGAAGCCGCCAGCAGGACAAAGACATGGCCATAGGCCAGCTTCGGCCCCTCGACCGGCTGCCCGTCGCGCAGCGCCCAGTGATAGCCGCCGTGATCCGCGTCGCGATGCAGGTGCCACAGCGCCTGCATCCCGTGATCCATCACCCCCGCGCGGTCGTCCCGCCCGGCCATCTGGGCCAAGGCCTGGCAATGGACCATGCGCGTGGTGACGTGCAATTCCTGCGGGCCGTCCAAGGGGGTGCCGTCGTGATCCAGTGCATGGAACCCGCCTTGGGGCCGCAGGCTGGCATCGAAGAAATCCAGCGCCCGATGCGCGTCGGCGATCAGGAAGGCGCGGTGCGCGGCATCGTCCAGCGGGTTCATCGCCTCACCTCCGGCGCAGGGCATCGGCCAAGGCCGAGCCGAAGCTGCCCGGCCCGGCATCGCGGGGGGCGGCCGATTGTGGGCGCGCGGGCTTCGGGGTCTGGGCGGGCCTCGGCCGGTCGCCTTGGGCGGGCATATCCTTGCGCATGGTCAGGCCGATGCGCTTGCGGGCCACGTCAACCTCGGTCACGCGGACGCGGACCACGTCGCCGGCCTTGACCACCTCATGCGGGTCACGCACGAAACGGTCGGCCAGCTGGCTGACATGGACCAGACCGTCCTGATGCACGCCGATATCGACAAAGGCGCCGAAGGCCGCGACATTGGTCACCGTCCCCTCCAGCGCCATGCCGGGGCGCAGGTCGCCGATCGCCTCGACCCCGTCCGCGAAGTTCGCGGTGACGAAACCGGGGCGCGGGTCGCGGCCGGGCTTTTCCAGCTCGGCCAGGATGTCGCGCACGGTGGGCAGGCCGAAATCCTCGGTCACGAAATCCTGCGCGCGCAGCGTCTTCAGCGTCGCGGCATCGCCCATCACGGCCCGCAGATCGCGCCCGCAGGCGGCGACGATGCGGCGCGCGACGCCGTAAGCCTCCGGGTGGACGGCCGAGGCGTCCAGCGGCTCGGTCCCGCCCGGCACGCGCAGAAAGCCCGCGCATTGCTGGAACGCCTTGGGGCCGAGGCCCGCGACCTTCTTCAGCGCGGCGCGGGACGGAAAGGGCCCGGTCGCGTCGCGATGGGCCACGATGTTCTGCGCCAGGGACGGGCCCAAGCCCGCCACATGCGCCAGAAGCGGCGCCGATGCGGTGTTCAGATCCACGCCCACGGCGTTCACTGCATCCTCGACCACGCCCTCCAGCGCGCGGGCCAGCTGGCGCTGGTCCACGTCATGCTGGTACTGGCCCACGCCGATGGATTGGGGCGGGACCTTGACCAGTTCCGCCAGCGGGTCCTGCAGACGGCGCGCGATGCTGACCGCGCCGCGCAGGCTGACATCCAGGTCCGGAAACTCCTTCGCCGCCAGCTCGGATGCGGAATAGACCGAGGCGCCGGCCTCCGAGACGATCACCTTGGTCGGCGCGCGCACCCCCTTGGGCAGGCGTTTGAGGACATCGGCCACCAGCCTTTCGCTTTCGCGGCTGGCGGTGCCATTGCCGATGGCGATCAGATCGACGCCGTGGCGCTGGATCAGCATGGCCAGGCTCGCCTCGGCCCCGCGCAGGTCGTTCTTGGGCTGGAAGGGATAGATGGTGGCCGTGTCCAGCAGCTTGCCGGTCGGATCGACCACCGCGATCTTGCAGCCGGTGCGGATGCCGGGATCCAGGCCCAGAACGGCGCGCGGGCCCGCGGGGGCGGCCAGCAGCAGGTCGCGCAGGTTGCGGGCAAAGACGCCGATCGCCTCGGCATGGGCGCGGGTGCGCAGCTCGGTCAGCAGGTCGATATACATCGTGTTCGACAGCCGCACCCGCCAGGCCCAGCCCGCCATCTGGCGCAGCCAATCCGCGCCCGGCCCCTGCCCCAGCTGGCCCAGGGCCTGGGCGGTGATCCCCTCCGGGCGGTCGGCCTGATCCTCGGGGGCTGCGATCTCCAGCGTCACGACCTCCTCCTTGGCGGCGCGCAGGATGGCCAGGGCGCGGTGGCCCGGGATGCGGGCCCAAGGCTCGGCATGGTCGAAATAGTCGCTGAACTTCGCGCCCTCCTGCTCCTTGCCGGGGACCAGGCGCGCGCGGATCACGGCATGGCTGCGCATAAAGTCGCGCAGCCGGCCCAGAAGGTCGGCGCGCTCGGACAGCTCCTCGACAAGGATGTCGCGGGCGCCCTCCAGCGCGGCCTTGGGCGTCTCGACCGGGCCGGTGACGAAGCGCGGGGCCAGCGCCGCCGGATCGCTGCGCGGGTCTGCCTGGATGGCGCGCAGCAGCGGCTCCAACCCGTTCTCGCGCGCGATCATCGCCTTGGTGCGGCGCTTGGGCTTGAAGGGCAGATAGATGTCCTCCAGCGCGGCCTTGGTCTCGGCGCCCGCGATCGTCCGGGCCAGGTCGTCGGTCAGCTTGCCCTGGTCGCGGATGGCGCCCAGGATCGCGGCGCGCCGCGCCTCCATCTCGCGCAGATAGGACAGGCGTTCGGCCAGGGTCCGCAGCTGGGTGTCGTCCAGGCCGCCCGTCGCCTCCTTGCGGTAACGGGCGATGAAGGGGACCGTGGCGCCCCCGTCCAGCAGATCGGTGGCCGCGCCCACCTGGGCGGGGGTGGCACCGATTTCACCCGCGATGCGGCGGGCGATGCGGGCGGTGGTCTGCGACTGGTCCATGCGGGCCTCCTGTGGTCCTTCGGACCGCCGTTCTAGCCCTTCGGCGCGTCCCCGCCAAGCGGTTCGGCGGGTTCGGCCGCCGCATCCGCGGCCCCGGCCCGCCCGCCGGGGATCGAGGGCGATTGCGCGTCCAGACGGAATTCCGGCAGGCGCAGGACCTCGCCCGCGGATGCCTTGCCCACCACGCTGTCGCGCACCGCCTGACGCAGCGCGGGCGAGCGCTTCAGCAGGCGGCGGAACCCCTCCTCGTCCAGGACCAGCAGGCTGGTGGGGGTGATGGCGCGGGCCTCGGTCCGGCGGATGCGGCTGGTCAGCACGCCCATCTGGCCGAACATCTCGCCCCGGCCGAGGCGCGTGACCTGGCCCGCGACCTGCTGTTCGACCGCCCCCGAGGCCACGAAGAAGACCGACCGCGCGGGCGTGTCCTTGCGCGTGATCACATGGCCCGCATTGACGTATCGCGTGCGCAGCACCCGCGTCAGGCGGCGCAGCTCCGCATCGTCCAGGTCCGAGAACAGCGGGAACTGGCGCACCAGCTCGTTCTTGCGTAGCGCCAGGTCCAGCTTGGGTCGGCTTTCGGTCTGCTGGCGGCGGCGGGTGATGTCGGCCATCAGCTGGGTATGGACCTCGGATCCGATCAGCCCGTCCTCGCGCATGGCGTTGTATTCGCGCTCCTCCAGCCGCAGCGCGGTGCGGCGGATGAAGCGGCGCTCCAGCTCCTCGGCATAGCCGGGATATTGCAGGCGCAGACCCTCCAGCGCGGTCTCGACCGCCTCGATCCGGCGGTTCAGCAATTCATGCAGCAGTTCGGCCACCCGGCGGCCATGGATGCGGCGGATGCGCCGGTCGATGAAGCCGTGAAGGTCGCGCAGGATCAGCCGCTTTGCCAGCAGCATCTCGAAGCGGTCGGCGGTCATCCGCGCCAGGAACCGCCCGATCCCGAGCCGGTTGCGCAGGAACGCCGCCAGCCGGAAGGCCGGCCCATAGCCGAGCGCGCTGCGCGAAGCGCGCTGGTATCCGGTGCGCCCGCCCGACCGCGCACCCTCGATCAGGCGGTCGGCGTCGAACAGCGCCTGTTCCGACAGCCGGGCCGAGATGGCGCGTTCGCGGAACCGCTGCAGGATGACCTCGCGTTCATGGCCCGCCAGCGCGATCAGGCCCAAGGTGATGCGGTCGCGGTCCAGGATCTCGGCATTGTCCTCGGCCTCGGCGCGGGCGACGGCATCGTCGAGCCGCGCTGCGAAACGCTTGGCCTCGGAACGCACGGTCTCGCGCGTCAGGTCGTAATTCTCGGTGGCCGATGCCACGCCTTCGCGCACGGATTGCAGGGCGACGGCGACGACCTGGTTGGACAGCGCCCGGTCCAGCGGCGACAGGCGGTCCAGGCCCAGAAGGCCGATCACCGATCGCAGCGTCGTCCCCTGCACGATCAGCGTGAACAGCGTGAAGCCCGTGGCCAGGATGCCGACCAGGCGCTTGGTCTCGACCGGGACGCGCAGGCTTTCGGTGACGGCCAGCGCCAAGGCCAGCGTGACGGCGCCGCGCAGCCCCCCCCACATGATCGCCACGCGATAGGGCCGCTGGATGCGCGGCGACAGGCGCAGCCCCGTCAGCACCGGCAGCAGCACGAACAGGATCAGCGCCCGCGCCACGAAGGCCGCGACGATCACCACCCCCACCAGGAACAGGTCGGTCAGCCGCACCTCGCCCAGCAGGCGCGGGATCAGCAGGGCGGCCAGGATGAAGATCAGCGCCCCCGCCCAATGCGCCAGCAGGCCCCAGACCTCGCGCAGGTTGACCCAGAAGGCCGGCGCCAGCCGCCCCGGCCCCATGAAGTTCAGCGTCACCCCCGCGACCACGACCGCGATCACACCCGATGCGCCCAAGAGCTGTTCCGCCCCGATATAGGCCAGATAGGGCACGGCGACCGAGACCGAGATCTGCGCCGTCTCGAACCGCGCGAAAAGGCCCATCAGCGCCACCGCGATCCGCGCCACGACCCAGCCCGCCAACACGCCGCCCAGGATCAGTTCGGGGAACTGGCCCAAGGCCTCGATCAGCGTGGGGTTCGGCACGCCCAGCATCACATAGCTCATGAACAGGCCGAACAGCGCGATGGCGGCGGCGTCGTTCAGCAGGCTCTCGCCCTCGACGATGCGGGCCAGGCGCTTGGGGGCCGACAGGCTGCGGAAGATGCTGACCACGGCCGAAGGATCGGTCGTGGACACGATCGCCCCGATCAGCAGGCCCACCATCAGCGGCACCCCCGCCCAATGCAGCGCATAGCCGATGGTCATGGTCGCCGCGACCACCGCCACCACCGCCAAGGTCAGGATCGGCACCCAGTCATCCAGCATCCGCCGGATGTTCATCTCCAGCGTCGCCTGAAAGATCAGCGTGGGCAGGAACACATACATGAAGACGCTGGACCGGATCGGCAGGGACAGGATGCCCTCGGCGATGGGGTTCAGCGTGTCGGTCAGGTCGGTGCGCAGAAACAGGATCGCGCCGCCGCCGATCAGGATGCCCACCGCGGCCAGCATCACGCTGAACGGCACCGAGATGCGCGCCGCCAGCGGCTCCGCCGCCGCGATCAGCAGGAACAGCACGGCAGTGAAACTGGTCAGAAGCAGGATATCCATGGGTTCTGAATACGGTCAGATATCGTGTGAGGGAAGATGGCGGGAACAAGATATGCCGAAATTTCGCATGGCTGACGCCCATGTGACGCCGTGGCCGGGGGTCTTGAAATCCCCCCCCGCCGCCAACAGTTCAGCAGCCCGGGCCAAAGCGGCCCCCGACATGACACGCAACAGCAAGAAGGAGGACGCGATGTCCTCGATGTTCGACAGCCTGACCCTGGGCGCGGTGACCCTGCGCAACCGGATCGTGATGGCCCCCCTGACCCGCAGCCGCGCCGAGGCCGACCGCGTGCCGGGCGATCTGATCGCCGAATATTACGGCCAGCGCGCCGGCGCCGGCCTGATCCTGGCCGAGGCGACCAGCGTCACCCCCATGGGCGTCGGCTATCGCGACACGCCGGGCCTGTGGTCCGAGGCGCAGGTGGCGGGCTGGTCCAAGGTCACCGCGCGGGTCCATGAACGCGGCGGGCTGATCTTTTCGCAGCTGTGGCATGTGGGCAGGATCTCCGATCCCGAACTGCTGGACGGCCAGACCCCGGTCGCGCCCTCGGCCATCCAGCCGGGCGGCCATGTCAGCCTGCTGCGCCCCAAGCGCCCCTATGTCACGCCCCGCGCGCTGGCCACGGACGAAATCCCCGGCATCGTCGAGGCCTATCGCCAGGCGGCCGAGAATGCCCGCCATGCGGGCTTTGACGGGGTCGAGATCCATGCCGCGAACGGCTATCTGATCGACCAGTTCCTGCAGGACCGCAGCAATGCGCGCGACGACCGCTATGGCGGCAGCATCGAGAACCGCACCCGCCTGCTGGAGGAGATCGCCGATGCCGTGATCGGTGTCTGGGGCGCCGACCGCGTGGGCGTGCATCTGGCGCCGCGCGGCGACAGCCATGACATGGGCGACAGCGATCCGCGCGCGCTCTTCACGCATGTCGCGCGGCGGATGCGCGAACGCGGCGTGGCCTTCCTGTTCCTGCGCGAGCATCTGGCCCCGGACAGCCTGCTGGACGCGATCCGCGACGCCTTCGGCGGCCCGGTCATCGCCAATGAGGGCCTGACCCGCGACAGCGCCCAGGCCCTGCTGGCCGAGGGTCGCGCCGATGCGGTGGCCTTCGGGCGCGATTTCATCGCGACCCCGGACCTGGTCGAGCGTTTCCGCCGGGGGCTGGACCTGAACGAACAGGACCCCTCGACCTTCTACGAGGGCGGCGCCAAGGGCTATGTCGATTATCCGACCGCCGAGGCGATCGCGGCCGAATGACCAAAAAAGGGGGCGGCCCGCAGGCCGCCCCCGATCCGTTCGCTGACCGGTGGATCAGCAGCTGTAATACAGCGCGTATTCGACCGGGTGGGGCGTATGCTCATAGGCATAGACCTCTTCCCATTTCAGGGCGATGTAGCCCTCCAGCTGGTCGCGGGTGAAGACGTCGCCCTGCAGCAGGAAGTCCATGTCCTTCTCCAGCTCCTCCAGCGCCTCGCGCAGGGACCCGCAGACGGTCGGGATCTCGGCCAGTTCCTCGGGCGGCAGGTCGTAGAGGTCCTTGTCGGATGCCGGGCCCGGGTCGATCTTGTTCTTGATCCCGTCCAGGCCCGCCATCAGCAGGGCCGCAAAGCACAGATAGGGGTTGGCCGCCGGATCGGGGAAGCGGGCCTCGACGCGCTTGGCCTTGGGCGATTCCGTCCACGGGATCCGCACGCAGCCCGACCGGTTGCGGGCCGAGAAGGCGCGCAGCACAGGCGCCTCGAAGCCCGGGATCAGGCGCTTGTAGCTGTTGGTCGACGGGTTCGTCAGCGCGTTCAGCGCCTTGGCATGCTTCAGGATGCCGCCGATGAAATAGAGCGCCTCCTGGCTGAGGTCGGCATATTTGTCGCCCGCGAAGAGCGGCTTGCCGTCCTTCCAGATCGACATGTTGACGTGCATCCCCGAGCCGTTGTCGCCCTTCATGGGCTTGGGCATGAAGGTCGCGGACTTGCCATAGGCATGGGCCACGTTGTGGATGACGTATTTGTATTTCTGGATGTTGTCGGCCTGTTCGACCAGACCGCCGAAGATCAGCCCCAGCTCGTGCTGGGCGGATGCGACCTCGTGGTGGTGCTTGTCGACCTTCATCCCCATGCGCTTCATGGTGGACAGCATCTCGCCGCGGATGTCCTGGGCCGCATCGACCGGGTTGACCGGGAAATAGCCGCCCTTGTGGGCCGCGCGATGGCCGGTATTACCCATCTCGTATTCGGTGTCGGTGTTCCAGGCGGCGTCGCTGGCGTCGATCTGGAAGCTGACCTTCTGCGGCGTCACGGAATAGCGCACGTCGTCGAACAGGAAGAACTCGGCCTCGGGACCGAAATAGGCGGTGTCGCCGATGCCGGTCGATTTCAGATAGGCCTCGGCCTTGGCGGCGGTGCCGCGCGGATCGCGGCTGTATGCCTCGCCCGTGTCGGGTTCGGCGACGTTGCAATGCACGCAGAGCGTCTTTTCGGCATAGAACGGATCGATATAGACCGAGCTGGGATCGGGGATCAGCTTCATGTCCGACTGGTCGATCGACTTCCAGCCCGCGATCGAGCTGCCGTCAAACATGAAGCCTTCCTCGAAGAAGTCCTCGTCGACCAGGTCGCGGTCCAGCGTCACGTGCTGCAGCTTGCCCTTGGGATCGGTGAAGCGGACATCGACATAGGCGATGTCTTCATCCTCGATCATCTTCAGAACGTCCTTGATAGTCATCTCTTCCCTTTCTGCGTCGTCGGGACCCGGCCGCCCTTGGGGCTGGTCCGGGAACCGTCCATGGGTTTCATGCGTGGCCTCGGGCCGCAATCAGACCGCGTCGTCGCCGGTCTCGCCGGTGCGGATGCGGATGGCCTGTTCGACGGGCAGCACGAAGATCTTGCCGTCGCCGATCTTTTCCGTGCGGGCGGCACCCACGATGGCCTCGATGGCGGCCTCGACCTGATCGTCGGGCAGGACCATCTCGATCTTCACCTTGGGCAGGAAATCGACCACGTATTCCGCGCCGCGATAAAGCTCGGTGTGACCCTTCTGGCGCCCGAAGCCCTTGACCTCGGTGACGGACAGGCCCTGCACGCCGACTTCCTGCAGCGCCTCCTTCACATCGTCCAGCTTGAACGGCTTGATGATCGCCTCGATCTTCTTCATCGCAATTGACCCTTCCTCGCGGCTTGCCTGCTGATTGATTGGCGCGTTTGATCCACGGCGTAAATGCGCCAGCATGAACTTGTCGATCCGGGCGGGGTTTGTCCGGGCGAACTGCCCATAAATTAGACACACAGCACAAGGAATGGTCAATGCCGATGCTCGAGGGCGCTGAAATCGTCACCACCGCCCAAATGCGCGCCATGGAATCCGCGGCAATGGGCAGCGGGGTCGCATCGGGGCTGAACCTGATGACGCGGGCGGGGCGGGCGGTGGCGGACCGGGTGCGGCTGGACTGGCCCCGGGCGGGGCGGGTCACGGTGCTCTGCGGTGCGGGCAACAATGGCGGTGACGGCTATGTCGTGGCGCGCAGCCTGGCCGAGGCGGGCTGGCGGGTGCGGGTGCTGGGCGCGCCCACCCGGCCGGGCGGCGACGCCGCGGCCGCCCGCGCCCGCTGGCCCGGCCCGGTCGAGCCGCTGGATGCCGCGACCTTCCGCAGCGGCCCCCGCCCCGATCTGGTGATCGACGCGATGCTGGGCGCGGGCCTGTCGCGCCCGCCCGATCCCGCCATCCGGGCGATTCTGACGGCGATGGTCGGGTTGACCGTCGTGGCGGTGGACGGGCCGAGCGGGCTCTGCCTCGATCGCGGCATCCTGCCCGGCCATCCGCGCGGCGCCCTGCCTGATGACATGCCCCGCGCCGCGATGACCGTCACCTTCGACAGCCCCCGCCCCGGCCACCTGCTGGAGGCAGGCCCTGCACTCTGCGGGCGGCTGGTCGTCGCGGATATCGGCCTGTCGGCCTTCCGGCGCAGGGGGCGGATCACGGCGCTGTGGCCCAGGCTCGGCCATCCGGGCGATCCGGCGCGCGGGGAGTGGCTGCGCAAGACCGCCGCGCCCGCGGGGCACAAGTTCACCCATGGCGCGGCGCTGGTGGTGGCCGGGCCCCCGGGCCATGGTGGCGCGGCCCGGCTGGCGGCTCGTGCTGCGCTGCGCGTGGGGGCGGGGCTGGTGACGCTGGCCCCGCCCGCATCGGCCCTGTCCGATCACGCGGGCCCGCCCGATGCGCTGATGTGTCGCCTCGCCGATGACGCCCGGGCGCTGGAGGCCCCCCTCTCCGACCGCCGCGCGCTGGCCGTCTGCATCGGCCCCGCCTGCGGGACGGATCGCGCGGCCGCGCTGCTGCCCGCGATCGTCGCGGCCGACCGCCCGACGGTGCTGGATGCCGATGCGCTGACGGCCTGGGCCCGCGCGCCGGGCCCCTTGCCCCGCGACACGGTCCTGACCCCGCATCAGGGCGAATTCGCGCGCCTATTCCCGGACCTTGCGCAGTGCCTGTCCGACGACGCGCCGGATGCTCCGGGCAAGCTGGCCACCCTACACAGGGCCGCGGCCCGCATTGGTGCCACCGTCCTGCTGAAGGGCCCCGACACCGTCATCGCCGCCCCCGACGGCCGGGCTGCGATCCATTCGGACCCGCATCTTCCGTGGCTGGCCACCGCCGGCGCGGGCGACGTGCTGGCGGGCCTGATCACCGGGCTGATGGCCCGCGGCCTGCCGGGATTCGAGGCCGCATGCCTGGCCGTCCGCCTGCACGGCGCCGCCGCCCGCCTGCACGGCCCGGGCCTGATCGCCGACGACCTGATCGAGGCGCTGCCCGCCCTGATCCGGGACTGGCGCTGAGCGCCGCCCGCGGGCGTCAATGCGCCGCTGGCCGACAGGCACGGTCATCCATTTCATACCGGGCCCATTCCGATTATGGTCGCCGCGCAACCTCAGGACCGAACCATGCCCCTCATGATGCCGCAGCGCGCCGGCTACAGCCGCGCCGAGACTTTGTCGGACATGATGGTGCATGCGGTCGGGCTGGCCGCCGCGCTGATGGCGGTGCCCGTGCTGATCACGCTGACCTGGGCGCAGGCCGGAGGGCTGGCGCTGGTCGGGGTGTCGATCTATGGCGCGACGCTGGTGGCGATGATCCTGTGTTCGACGCTCTACAACATGGCGCATTCGGCGCGCTGGTCCGAGATGCTGCGCCAGATGGACCATTCGGCGATCTATCTGAAGATCGCGGGGACCTATACCGCCTTTGCCTTGGCCGCCGCCCAGCCCGCAGGCTGGTTCCTGGTGTGGATCTGGGGCTGCGCGCTGCTGGGGGCCGGGCTGCGCAGCCTGGCGCCGAACCGGTTCCGGGGGGCGGCCATCACGCTCTATCTGGTGATGGGATGGTCCGGCGCGGTGGCCGGGGGGGCGCTGTTCGCGGACATGTCCTCGCGCGCCTTCGGGCTGATCCTGGCGGGGGGGATCCTCTATACGGCGGGGTTCGGCTTCTATGTCTCGCCCCGGCTGCGGTTCCACCGGACGATCTGGCACGGCTTTGTCATGACGGCCAGCGCGGTCTTCTTTGCCGCCGTGATGGTGCATGTGCTGGCCGGGGCCTGACCGGTCAGCCCAGCCCCTCGAACCAGTCCGCATAGGGGGTGTCGCGGATCATCCGGCGGTTCAGGTCCGGCGCGCCGTCCGTCCACCAGACCGGGCCGCGTTCGCCCAAGCGGGTCTTGGCATCGTCCACGGCGCGCCGCGCCCGCGCCTCGGCCTCGGGATCGGCGGCGGCCTTGGCATCCTTGACCGCCCGCCGCGCATCCATCAGCGCCGAGACCAGATCCGCGCGCAGATCCGGGTCCAGCGAGGGATCCGCCGCCCGCCACAGCCGTCCCCGCACCACGATATAGCGCCCGTCCGGCGTGTGCAGGACCGTCATCGCGCCCCGCCCCGCCCCAGCATCGCCAGCGTCGCCTGACAGGGCTGCCCGCCGTAAAATTGCGCGATCACCCGATCGAACGGTTCGGGACCCTGCCCCGCAGCGGCGAAGAGCGTCGCCGAGGATCGCAGCTTCATCGCATCCACGGGGCCCAGGATATCCTCGGCCGTCAGGGCGTCATGGCCCAGCATCGCGGCGGTGCAGTCCCGCAGCCGCGGCCCCAGGATCGGATGGGCCAGATAGTCGCGGGCCTCGTCCAGATCGGCGATGCCGAAGACCTGCGCGGTCTGCGACCGGCCGAGCCCGCGCAGCTGGGGAAAGACGAACCACATCCAGTGCCCGGTCTTGCGGCCCCGCCGCAGCTGGGCCAGCGCCGCGTCATGGGTGCCGCGCTGCGCGGTCACGAAGCGGTCGAGGGATGCGGGATCACGGGACGGGTCGGTCATGGCGGCCTCCTTCTGGGGAAGGAAACGTGCGCGGCGGGGATGGGTTCAGCCCTGGGTCGTGGGGCGGTCATATCATGGGGATGATATGGTGCTGTGAGAGAGGATTGAACTCTCGACCTCACCCTTACCAAGGGTGTGCTCTACCACTGAGCTACCACAGCGCCGGTGAAGGGGCGTTTAGACCGGGCCGCGGGGAGGCGCAAGAGGGGTCGGCGGAAAATTTCGCGAAAATTCCGCAGGACCGCGGGGGCGCGTCGCGTTTGCTGGACGCGGGGCGCGCGGGGCGCTAACAGGTCAGCCATGACCGACGACCGACGCGATGGCCCCAAGCGACCCGACAGCCGCGACGCACGCCTGAAACAGGCGCTGCGGGCGAATCTGGCGCGGCGCAAGGAACAGGCCCGCGCCCGGGCGGGGTCCGAGGATAACACGACCGCCCCGCAGACGGGCGGCGATACAGGCAAGGACAGCTGATGGACCAGATCGTCGTGACGGGGAACGGCCCGTTGCAGGGGGAAATTCCCATCGCGGGCGCCAAGAACGCCTGCCTGACGCTGATGCCGGCGACGCTGCTGACGGACCAGCCGCTGACGCTGACCAACGCGCCGCGCCTGTCGGACATCCGCACCATGACGGCGCTGCTGGGATCGCTCGGGGCCGAGGTCGCCAGCCTGCAGGACGGCCAGGTGCTGGCCCTGTCCAGCCATGCGCTGACCAGCCACCGGGCGGAATACGACATCGTGCGCAAGATGCGCGCCTCGATCCTGGTGCTGGGGCCGCTGCTGGCGCGCGACGGGGTGGCCGAGGTGTCGCTGCCCGGGGGCTGCGCGATCGGGGCGCGGCCGGTGGACCTGCATCTGCGGGCGCTGGAGGCGATGGGCGCGGCGCTGGACCTGCGCGACGGCTATGTCCATGCCAAGGCGCCCGCGGGCGGGCTGCGGGGCGCGGTCTTCGAATTTCCCGTCGTCTCGGTCGGCGCGACCGAGAACGCGCTGATGGCCGCGACCCTGGCCCGCGGCACGACCGTCCTGAAGAACGCCGCGCGCGAGCCCGAGATCGTGGACCTGGCCCGCTGCCTGCGCGCGATGGGTTCGCGGATCGAGGGAGAGGGCACCGGCACCATCACCATCGAGGGCGTCGATGCGCTGCACGGCGCCACCCATCCGGTCGTCACCGACCGGATCGAGCTGGGGACCTATATGCTGGCGCCGGCCATGTGCGGCGGCGAGGTCGAGCTGCTGGGCGGGCGGATCGAGCTGCTGGCGGCCTTCTGCGAGAAGCTGGACGAGGCCGGCCTGACCGTGGAGGAGACCGCACGCGGCATCCGGGTCGCCCGGCCCAACGGCCGTGTGCGCGCGGTGAATGTCCGCACCGAACCCTTCCCGGGCTTTCCGACCGACCTTCAGGCCCAGTTCATGGCGCTGATGTGCCTGGCCGAGGGCACCTCGGTCCTGGAGGAGACGATCTTCGAGAACCGCTTCATGCATGCGCCGGAACTGACCCGCATGGGCGCCCAGATCGAGGTGCAGGGCGGCCATGCCACCGTCACGGGCGTCGAGACGCTGCGCGGCGCGCCCGTCATGGCGACGGATCTGCGCGCCTCGGTCAGCCTGATCCTGGCGGGGATGGCGGCCGAGGGAACCACGACGGTCAGCCGCGTCTATCACCTGGACCGGGGCTATGAGCATGTCGTGCGCAAGCTGCGCGGCGTGGGCGCCCATATCGAACGCGTGAAGGAGGACCCGCATGACTGAGGATGCCCGCTTTGCCGATGCCGACCCCCGCCCCCTGGCCCTGAGGGCCGAGGACGAGGTGGACCTGCGCATCCTGTCTTCGCTGGTCCAGGACGCGGTCCTGACCGCCGGCGACATCAGCCATGACGCCAAGGCGCGGCGTCTGGCCCTGCTGCTCACGCGCTTCCGGTGGGAGGACGCGACCGACGCACAGGCCCAGGGCCGCGACTTCGAACGCGTGCGATCGGTCCTGGTCATCGGCGACGTGATGCGCGTGGTCAGCGACGGCGTGGACCGCGACGAGGGCACCGTGCTGTCGCTGCTGGCGATCCGCTGGCAGCCGGGCGAGGACGGCACCGGCCGCCTGACGCTGGATTTCGCGGGCGACGGCACGATCCTGGCCGAGGTGGAATGCATCAACCTGGATCTGCGCGACGTGACACGGCCGCATCGCGCGGTCTCGGGCAAGGCGCCCTCGCATCCCGAATAGGGCCCGCGTCACCTTGCCCGGGGGCCTTGGTGCTTGAGACGGGCGCGCGGGCGGGTTAGGTCGCGCGCAACATGAAGGGGATGATGATGCCGGTCTTTCTGAACGCGCGCGATGCGGATTTCGAACAGGGCTTCCGCGCGATGCTGTCGGCCAAGCGCGAGGTTTCGACCGATGTGAACGATGCGGTGACGGCCATCATCCGCGATGTGCGCGACCGCGGCGATGCGGCGGTCTGCGCGCTGACCGCGCGCTTCGACCGGCTGTCGCTGACGCCCGCGACGCTGCGTTTCGCGCCCGAGGAGATCGAGGCCCAGATCGCCCGCGTCACCCCCGAGGACCGCGCCGCCCTGGCCTTGGCGGCCGAACGCATCCGCGCCTATCACGCCCGCCAGATGCCCGAGGATGCCAGCTGGACCGACCCGGAGGGCGCGACCCTGGGCTGGCGCTGGTCGGCGGTGTCGGCGGCGGGGCTCTATGTGCCGGGCGGTCAGGCGGCCTATCCCTCCAGCGTGCTGATGAACGCGATCCCGGCGCGGGTGGCGGGGGTGGAACGGCTGGTCATCTGCGTGCCGACGCCGGACGGGGTGATCAACCCGCTGGTCCTGCTGGCGGCGCAGCTGTCGGGGGTCGATGAGATCTATCGCATCGGCGGCGCGCAGGCGGTGGCGGCCATGGCCTATGGCACCGATACCATCGCGCCGGTGGACAAGATCACCGGGCCGGGCAACGCCTATGTCGCGGCGGCCAAGCGGCAGGTCTTTGGCCGGGTGGGCATCGACATGATCGCGGGCCCCTCCGAGGTGCTGGTGATCGCGGACGCGGACCAGAACCCCGAATGGCTGGCCTGGGATCTGCTGGCCCAGGCCGAACATGACGCCGATGCGCAGTCGATCCTGATCACCACCGATCCGGCCATGGCCCGCGCCGTGGCCGAGGCGGTGGACCGCATCATCCCGACGCTGGAGCGCGCGGCCATCGCGGGGGCCAGCTGGCGCGATTACGGCACGCTGATCGTGGTGGACGACCTGGATCAGGCCGCGGCCCTGTCGAACCGCATCGCGCCCGAGCATCTGGAACTGTGCGTGGCCGCCCCCGAGGCGCTGGCCGCGAAATGCGTCCATGCCGGCGCGATCTTTCTGGGCGCGCATACGCCCGAGGCGGTGGGCGATTATGTCAGCGGGCCGAATCACGTCCTGCCCACGGCCCGCTCGGCGCGGTTCAGTTCGGGCCTGTCGGTGATGGATTTCCTCAAGCGCACCACCATGGCGCGGCTGACGCCGGGGGCATTGGCCGCGATCGGCCCCGCCGCGGTGCGCCTGGCCGCATCCGAGGGCTTGCAGGCGCATGGTGCTTCGGTTCAGGCTCGGCTCGGGACATTGAACGAAAGGCTGCCGGAATGAGCCGCATCACCCGGATCGAGATCGACGACAGCGCCATCGCCCCCGCCACCCCGGAGATGGAACAGGAACGCCGCGTCGCGATCTTCGATCTGATCGAGCATAACAGTTTTTCGGTGCCGGGCCGCGACGGCCAGCCCGCCCCCGACGGCCCGTTCGTGCTGGAGCTGTGCATCCGCGAGGGGCGGCTGGTCTTTGACGTCACCACCGAGGCCCAGGACAAGGTGGCCGAATTCCACCTGTCGCTTGGGCCGTTCCGGCAGGTGGTCAAGGATTACTTCCAGATCTGCCAGAGCTATTTCGACGCCGTCAAGCGCCTGCCCCCCGCCCAGATCGAGGCGATCGACATGGCCCGGCGCGGCATCCACAACGAGGGCGCGCGCACGCTGCAGGAACGGCTGGAGGGCAAAGCCGGGCTGGACATCGACACGGCGCGGCGCCTCTTCACCCTGATCTGCGCCCTGATCCCGCAGGGCTGATCGGATGTCGCGGAACAAGATCCCCTCATCGGTTCTGTTCTGCTGCGACCACAACGCCATCCGCTCGCCCATGGCCGAGGGGATGATGAAGAAGTTCTATGGCCGCGCCGCCTATGTGCAATCGGCCGGGGTCCGGAACGACCTGGAGGTGGACGGCTTCGCCATCGCCGTCTGCGACGAGATCGGCGTGCCCCTGGCCAACCATCGCAGCCGCAGCTTCGACGAGATGCAGGACTGGGGCGACGATCTGAGCCAGTTCGACCTGATCGTGGCCCTGTCCCCGGCCAGCCAGCGTATGGCGCTGGAGATGACGCGCCATGCGCATCTGGAGGTCGAATACTGGCCCATCATGGACCCGACCGGCCTGGCCGAGGGCCGCGAGGCGCGGCTGGCCGCCTATCGCCTGACCCGCGACCAGATCGAGACCCGCATGCGCGACCGCTTCGGCCCGCCGCAGGACGGGGACGCATCGCAGGGGGCTGACCGCCCCCGCCCTGCCCCACCCCCTGCCCGCGTCACCGCGCCATCGCGGCCTTCAGGCGGTGCCAGGACGATTTGGGCGTGCGCACCATCGTGTCGAAATCGACATGGATCAGGCCGAAGCGCTTCTCATAGCCGAAGGACCATTCGTAATTGTCCAGCAGCGACCAGTAGAAGAAGCCCTGCAGATTCGCGCCCCCTTCGATCGCCTGACGCGCGGCGTTCAGATGCGAGGCCAGATAGCCCTCGCGCACGGGGTCGAAGACGGCGCCGTTCTCGACCGCATCGGCCGAGGCCATGCCGTTCTCGGTCACCACGATGGGCAGGTCGCCCACATAGTCGCGGGCCATGCGGATCAGCAGGTTGCGCAACCCCTCCGGATAGATTTCCCAGCCCATCTGGGTCTTGGGCAGCGGGCCTTCATGCCCCTTGGTCGAGGGCCAGGGCGCGGAGGGGTCCGAGGACACGATGCCGCGCGAATAATAGTTCACGCCCAGCCAGTCGATGGGCGATGAAATCGCGGCCATGTCGTCCTGCCAGTTTGCGGGCATGTGACGGCCCAGACCCTCCAGCAGGATCTCGGGATAGGTGCCGCGGGTCACGGATTCGATGAACCAGCGGTTCGAGATCGCGTCCGAGATGTCGACCGCCCGATCCTCGCCCGGCCCGGCGGGCAGGATCTCGGAAAAGTTCAGCACGATGCCCAGCCCGTCATGCCCCTCGGCGCGCAGGCGCTGGACGGCCAGGCCATGGGCCAGCTGGATATGGTGCATGGACCGCGCGGTGGCGCGGATGTCGCGCAGGCCGGGGGCGTGCTGGCCCTCGAAATGCGAGAGCCAGCTGACGCACCACGGCTCGTTGATGGTGGCGGTGCGGGCTACGCGGTCGCCGATCCGCGCCATGACGGCGGCGGAATAATCCGCAAAGCGCAGCGCCGTGTCGCGATTGGTCCAGCCGCCCTTGTCCGCCAGCGCCGAGGGCAGATCCCAGTGATAGAGCGTCAGATAGGGCGACAGCCCCCGTTCAACCATCCCGTCCACCAGCCGGTCGTAGAAATCCAGGCCTTCGGGGTTCAGCGTGACCCCATCCGGCATCACCCGCGCCCAGGAGGTCGAGAAGCGATAGGCGTCCAGCCCAGCATCGCGGATCAGGTCCAGATCCTCGGGCCAGCGGGTGTAATGCTCGCAGGCCCGCGCGCCGTCCTCGTTGCGGATCACGTTGCGGCCGGTGGCGGCAAAGGTATCCCAATGCGACGACCCGGCATTGCCGAAGGCATGGCCCTCGATCTGATAGGCGGCGGTCGCCGCGCCAAAGACGAAGCCCTGCGGGAAATCCGACCGCTTCGGCATGGTCTCAGCGCGTTTCGGCAAGGTGGCATCGTACATAATGGTCGTCCTTCAGTTGGGTGACGGGCGGCAGCGTGCCGCGGCAGATCTCGCGCATCTGGGGGCAGCGCGCGGCAAAGGGACAGCCCCGGCTGTCGGGACGGCGGACCGGGATCTCGGCGCGCCTGGCCTGCGGGGGCTGGGCCTGACGGCGGCGGCCGGGTTGCGGGACCGCGTCCAGCAGCAGGCGCGTATAGGGGTGGAACGGGGTCTGCGTGACGCTGTCGCTTTCGCCCCATTCGACCATATGGCCCACATACATGACCGCCGTGCGTTCCGCGAAATAGCGCGCGGTGGCGATGTCATGGGTGATGTACATGAAGCCGATCCCGTCGCGCTTCATGTCATCCATCAGGTTCAGGATGCCGAGCCGGATCGACACGTCCAGCATCGAGATCGGCTCATCCGCCAGGATAAATTGCGCCCCCACCGCGACGGCCCGCGCGATGGCCACGCGCTGACGCTGGCCGCCCGACAGCTCGTGCGGGTATTTGTCGGCGGTCTGGGCGGCGGGCGACAGGCCCACGCGGGTCAGGGTGGCGATGACCTGATCCTCGATCCGGGCGGAGGACAGGTCCGGGTGATGCAGGCGCAAGGGCCGCGCGATGTGGTGGCGGATCGTGTGGACCGGGTTCAGCGAGCCGAACGGGTCCTGAAAGATCATCTGGACCTTGGCCGCATAATCCCGCCGCGAGGGCTGTCGCCCCGGCGCCAGGATGTCATGCCCATCGACCAGGATGCGCCCGGCGGTCGGTTTCACGATGCGGCTGATGGCGCGGGCGGTGGTGCTCTTGCCGCTGCCGCTTTCGCCGACGATGGCCAAGGCCTCGCCCGCGCGGAGCGTCAGGCTGACATCATGGGCGGTGCGGATATGGTCGCGCCGGAACAGCCCGCCGCCGACGGGAAAGTCGATCATCAGGTTCTCGACGCGGATCTCGCTGATCTGGGTCATGCGGCATCCTCGCGCGCTTGGGTCAGCAGGTGGCAGGCGGCGCGATGGCCGGGGCAGCCGGGCACGGCGGCCAGCGCGGGCTCGACCCGGTCGCAGGGGGCGAAGCGCGCCGGGCAGCGGGCCTGGAAATTGCAGCCCTGCGGCAGTTTCAGCAGGTTCACCGGGCTGCCGGGAATGCCGGTCAGCCGGGTCTTGGGGCCGTGGATTGTCGGGAAGGACCCGACAAGCCCCTGCGTATAGGGGTGGCGCGGATCGTCCAGCACCTGCGCGGCCGTGCCGGTCTCGACCAGATTGCCCGCATACATGATGCCGATGCGGTCGCAGATCTCGCCCATCAGGCCCAGATCATGCGAGATGAACAGCGTGGCGAAGCCATGCTCGCGCTTCAGGACGGCCAGTTCGTCCATGATCTCGCGTTCCACGACCACGTCCAGCGCGGTGGTGGGTTCGTCCATGACGATCAGCTTCGGCTCCAGCGCCAGGCTGATGGCGATGACGACGCGCTGGCGCATCCCCCCCGACAGCTGGTGCGGATAGGAGGCCATGCGCCCGCGCGCGATGCCCACCTGTTCCAGCAGCGCCTCGCCCCGCGCCCAGGCCTCGTCATGGCGGACGCGGCGATGGGCCAGGATCACGTCGGTCAGCTGCTCGCCGATGGTGATGACCGGGTTCAGCGCGTTCATCGCCGATTGGAACACCATCGAGACCTGGTTCCAGCGGAACGCGCGCAGCTCGGCATCCGTCATGGCCAGCACGTCGCGGCCCTGAAACAGGATGCGCCCTTCGGTGACCAAAGCGGGCGGCGTGTGCATCCGGGTGATGGCAAAGGCCAAGGTCGATTTCCCGCAGCCGGATTCGCCGGCAAGGCCGAAGGTCTCGCCCGGATGGATGTCCAGCGACACGCGGTTCACCGCGCGGGCATCGCCCGCCGCCGTGACGTAATCGACGGATACCGATTGCAGGGACAGAAGCGGCGCGGTCATGCCCGGCCCTCCCGGCGCTTGGCGTCCAGCGTGGCGGCCATGCGGCGCCAGCGCTTCATCTGCGGGCCGGTGCGCAGGCGCGGGTTCGACACCTGGTCGATCGAGATGTTCAGAAGCGCCAGACCCCCGCCCACCAGCGCGATCAGCGTGCCGGGGACCAGAAACTCCCACCAAGCGCCGACCAGGAAGGCCTGCGAGCTTTGCGCCCAGTAGAGCATCGTGCCCCAGCTGACCACGGTCGGATCGCCGAGGCCCAGAAACTCCAGCCCCGCCTGCGCGCCGATGGCGTAAAGCGCGGTGCCCACGAACATGCCCGCGGCCAGGCTGATCAGGTTCGGCAGGATCTCGACCGCGATGATGCGCCAGCGGCTCTCGCCCATGATCTCGGCCGCGGTGACGAATTCCTTGCGGCGCAGCGACAGGGTCTGGGCGCGCATCACCCGCGCCCCCCAAGGCCAGGAGGTCAGCCCCAGGATCACCGCGATCACGAAGGGCCCGACATTGCCCAGGAATGCCGCGAGGATGATCAGCAGGGGAAGCTGCGGAAAGACCAGCATGATGTTGGTGACCGCCATCAGGCCTTCGTCGATGCGGCCGCCCGCATAGCCCGCGCCGACCCCCACGGCCAAGGCGATTGCGGTGGTCAGCCCGGCCGCGGCCAAGGCCACAATCAGCGACACACGCCCGCCATGCAGCGCCTGCGCGGCCACGTCCTTGCCCGCGCGGGTGGTGCCCATGATATGTTCGGCCGAGGGCGGCTGATGGGGCCGGCCCACGCGCCGGTCGGGATCATGGGGCGAGATCAGCGGTGCCGCCAGGCACAGCGCCACCACCAGCGCGATCAGCGCACTGCCGATGATGCCGGCATTGTTGCCGCGATAGAACCGCGTCAGGCGGGACAGGATCTTGGTCATGGCGGCCTCCTCAGCTGCGCAGACGGGGATCGAGCCAGACATAGAGCATGTCGGCGATGAAATTGGCGGCCAGCACCCCCAGCACGATCAGCAGGAAACAGGCCTGCATCAGCGGATAATCCCGCGCCGCGACCGCCCTGACGATCAGCTGACCGATGCCGGGATAGTTGAAGACCGTCTCGACGAAGACCTGCCCCGCCACGGCAAAGCCGAGCGCCATCGAGGCGGCGGTGACCACCGGCAGGATGGCGTTGCGGGCGGCATAGCGGCGCATGATGCGGTTCGTGGGCAGGCCCTTGGCGCGGGCCATGGCGATGTAATCCTCGCCCAGCACGTTCACCATCGCGTTGCGCATGGTGAAGACCCAGGTGGCGATCATCGAGATCAGCAGCGTCAAGAGCGGCAGGACCGCATGCATCACCACGCTGGCCACGAAATCCAGAGACCAGCCGGGGCGCAGGTTCGGGTTGAAGCCGAAACCCAGGGGAAACCAGCCGAGCGTCAGCGCAAAGATGAAGAACATCGCCAAGGCGGTCACCGCCTGCGGCATTGAGGCCGCGAACTGCCAGATCACCGGCGCGAAGCGGTCCACGCGCCCGCCCCGGTGATAGGCCGCGTAGAGCCCGAAGCCGCAGCCGATCCCGATGGCCAGCACCGTGGCCGCCCCGGCCAGCAGCACCGTCCAAGGCAGCGTCCCCGCCAGCACCGTCGTCACCGGGGTCGGGAACATCATGATCGACGGGCCCAGATCCAGCATCAGCACGCTGCGCAGGTATTGCAGGTATTGCTGCCACAGCGGCGCATCGACAAAGCCCAGCATCTCGCGATAGGCGGCGATGGTCTCGGGCGGCATCCGCCCGCCGGCTGCGGCGAACATCGCATCGACCGGATCGCCGGGCATCAGCCGCGGGATCAGGAAGTTGAAGGTGATCGCCACGAAGACGGCCACCAGATAGAAGGCGAGGCGACGGATCACGAAGGCCATGGCGGGCTCCCCCCTTTGGCGCGGCTTACTTCTGGTAGAGACGCTCGAAGGCGATCAGCTTGCGGCCCGCGGAATAGAAGACGGGCTGCACGAAGGGATCCTCGGCTGTGGGCCAGCCGCCGATGCGGGTGCTGTTGTACTGATACCAGGTCGGGTTCGAGAACAGCGGGATGAAGGGCAGGTTCTCGCCCGTGAAGGTCATCAGGCGGTCCAGGATGTCGCGCCGCTCGGCCTCGTCGGTGGTCTGGCCATAGGCGTCGATCAGCGCGCCCAGATCGTCCGAGGCCATGCCATGGCCGGCATGCCAGCTCTGGCCCACGCGGTCGGGGTGGTAATAGTCGTTATAGGTCTGGATCGGATCGACCGCCGCCAGCGACCAGGACATCGAGGCGTCATAGGTCCCCTCCTTCAGCGCCGCGTCATAGACCGACCAGTCGACCGAACGGACCTGCGCGGTGATGCCGATATCAGCCAGGTTCTCGGCGATGATCTGGGCGGACTGGATCCAGTCGGTCCAGCCGTTCACCACATGGATGTCGAAACCGATGGGCGTGCCGTCCGGCAGTTCGCGCCGCCCGTCGCCGTTGCTGTCCAGATAACCCGCCTGATCCAGCAGCGCGTTGGCGGCATCGGGGTCGTAGGTCAGGAGGCTCTCGAACTCAGCGTCCAGATCGTCGTTGAGCCAGGCCTCGAAGTAATCGCCCAGGCCTGTGGCGCGCGTGGCGACGGTCGGATAGCCATAGCCCGCCAGATCGACGATCGCCTCGCGGTCCATCGCCATGGACATGGCGCGGCGCACATCGGCGTTGTCGAAGGGCGCGCGGGCGGTGTTCACATAGAGGTTGATGAGGTCGTTCGGCGGATACCAGTAGCGGTGGTTCTCCGGGTCGCGGGCGACGAAGGTGCGGTCGATATCGGCGATGAAATTGGCGCCCCAATCGATCTCTCCGGCCATCAGCGCGGGCTGGATCTGGGAATTGTCGGAATATTGCCGGAAGCGGATGCAGTCGAGGAACGGCAGCCCCTCGGCCGCGCGGTAGTAGTTCGGGTTGCGGCAGATCTCGATCTGGTTCGACTGCGCCGAGACGACCTCGGTGATCGGGCCGGACCCGACCGGGTTCGGGTTGCGGAAGGTCAGCTTGTCCTCGACATCGGCCCAGATGTGCTGGGGCACGATGAAGGCGGGCTCCAGATACCAGTCCAGCGTCGAATCCGGGCGTGACATGTTGATGCGCACGGTCAGCGGATCGACCACCGCGACGCCCGCGATCAGCCCGTCGGACCATTTGCCCGACTTGTCCAACGCCGCATCCGTCTGACCCAACGCCAGCGAGAAGGCCACGTCCTCGGCATCCAGAACCTCGCCATCCGACCAGGTCAGGCCGTCCTTCAGCCGGATCGTCATGGATGTCAGGTCATCGGCATAATCGAAGCCCTCGGCCAGGCGGAATTCCACCTCGCGGGTCATGACGTTATGGACCCAGAGCGGCTCGAACATGGTGCCGCGGACCATGTCCTCCTGCGCGTTCGAGAAGGGGTTGAAATCATCCGTCAGCGTCGGCGCGATGATGGGCACGGTCAGCGTGCCCCCCTGCGCGGGGGTCTGCGCCAGCGCAGGGCCGGTCAGCAGCGCGGCGCAGGTGGCCGTCAGGATGAAATGGGGCCGGGTCTTGGGTCGCATGGTGATCCTCCTTCTCTGCAACGGGAATCTGTAACGTTGCAGCCGCTCCTGCCCCGCACCTACAACGTTACAGATTGACATGTCAAGCGCGCGGCGCCACAACCGTGTCGCAACGACGCATGGGCATCCGAATGACGACATCACCGAAACGGCGCCCCACCCTGCGCACGATCGCCGATCTCAGCGGGCTGGCGGTGACGACCGTCTCGCGTGCCCTGGGCGACGCGCCGGACATCAGCGCCGAGACCAAGCGCAATGTCCGCCGCATCGCCGATCAGGTGGGCTATGTCCCCGACCGCGCGGGCGTGCGCCTGCGCACCGGGCGCACCAATGTCATCGCGCTGATCCTGCCATCCGAGGATGACGCCCTGACGCTGACCTCGCGGCTGATCGCATCGGTCGCGGCGGGGCTCGGCGGGACGCCCTATCACCTGGTCATGGTGCCCGAACTGCCCGGGCAGACGCTGATGGACCCGGTCCGCTATGTGGTCGAGACGCGGTCGGCCGATGCGCTGATCCTGAACCGCATCCAGCCGCAGGACCCACGCATCGCCTATCTGCGCGACCGCGGCTTTCCCTTCGTCACCCATGGCCGGTCGGACTGGCAGGCCGATCATGCCTGGTTCGATTATGACAACCACGCCTTCGGTCGGGTGGCGCTGGCGCGTCTGGCGGATCGCGGGCGGCGGTCGATCCTGCTGATCGGCCCGCCCCGCGACCAGACCTATGGCCGCGACATGCACGAGGGCGTCGCCGCCGAGGCCCACGACCGCGGCATCGCCCTGCATGGCGAAGACGGCATCTCCAGCGATTCGCCGCGCGAGGCGGTGGCCCGCGCCGTCGACCGCGCCCTGTCGCGCGGGGCCGATATCGACGGGCTGATCGTCGCATCCCCCAGCGCCGCCATGGCCGCCATCGCCGCGCTGGAGGCGCGCGGCCACAAGATCGGCCACAGCATCGACGTCTTCGCCAAGGAGACCTTTCCCGTCCTGGACCTGTTCCGCCCCGGCATCCTGACCCAGCACGAGGACATCGCCCGCGCCGGACAGTTCCTGGCCCGCGCCGCCCTGGCCGAGATCGGCCGCACGGACAGCCCCCCGATGCAGCATCTGGACGGCCCCACCCCCTGACCGTCACGCCACCGTCACCGTCCCGTCCGCAAAAGGTCACGCATCGCCGCTAGACGGCCCCTCGAAGATAGTGAGAGGGCCCATGCTGGACATTCGCAACGCCACCCGCCTGTTCGGCAGCAAGGCCGCCGTGGACGCGGTCTCCTTCCGCGTCGAGGGGCCGGCCTTCGTGGGCATCATCGGACGGTCGGGGGCGGGGAAATCGACGCTGCTGCGGATGATGAACGGGCTGACCCCCGCCACATCGGGCCAGATCCTGGTCGAGGGGCGCGACGTCGCCGTCCTGACCGGCGCCGCCGCCCGCGAATGGCAGAGCCATTGCGCGATGATCTTTCAGCAGTTCAACCTGGTCCCGCGCATGGATGTGGTATCCAACGTGCTGCACGGCATCCTGAACCGCCGTTCCACGCTGCAGACGGTGCTGAACCTCTGGCCGCGGGCCGACATCCTGCGGGCCTTGGCGATCCTCGACCGGCTCGGCATCGCCGAACAGGCGCCCAAGCGCGCCGAGGCGCTGTCGGGCGGCCAGCAGCAGCGCGTGGCCATCGCCCGCGCCCTGATGCAGGACCCCCGCATCATCCTGGCTGATGAACCCATCGCCAGCCTCGACCCGATGAACGCCCAGATCGTGATGGACACGCTCAAGCGCATCAATGTCGAGGATGGCCGCATGGTCATCGCCAACCTGCACACGCTGGACACCGCGCGGCGCTATTGCGACCGGGTGATCGGCATGCGCGACGGGCGCGTCGTCTTCGACGGCCTGCCCGGCCAGCTGACCACGGGCGTGGCCCGCGACATCTATGGCGCCGACGCGGATTTCAACGAAAGCGCGACCTCGACCGCCATTCCCACCGATACCAGCGCGGATGCCGAATACGCCGCCCGCATGCTGGCCTGATCCCGAAAAACCGGAGAACCCTGATGACCCGTCTGATGACCCTGCTGGCCACCACCGCGGCCCTGGCCACCCCGCTCCATGCGCAGGAGATCACCGAGTTTCGCATCGGCCTGCTGGGCGGCGAGAACGCCCAGGACCGCATGGCGTCGAACGAATGCCTGCGCGCCTATGCCGAGGAGGCGCTCGGCGTGCCGACGCGCCTGTTCACCCCCGCCGATTACAACGGCGTGATCCAGGGCCTGCTGGGCGGGTCACTGGACATGGCCTGGCTGGGCGCATCCGCCTATGCCGCCGTCTTCGTCGCCGACGAGGACGCGGTCGAGCCGGTGCTGGTCAAGACCAACATGGATGGCAGCTATACCTATCATTCGATCGGCTTTGCCCGCGCCGACAGCGGCATCACCTCGCTGGACGACATGCAGGGTCGGTCCTTCGCCTTCGCCGACCCGAACTCGACCTCGGGCTTCCTGATCCCCAATGTCGAACTGCCCGAGGCGGGCTATTCCATGACCGAGGGCGAGTATTTCAGCCGCATCGCCTTTTCGGGCGGCCATGAACAATCCATCATCGGCGTCGTGAACGGCGATTTCGACGCGGGCGTGACCTGGGCCGACGGCCAGGGCGAATGGGAGGACGGCTATAATTCCGGCGCCCTGCGCAAGGCCGCGGATGCGGGCATCGTCGACATGAACGACATCGTCGAGATCTGGAAATCCTCGCCCATCCCGGAAGGCCCGGTGGTGATCCGCAAAGCCCTGCCCGATGACGTCAAGCAGACCATGATCGACCTGGTCGCCGCCATGCACGAGACCGACCCCGAATGCGCCTATGGCATCGCCGCGGGCGAGACCTCGGGCTTCACCCCCGTCACCCACGAGGAATACGAGACGATCATCGCCATCCGCCGCGCCGAGATGAACTGATCCGACCGACCGACACGGCCGGGCCCCATGCCGGGGTCCGGCCCCTTTGCTTTCCGGGGGACGCATGGCACTGGCCGAAATCCGCGACGACTATCTGGGGCTGGTGCGCCGACGCCGCATCTATGGCGGGCTGCTGATCGTCGTCTTCGTGGCGATGATGGTGTCGGGCTTCCGCCTGGCCGATGACCGCAATGCGGGCGGCTTCTGGCAGGGCCTGCACCAGATCGGCGATTTCTCCGCCGCCTTGGTGACCGAGGCCGCGCAGAAATGGACCAACCTGCCCGGCCACATGCTGGCCGCCGTGCCCGCCCTGATCGAGACGCTGAACATCGCGCTGGTCGCCACGCTGATCGGCTGTCTGGCGGGCACGGCCCTGTCGCTGGCCGCCACGCGCGGGCTGGCCCGCTGGCCGCGCCTGGTGCCCGTCGCGCGGCGCCTGTCGGACATCTTCCGCGCCATACCGGAAATCGTGATCGCGCTGGTCCTGATCTTCATCCTGGGCGGCGGCCCGGTCCCTGCCGTCATCGCCATCGCCGTCCATACGGCGGGCGCGATGGGCAAGCTGTTCTCGGAGGTCAACGAGAACGTGGACCTGAAGCCGGTCGAGGGGCTGGCCTCGGTCGGCGCCACCTGGTCGCAGCGCATCTGGCTGGGGGTGATCCCGCAGGTCGCGCCCAACTACCTGTCCTATTCCCTGCTGCGGTTGGAGATCAACATCCGCGCCTCGGCCATCCTGGGCTTCGTCGGCGCGGGCGGCATCGGATACGAGCTGCGCAACGCCATGACCTTCGGGCAGGGCAAGTTCGACCAGGCGGCGGCGATCTTTCTGCTGCTCTTCGCCACGATCGTCGTCGTGGACCAGATCTCGGGCCTGGCCCGCCACCGCCTGACCCACGGAGCCCCCGCATGAGCGCCGCCACGCTGGAGGCGCGCACGGTCGCGCTGATGGACCGCAAGCGCCGCGTGGCGCTGGCCGTCCCCGCCATGATCCTGGCCTATCTGATCTATGCCGCGATCAGCTTCGATCTGGCCGGTCTGGCGCAGCGGGCGCGGCTGGACAATGCCGCAGTGCTGCTGGCCGATGCGGTCAGCCACAAGGTCCATGTCACCCGCGACAACCGCCGCGAGGCCCTGTCCGTCAGCGTCGAGGGCAGCGCCCGCGCGACCTATCCCGCGAAGCGCATCCCCGACTGGATCGCGACGGATGGCGGGCGCACGACCATCGCCTTGGGCCGCGGCCATGTAGTCACCTATGACGGGCCGGTGACGACCTATGACATCCCCGGCTACGGCCCCGTCACGCTGACCGTGGGCGATGAGGTCACGCTGACCACGCCCGACGGCATCACCCCCGATTTCATCAATGCAGGCCCCGCCCGCGTCACCATCACCACCGATGCGGGCCGCGTCACCGCCACTCGCGCCCGGACCGAGACCCTGCGCTATTTCTGGGGATGGGAGCTGTTCTTCTTCGACCTCTCCAGCCCGTTCTCGGGCCTGTCCCCGGCCCAGGTCCTGACCACCATCGTCGCAGGCCCGCCCTTGGTCGAGGGGCGCAGCAACCTGTCCCTGGCCCTGTCCGAGTTCTGGACCAACGACATCTGGCAGCACGGCGCCGTGGCCTGGGCGATCTTCGAGACGGTGTTGATGGCCTTCCTCGGCACGTTCGGTGCGGCCTTCGTGGCGCTGCCGCTGGCCTTCCTCGCGGCGCAGAACTTCACGCCCTCGCGCTGGCTGCGTTTCGCGGTGCGGCGGGTCTTCGACTTCGTGCGCGGGGTGGATGCGCTGATCTTCACCATCATCCTGTCGCGCGCCTTCGGGCCGGGGCCGCTGACCGGCGCGCTGGCGATCCTGCTGACCGATACGGGCAGCTTCGGCAAGCTGTTCTCGGAGGCGCTGGAAAACGTCGACAAGAAGCCCATCGAGGGCGTCCAGTCCACCGGCGCCAACGCGATCCAGCGCTACCGCTTCGGGGTGATCCCACAGGTCATGCCGGTCCTGATCTCGCAGGTGCTGTATTTCCTGGAGAGCAACACCCGCAGCGCCACGATCATCGGCGCGATCACCGGGGGCGGCATCGGGCTGATGCTGACCCAAGCGATCCAGACCACCCAGGATTGGGAAAAGGTGACCTATTACATCCTGCTGATCGTGGTCATGGTCATCGCCATGGACAACCTGTCGGGCTGGCTGCGCCGCAAGCTGATCCGCGGCGACTAACCGACCACCAGCGACACCCGGTCGCCCGCGAACCAGGTGCGCCCGTATTCCACCGGGCGCCCGCCACCATCCACGTTGACCGCGACCGACCGCAGGATCGGCGCCCCCTGCGGCAGCTGCAGCAGCGCGCCCTGCGTGGCGCTGGCCAGCTTGGCGGTGATGCGGGTGCTGGCCCGGGTATAATCCGCGACCCCGCATGCGGCCAAGGCGGCGGTGATCGACTGCCTGTCGCGGGCGGCCTCCAGAAACCCCTCCAGCCGCCCCGGCAGGACGGAGCGGAACAGCGCGACGGGCTGATCGTCGGCCAGCGACAACCCCTCGACCAAATGGACCGGATCGCCTTGGGTCAGGGCCAGGGCCTCGGCCTCCCCGGCGTCGCAGGGGCGGGTCTCCAGCCGGGTGAAGCGATGCGTGCCGCTGCGCCCCGCCGCCGCCAGGTTCTGCGAGAACCGCACCCGCCGCCCCAAGGGATAATCCGTCGGCCGCGCCAGAACGAAGACCCCCGCGCCGCGCCGCGCATGGGTCAGCCCGGCCTCGGCCAGGTCGGCCAGCGCGTGACGGACCGTGTGGCGGTTCACGCCGAACCGCGCCGCCAGCGCCGCCTCCGACGGGATGCGGGTGCCGGGGCGGTAATGGCCGGTCTCGATCTCGGCGCGCAGGGTGGCGGCGATGGCCTGCCACAGGGGGGTGCGGTCGGTCATGAAAACTTCACAAGGTTCCTGTTGAGAAACGGCCCTCGCCGCGCTATCACTTGTCTAGTTGTATAGGACATGGGACGGACCGGCAAGATGTCACAGACCCCCTTCGCGCGCCGCGACTGGCTGTCGATCCTGGCGCGATCCACGCCCGCCCGGCTGGCGGCGCTGCTGCCCGACCTGCCCGCCCATGACCTGCTGCGCGCGCCCGAAACCGGCACGGTGATGGTCCAAGGCCGCGTGGCCGCGACCGGCGCGCCCTTCAACATCGGCGAGATGACGGTGACCCGCTGCGCCCTGCGCCTGTCCTGCGGGACCGAAGGCCACGGCCATGTCCAAGGCCGCAGCCACGCCCATGCACGCCGCGCCGCAGCCCTGGACGCGCTGATGCAGACCGACCCCGAGGCCCATGCCCCCCTGATCGCCGCCCTGCGGGACGAGGCGCAGGACGCCCGCACCGCCCGCGCCGCCAAGGCCGCCGCGACCAAGGTCGAATTCTTCACCCTGCAACGCGGAGAGGATGCATGAGCCACGGATTCACCGACCCCGCCCGCCAATCCGCCACCGCCTTTCGCGCGCTGATGGAGGCGATGGCCCGCCCCGGCAGCATCCACACCCTGTCGGGGGCCGCCGCGCCCGGCCTGTCGCCCGCCGCTGCCACCGTCCTGCTGCTGCTGGCCGATCCCACGACGCCCGTGCATCTGGCCGGGGGCGACCCGGACCTGGCGGCATGGCTGCGCTTTCACGCGGGCTGTCCGCTGACCGGCCCCGAGGGCGCCGCCTTGGCTCTGGGTCGCTGGCCGCTGGATCTGGACCCCCTGCCCAAGGGCCTGCCCGACTATCCCGACCGATCCGCCACGGTGATCATGGAGCTGGACCGGCTGGACGATGACGGCCCCCGCCTGACCGGGCCGGGCATCCGCGATCATGCCCGCCTGTCGCTGCCCGCCACCGCGCCCTTCGTGGCCAACCGGCGGCTGTTCCCGATGGGGCTGGATTTCATCTTCACCTGCGGCGACCGGCTGGCCTGCCTGCCGCGCAGCACCCGCGTGGAGGCCGCCTGATGTATGTCGCGGTCAAGGGCGGCGAACGCGCCATTCAGAACGCCCATGCCTGGCTGGCCGAGGAGCGGCGCGGCGACCAGGACCTGCCCCTGATCTCGACCGACCAGATCAAGGCGCAGATGGCGCTGGCCGTGAACCGGGTGATGGCCGAAGGCTCGCTTTATGATCCGGACCTTGCGGCGCTGGCCATCCGGCAGGCGCGGGGCGATCTGATCGAGGCGGTGTTCCTGATCCGCGCCTATCGCACCACCCTGCCCCGGCTCGGTGCCTCGGTCCCGGTCGATACGGGCGCGATGGCGGTGGACCGGCGCGTCTCGGCAACGTTCAAGGATCTGCCGGGGGGGCAGGTGCTGGGGCCGACCTTCGACTATACCCACCGCCTGCTGGATTTCGCGGATGCCGCCTCGGTGGACCCCGCGCCACTGGGCGCGCCGGACCCCGCCCCGGTGCCGCATGTCACGGCGATCCTCGACCGCGACGGGCTGATCGAGCCTGCCCCCGCGACGACAGCCCCGCCCCCGACCTGACGCGCGAACCGCTGGAGCTGCCGGCCGCCCGCCCCCTGCGCCTTCAGGCCCTGGCCCGCGCGGATGAGGGGTTCCTGCTGTCGCTCGCCTATTCCACGCAGCGCGGTTACGGGCGCACCCATGCCTTCGTCGGCGAATTGCGCATCGGCCGCGTGCCGGTAGAGATGGAGATCCCCGAGCTGGACCTGACCATCCAGATCGGAGAAATCGAGCTGACCGAATGCGAGACGGTGAACCAGTTCAAGGGATCGCGGACCGAGCCGCCCCAATTCACCCGCGGCTATGGCCTGGTCCTCGGCCAGTCCGAACGCAAGGCCATCGCCATGAGCCTTGTCGACCGCGCCCTGCGCTGGCAGGAATTGGGCGAGGATTTCACCGGCGCCCCCGCGCAGGATCAGGAATTCGTGCTGTCCCATTGCGACAACATCCAGGCGACGGGGTTTCTGGAGCACATCAAGCTGCCCCATTACGTCGATTTCCAGGCCGAGCTGGAACTGGTGCGCCGCCTGCGCACTGAGACCCCGACCCTCAAGGAGGCCGCAGAATGACCATCACCACCATCGTCTTCGACATTGGCAATGTGCTGGTCCGGTGGGACGCGCATCAGGCCTTTCTGCCCGCGCTGAAGGACCGCGCGGCGGTGGACGCCTTCCTCGCGCGCATCAACTTTCCGGCCCGCAACCTGCGCGCCGACGGGGGCGAGACATTCGCCGATCTGGCAGCCGAGATCCCCGACCCGGACGACCGCGCGCTGTTCCTGTCCTATCTGACCGGCCACGCCGCCTCGATCGCGGAACCCATCGAGGGGACATGGGCGATCCTGGAGCGCCTGCACGCCCGGGGCCTTGCCATCCACGCGATCACCAACTGGTCGGCCGAGACCTGGCCCATCGGCCTTGCCACCCATCCGCGCCTGGCGCAGGCCTTCGGCGTCACCGTCGTCTCGGGGTTGGAAGGGATCATCAAGCCCGACCCGCGCATCTTCGCAGCGCTCTGCGACCGGGCCGGGGTCACGCCTGCCGAGTGCCTCTTCATCGACGACAGCCCCAAAAACGTCGCGGGCGCGCAGGCCGCAGGGATGCAGGCGCATCACTTCACCACGCCCGAGGCGCTGGAGGCCGCGCTGACCGCACGGGGGCTGCTGTGAGCGACTACAACTTCGCCTATCTGGACGAACAGACCAAGCGGATGATCCGCCGCGCGATCCTCAAGGCGCTGGCGATCCCCGGCTATCAGGTGCCCTTCGCCAGCCGCGAGATGCCGATGCCCTATGGCTGGGGCACGGGCGGCGTGCAGCTGACCGCCGCCTGCCTGACGCCCGATGACCGCCTGAAGGTCATCGACCAAGGCGCCGACGACACCACCAACGCCGTCAGCATCCGCAAGTTCTTTCAGCGCACCGCAGGCGTCGCGGTCACCGAGGCCACGCGCGAGGCGACCCTGATCCAGACCCGCCACCGCATCCCCGAGACGCCCCTGACCCAAGGCCAGATCCTGGTCTATCAGGTGCCCATTCCCGAACCCCTGCGTTTCCTCGAACCGCGCGAGACCGAGACCCGCAAGATGCACGAGCTGGAGGAATACGGGCTGATGCATGTCAAGCTCTACGAGGACATCGCGCGGCATGGGCGGATCGCGACCTCCTATGCCTATCCGGTCAAGGTCGAGGGGCGCTATGTCATGGACCCCTCGCCCATTCCGAAATTCGACAATCCCAAGCTGTCGGACAGCCCGGCGATCCAGCTTTTCGGCGCGGGGCGGGAACAGCGCATCTATGCCCTGCCCCCCCATACCCACGTCGTCAGCCTGGATTTCGACGACCACCCCTTCGAGGCCAGCAAGCCCGACGAGCCCTGCGCGCTCTGCGGTGCGACCGACAGCTATCTGGACGAGGTCATCACCGATGATGCGGGGGGCCGGATGTTCGTCTGCTCGGACACGGATTTCTGCACGACCCGCAGGGGGGCCGCGGCATGAGCGCGCCGATCCTGTCGGTCCGGGGGGTGGAGCGGCGCTATGGCGCGCGGATCGGCTGCACCGGGGTGGGCTTCGATCTGTGGCCGGGCGAGGTGCTGGGCATCGTCGGCGAAAGCGGATCGGGAAAATCCACGCTGCTCTCCTGCCTGGCCGGGTTGCAGCGGCCCGACGCGGGCAGCGTCACCTATGACGGCCGCGACGTGCTGGCCCTGCCCGAGACGGAACGCCGCAGGCTGGCCCGCACCGAATGGGCCTATGTCCACCAGCATGCCCGCGACGGGCTGCGCATGGGGGTCAGCGCGGGCGCCAATGTGGGCGAGCGGCTGATGGCCACCGGCGCGGGCCATTACGGCGATATCCGCGCGGCCGCGACCGACTGGCTGGGCCGGGTCGAGATCGCCGCCGACCGCATCGACGACCGCCCCACCGCCTTTTCGGGCGGCATGCAGCAGCGGTTGCAGATCGCGCGCAATCTGGTGACCGGGCCGCGCCTCGTCTTCATGGACGAGCCGACGGGCGGGCTGGATGTCAGCGTGCAGGCGCGGCTGCTGGACCTGCTGCGGGGCTTGGTGCGCGACATGGGCCTGTCGGTGGTGATCGTCACCCATGATCTGGCGGTGGTGCGCCTGCTGGCGGACCGGCTGATGGTGATGAAATCGGGCCGCGTGGTGGAACAGGGCCTGACCGATCAGGTGCTGGACGATCCCCAGCACGCCTATACCCAGCTTCTGGTCTCCTCGGTCCTGCAGGTGTGATGATGATCGCGGTCGAAAACCTTTCCAAATCCTTCACGCTGCACAATCAGGGCGGCGCGGTGATCCCGGTCATGGCGGGCGCGGCCCTGCATGTCGGCCCCGGCGAATGCGTGGGCCTGACCGGCCAGTCGGGCGCGGGGAAATCCACGCTGATGCGGATGATCCAAGGCAATTACCTGGCCAGCGGCGGCAGCATCCGCATCGCGGGAACCCAGCTGGTCGGCGCCGAGCCGCGCGCCATCACCCGCCTGCGGCGCGAGACGCTCGGCCATGTCAGCCAGTTTCTGCGCGTCCTGCCCCGCGTGCCCGCCGTCGATGTGGTGGCCGAACCCCTGCGCGCCCTGGGCATGCCCGAGGTCGAGGCGCGGGCGCGGGCCGAATGCCTGCTCTGGCGGCTGAACATCCCGCGCAGGCTGTGGGGCCTGTCGCCCACCACCTTTTCGGGCGGTGAGCAGCAGCGCGTGAACATCGCGCGCGGCTTCGTGCATCACTTCCCGTGCCTTCTGCTGGACGAACCCACGGCCAGCCTGGATGCCCAGAACCGCGACATCGTCCTGACCCTGATCGAGGAGGCCAAGGCCCGCGGCGCCGCCATCCTGGGGATCTTTCACGACGCGCCCGCCCGCGACCGGGTCTGCGACCGGCTGGTGGACGTCACGGGCTTCACGCCGGGGCGCGCGGCATGATCGCGGCGGTGGTCGGCCCCTCGGGCGTGGGCAAGGACACGCTGATCGAGGCCGCGCGCCGGGTCCGGCCCGACCTGTGCTTGGTGCGCCGCGTCATCACCCGCCCCTCCGAGGCGGGGGGCGAGGATTTCGAGGGCGTCACCCCCGCGGCCTTTGCCGCCATGCGCGTGGCGGGGCGCTTTGCGCTGGATTGGCAGGCGCATGGCCTGTCCTACGGCATCCCGCGCGACCAGCTGGCGGGGCCCGGCCCGGTGATCTTCAACGGCAGCCGCGCGGCCCTGCCGCAGGCCGTGGCGCGTCTGCCCGGGCTGCGGGTGATCCTGATCACCGCGCCTGCCGCCCTGCTGACCGCCCGCCTGGCCGCGCGCGGGCGCGAGGATGCCGCCGACATCGCTGCCCGGCTGGAGCGCGCAGGTTTCGCCATGCCGCCCGGCATCGCGCATCTGACCATCCTGAACGACACGACCCCCGAGGAGGGCGCGCGCCGCCTGCTGGATGCGCTTCAGCCCGACAGGGTCGCGCGATGACGCAGATGGAACCGGCCGGAGGCATCCTCGGCCACCAGGCACAGATCCGTGACGATGAAGGGATCCGGCAGGACCGGCGCGAACCAGTCGCGCAGGACCGGCGCCACCGCCGCAGCCTCCGCTGCATCCAGACGGTCGGTCAGGGTCAGATGGAAGCGGAACTCCTCCATCACGAAGGGATAGCCCCATCGGTCCAGCAGCGCGCGCTGGCGCGGGCTCAGGGCCTCGGGGCGGCGGCGGGCGATATCCTCGGGCGTCAGGGGCGCGCGCCAAGGGTCGCTGCCTTGCACCACCGCCGCCGCCAGATCGCTCAGCGCCGCGTCATCCTCGGGGATCAGCGCCAGAAACCCGTGCAGATCGCGCAGCCGCAACGCCCCGCAGCGCGCGGGCGGCAGCCCGGCCGCCAGATCGTCCAGCCCGGCGATCAGCCGATCCTCGGGGATGGCGGGCCGGAAGGGCGCGCGGATCGTGCCGTGAAACCCGTACTTGCGCGGCGCCTGCGTCAGCGCGGCCGCCCCGCGCGGCAGGCCCGGCAGATCGGGCTGCGCGACCGCCCGGCCCGCCGCCAGATCCCAGCCCAGCCAGGCCGCCGCCGCTTCCGCGAAAGCCCCGTGCGCGGGCGCGTAATAGATGGCATATCGTGTGAAATCGCTCATGCGGCCTTTCCTTAGCCCCGGACCGTCACACGGATGTGACGGTTCTCTGTCACATCACCCGCTTTGCGACCCCGCGACAAGACTGGACCCCGCCGCATGACCGACACGATCCTTGCCAATGCCCGCCTGATCCTGCCCGACGAGGAGATCCACGGCCACCTGGTCCTGCGCGAGGGCCGCATCGCCGAGATCGGGCATGGCCGCTCCATCCCCGCGGGCGCCATCGACTGCGACGGCGACCTGGTCATGCCCGGCCTGATCGAGCTGCATACCGACAACCTGGAGCGCCATATCGAGCCGCGCCCCGGCGTCGACTGGCCCCATGCCAGCGCGATCATCGCCCATGACGCCGAACTGGCCAGCGTGGGCATCACCACCGTCTTCGACGCGCTGCGGGTGGGATCGGTCGTCACCTCGAACACCGCAGGCTATGGCGAATATGCCCGCGCGCTGGCGGACGAGATCCTGGACCTGCGCGCCAAGGGCGCCCTGCGGATCAGCCATTTCCTGCATCTGCGCGCCGAGATCTGTTCCCAGACCCTGCCCGAGGAGATGGCCAAGTTCGGCCCGCATGACCGCGTCGGCGTCGTCAGCCTGATGGATCACACGCCCGGCGAGCGCCAGTTCCGCGACATCTCGAAGCTGCGGGATTACGTGATGGGCAAGAAGGCCCTGACCGATGCGGAATTCGACCAGCATATCGCCGAACAGCAGGCGCTGCGCGCCCGCGTGGGCGATCTGCACGAGGCAACCGCGGTGGCCGAGGCCCGCCGCTACGGCGCGGTGCTGGCCAGCCATGACGACACGACCGCGCCGCAGGTGGCGGTCAGCGCCGGGCATGGCTGTCATTTCGCGGAATTCCCGACCACCTTCGAGGCCGCCCAGGCCTGCCGCGACCACGGCATCCGGGTGATGATGGGCGCGCCGAACCTGATCCGCGGCGGATCCCACAGCGGCAACATTGCCGCCAGCGAACTGGCCGAGGCGGATCTGCTGGACATCCTGTCATCGGATTACGTGCCATCGTCGCTGCTGTCGGCGGCGATCGCGCTGGGGGATGGCTGGGGCGACATGGCCCGCGGCATCGCCACCGTGACCCAGGCCCCCGCCGCGGCGGTGGGGCTGGCCGACCGGGGCCGGCTGGCCCCCGGCGCGCGGGCCGACGTGATCCGGGTCACCCGGATCGGCCGGACCGGCGCGCTGCGCGGGGTCTGGGTGCAGGGGCGGCGGGTCTAGTCCTCCAGCGCGAAGGCCACGATGTAATCGCCCGTCTCGGTCATCAGCCGTTCATGGCCGGTGGCCGTGATGACGACATATTGCCGGCCGTCGACCTCATAGCTCATCGGCGATGCCTGGCCGCCGGCGGGCAGGCGACCCTCCCACAGCAGGCGGCCGGTTTCGGTCTCGAAGGCGCGCAGCCAGTTGTCCTGGGCGGCTGCGATGAAGGTCAGCCCTGTCGCCGTCATCAGCGGCCCGCCGATATTGGCGGTCCCCAAAGGCAGCTTCAGGAAGGTCGGCAGCGCCAGCGGCCCGGTGTCGAAGCCCGTGCCCAGGGGCTTTTGCCAGACGATCCGGCCGCTATCCAGATCGGTCGCCACGATGAACCCCCAAGGCGGCGCGATGCAGGGCACGTCCAGCACCGACAGCCAGATCGGCCGGTCCACCCCATAGGGCGAGAAGTAATGCGGCGCGATCTCCTGATCGGGGCGGGCGCCGCCCATGCCGACGGGCAGATCGTCGACATCTTCGCGCGGGACCATCACGACCTTGTTGGGCAGGCGCGAATGGTTCGAGATCACGATGTTGCGGTCCCGGTCCAGGCCGATCCCGCCCCAGTTCGGCCCGCCCACCGTACCCGGGAACAGCAGCATCCCGCCCGGATCGTCGGTGGGCGGCGTGAACATCCCCTCATAGCGCATGCGCTGGAATTCCAGCCGGCACATGGCGGCATCGACCGGCGTCATGCCGAAGGCGTGGCGGGCGTCGATCACCTCGGGCTCGGGTCCCGGCAGACCCGCGACATTGGGATAGAAGACCGATTGCGGCTGCGTCTCGTTCACCCAATCGCCGGGCAGCGCGCCCTGCGGGGCGGGGGTCATGCGGATATCGGTCAGCGGCTCGCCCGTCGCGGCGTCGAAGACGAAGAAGGACCCGGTCTTGGTCGCCTGGATCACCGCGCGCACCGTCTGGCCCGCAATGGTCACGTCGCCCACCACCGGCTGCGCGCCGATGTCGTAATCCCACAGGTCATGGATGACGGTGGCGAAATCCCAGACCGTCTCGCCCGTCTCCAGGTCGATGGCGACGACGGCGGCGGTGAAGCGGTCCTCCTCCTCGGTGCGGGTGCCGCCCCAATGATCGTTGGCGGAATTGCCGGTGCCGATATAGACCAGCCCCGCCTGCGGATCGCCGCTGACGATGTTCCAGACATTCGGCGTGCCGCGGGGATAGACCTCGTCCGCGGCTAGAGGCTCCTGCGCCTGACCCTGGCGCAGCGCGTCCCAGGCCCAGAGCAGATCGCCCGTCGCCGCGTCATAGGCCCGCACCACGCCCGAGGGCGCGTCGCGGCGCTGGTTGTCGCTGACCTGCTGACCCACGATCAGCGCGTCACCCACCAGCGCCGGCCCCGAGGTGGACGAGGCCAGCCCGGTTTCCTGGATGCCCATGTTCAGCGTCAGGTCCACCACCCCATCCGTGCCGAAATCCGGGCAGACGGCGCCGGTCTGGGCATCCAGCCCGACCATGCGCCCATCGACCACGGCCACATAGACGCGCGCGGCGCATTGGCCCGTGGCCTCGGGCACGCGGTAATGGGCGACCGTCCGGCAGGCCGCCGAGAAAAGCGATTCCATATGCTCCGGCGCGACCTCGGGGTCGTAATGCCACAGAACCTCGCCCGAGCTCGGGTCCAGCGCCATCACCTGATTGCTGGGCGTGCAGGTGAACAGCTGGCCCTCGACCATGATCGGGGTGTTCTGGGCGGAATAGAAGACCCGGTCATTGGGCGGCACGTCGCCCGTCTGGACGCGCCAGACCTCGGTCATGCGCGACACGTTGGCGGGGGTGATCTGGCCCGCGGGCGTGAAGGCATGGCCATTGGCCGATCCGGCATGGGCGGGCCATTCCCCCGGGCCGTTCATCCCCTCGGGCAGAGGCTGCGGCTCGACCTGGGCCAGATTGTCGGACGGCGATGTCGTGCGTTCCCAATGCCAGGCGATCAGCCCCACCGCGACCAGCGCCAGCGAGGCCGCCACGCCGAAAGTCACCCGAAACAGGCCCGGCGCGCGATGCACCCGGGGCGTCCCCGCCGCCGCGATCAGCGCCGAGACGAAGAACAGCGCCGCGATGATCCCGACCCGCGCCCCGAAATCCGCGCCCCAGGCCGGCAGAAAGCCCTTGCCCCAGATCTCCCACAGGGACCAGATCGCGGTGCCGACCATCAGCAGCGCCTGGATCGGCAGCGAGACCCGCACCAGCCCGCCGATCTGGGCGATCCCCGCGATCAGCATCGCCAGCCCCGCGATTGCGTAATACCAGTTGCCCCCGGCCCAGAGCAGTTGGCCCCCGAACCACAGCGTCGCACCGCCAAGCGCCAGCAGGACCAGGCCGATCCCCCCCAGCAACACCCGCGCCCAAGGTCTCAGCACGGTCGGATCGAGGCGGTAGTCTGGCATGACGGTCCTTTCACGGGGGTGTGATCATTGCCAGCGGAACGCCCCGGCCCGCCCTGGGTTCCGGGCCCCGGCCTGCGTCATATTCCCGCCTTGACCCCCGCGCCCGCGCATCGCTGCGGGATGGTGTCGATGATCGCGGCCTCGGAGACGGGCTGGCCGGATGTCAGGGGCTGGGCGCTGACCCGGTTCCGCCCCGCCAGCTTGCTGCGATAGAGCATCCGGTCCGCCGCGGTCAGCCAGGTCTGGTCGGTGATCCCCACCTCGCTGCGCCCGGCCGCAACCCCGATGCTGAGCGTGACGACATCGGCCACCAGCGACGCGCGATGCGGGATGGCCAGGCCTTGGACCGCGGCGCGGATCACCTCGGCCATGTGGACGGCGCCGTCCAGATCCGTGCCGGGCAGGATGCAGGCGAATTCCTCGCCCCCGTAGCGCGCGCACAGATCGCCCGCCCGGCGCAGCGACCCCGCCACCGCGGATGCCACGGCATGCAGGCAGCGGTCCCCCTCCGGATGGCCATAGCTGTCGTTGAAGCCCTTGAAATGGTCGATATCCATCATCATCACCGCGACCTGCCCGCCATCGCGGGCCTGGCGCAGCAATTCGGCCTGCAGGCGCCGTTCCAGCATCCGGCGATTGGCCAGCCCCGTCAGCGGATCGCGCAGCGCCTGATCGGCCAGCTGATCGCGCATCTGCTTCATCTGGACATGGTTGCGGACCCGGCGCTGCAGCGCCGCGGGGCGGATCGGCTTGGTCACATAGTCGATCGCGCCGACGGCCAGGCCCCGGATCTCGGCCTCGTCATCGCCGAGCGCGGTAGCGAAGATCACCGGGATCTCGGCCAGGGCGGGATCGGCCTTAAAGATCCGGCACAGCTGATAGCCGTCCATCCCCGGCATCATCACATCCATCAGGATCAGGTCCGGGCGAGCCTCATGGGCGATGGGGATGGCCTGTTCCGCCGACAGGGCGAAGCAGATGTCGTAATCATCCTCCAGCACGGCGGTGACGATCTCGATATTGGCGGGCTCGTCGTCGATGACCAGAATGACGGGGCGGTTATCCATGTTCAGGTCCTTGCGGGATCGGGGGCGAAGAGCGGGCCGTCCAGCAGGGCGGCCGCGGCGGCATAGTCCAGGCGCAGCAGCGCGCTGCGCATGGGGTGATCGGCCAGCTGCGCGGGGTCCAGGCGCAGCGCCTCGGCCAAGGCGTCGAAGCTGCCCCGGGCGGCCATGCTGCGCCGACGCACCTGGTCGCGCAGCCGCGCCACCAAGGGCGCGATCGCCGCATCGTCCAGCGCGACCGCCGGGCGGGCATCGCCCAGGGGCGGGGGCGCCGGGCGCAGCGATGCCGCGGCCTCGACCGCCAAGGCCAGGGGCGCGTGCAGATCGGCCAGGATCGCCCGCCCGTCGGCGCCGGAGGACAGCGCCGCCTCCAGCGCGCCCGCGATGCGGGCCACAGCCGACAGCTCCAGCGAGGCCGCGACCCCCTTCAGCGTATGGGCCATGCGGCAGGCATCCTCCGTGGCGCCTTGATCCAGCGCCGCCTCGATCCGGTCGGCCAGGTCGCGATTGCCCTGCCCGAAGGCCAGGATCAGCCGCCGCAGCAGATCGCGCTTGCCCGCCACCCGCGCCAAGGCGGCGCCGATGTCGAAGGGCGGCAGCCGGTCAGGCAGATCGCCCGCCCGCACCAAAGGCTCGGGCGCGGCAGTCGCCGCCGGGGCGATGGGGCGCATATGGCGGGCCAGCATGTCGATCAGGTGATCGGGGTCGATGGGCTTGGTCACATGGGCGCACATCCCCGCCTCCAGGCAGGCGCGGCGTTCCTCGTCATAGGCATGGGCGGTCAGGGCGATGATGGGCAGCCGTTCGGCCGATACCGTGCGGCGGATCCGGCGCGTGGCGGTCAGGCCGTCCATCTCGGGCATCTGCATGTCCATCAGCACCGCGGCATAGAGATCGGCCCCCTCCTCCACCATGCGGCAGGCGATCAGACCGTTCTCGGCCCAGTCCACCTGGACCCCGGCATCGCCCAGCAGGGCGGTCGCGATCTCGCGGTTGATGGCATTGTCCTCGACCAGCAGGACGCGCTGGCCCTGCAGCGTCACGGGCAGGCGCGGCCCGGTCGGCGCGTCGCCATCGGCCAAGGGGTCGTGATCGTCCAGCCGCGGGAGCTGGCGCAGCGATTCCAGCAGGGTCGTGGCGTTGATCGGCTTGGCCAGGAACAGGTCGATCGGCTCGCCCGCGGCCTCCTGCATGACGGCGCTGACGCCTTGGCCGGTCATGATCATCGTGGCGGGCATCCGCGCCAGATCCAGCCTGGGCAGTGCGCGCAGCACCTGCAACCCGTCCATCTGGGGCATCTTCCAGTCCAGGATCACCAGGTCGAACCCCGCGCCGCGCGCATCGGCGGCCCGGATCAGCTCCAGCGCCTCGGCGCCGGTCTGCGTCAGGGTCACGCCCATCTGCCAGCGGGCGAAGATCTCCTCCAGCATCTTCAGGGCGATGGGGCTGTCATCGGCGACCAGCACCCGCAGCGCCCGGATCGCCCCGCAGGGCAGGACCGCATCGGCCAGCGCCGGATCGCCCAGGCCCAGCCTGACGGAATAGGTGAAGGTGCTGCCGCGGTCGGGCTGGCTTTCCACCCGGATCCAGCCGTCCATCTGCTCGACGATCTGGCGGCAGATGGCCAGGCCCAGCCCCGTGCCGCCGAACCGCCGCGTGGTCGAGCTGTCGGCCTGGGTGAAGGGCGAGAAGACCTGCCGGATCTGATCCTCGGTCATGCCGATGCCACAATCGGTGACCGAGATCTCGATCCGCACGCCGTCGCCCTCGGGCGCGGCCAGCCGCGCCTCCAGCAGGATCTCGCCGTCGGATGCGAACTTGACCGCATTGCTCAGCAGGTTCAGCAGGACATGGTTCAGCCGCAGCTCGTCCCCGACCAGAACCTGCGGCAGGGACGGGTCGATGCGCTGGCGCAGCGTCAGGTTGCGCGCGGCCATCGTGTCGGCGACCAGCTGGACCTGCACCGACATGGCCGATCGCAGATCGAAAGGCCGCTGTTCCAGCGTCAGCGCCCCGGCCTCGTTCTTGGAGAAATCCAGCAGGTCGTTGATCAACCGCAGCAGGACCCCGCCCGCCGTGCTGATCCGGCCGATCTGGTCGCGCTGGCGCGGCTCCAGCCGGCTGCGCTGGACCAGATGGCAGAACCCCAGGATCGCGTTGATGGGGGTGCGGATCTCGTGGCTCATATTGGCCAGGAACATGCTCTTGGCGCGGTTGGCCTCCTCGGCCTCGCGGGTGCGTTCCTCCAGCGCCCGGCCCTTGGCGACGATCTCGTCGCTCATCCGGCCGATGCGGTCGAAGGATTGCACGACCTTGTCGCTGACCCAGATCAGCACCGCCGTCTGGAAGGCCACGATCGCCCCATGCAGCAGCACCCGCGCCAGTTCCCCGTCGGTGGTGAAGACCGCGTTCGGCAGCAGATAGAACAGCACCAGGTGATGCAGCGTGATCGCCGTGGCCGACACCATCAGCGCGCGGCGGTCGAACCAGGCCAGGTTCAGCGCCAGCACGGCATAGAAATACATGTGCATGTCCATCTGCCAGCCATGCCCGTCGAAGACCAGCAGGAACAGCGCAGGCTCGCCCACCAAGGCCACGGCCGACAGGTTGCGGGTGACCGGCGCCGTCCCGTATCGCCACCAGCACAGGTGATAGGCCACGGCCAGCCCCGCCCCCAAGGCCATCGCGAGCCACGGGTCCATCAGCCCCACCCACAGCGCCGCCAGCCCCAAAAGCGGCACATGCGCCCAGAACAGGATCACCAGCAGACGCCCATAGCGCGTCCTCAGGCCGTTCAGCTCGATGCTCATCACAATCCTCCTGGCCGCGCGGTGACGCAGCCGAAATCCCCCGGCGCGGGCAGGATCATCCACGCCCCCTGCCGCCGCATCCTGTCGCGGAAATCGTCCCGGTCCGAGATCGCGACCACCAGCCCCGGCAGCCGGGCATGCCGGATCACCCCGCCCCCGGCCGCATGGACCGCATCCATCGCCCGCCCCGCATCCGTCACGGGCGGCAGCAGGACCAGGAACTGGCCCGGCGGGCCGTCGCGCATCAGCGCCGCGCCGATCAGGGCGGCCAGCCCCAGACCCGCCAGCACCATCGCGGGCGCCAGCCCGGCGGGCTCGGGGCGTGCGGCGGTGGTGGGATCAGGCAGTGCCATCGTCAGGGCCCTCGGGGTTCGGGATCGCAGCCCGACCTTAGCGGCCGCCCCGCCCGCCCGTCCCGAGACCGTTCGGTTTCTAGCGATTCAAGATCGAGACGAATGACTGGTATTTCACCGCGCCCGGCCCTAGATTTGCCCTGCCGCGCCGCGCGGTGCCCCCGAGATCCGCCATGCGCCCTGCCCCTGCCCTTGCCATCTCCCTTGGTCCGCCGCTGATGCGGTGGCTGATGATGCTGGTCGTGGTGCTGGGCCTGAGCGCGGGCACGGGGCCGCTGCCGCCACCGGGCTTCGGCCACGGCCCCGCCGCCCCGGCCGAGCGCCTGACCGAGGGCACGCCCGCCCTGGCCTTGGCGCTTGCCGACCGCGCGCTGGCCTTGCCGCAAAAGGATGACGGCCCCGATGGCGCGCCCGGATGGGCCGGGCGGCCAAGCCCTGAGGCGGTGGCGCAGGCGATGCCGCGCGCCCTGCCCGCGCGCCTGGATGCGGGCCTTGCGCGCCGCGGCGATCCGCGACCGCGCGCACCCCCTGCCCTGATGATGACGGCTTGATCGCGGGCCCTGCGGCCCGTCACGACCCCATCTTCAGGACAAATCCCATGACCAACACTCCCGACCTGTCGGATCGCGCGACCGCGACCGACCACGACACCCTGCCCACCGACTTGTTGCCACCGCCGGGTGCGGCGGTCTGGCGGCAGACCCTGCTGCACTGGCTGTTCTTCCTGTCGCTGATGACGGCGCTGATCGGGGGGGCGGCGCTGATCTTCTGAGCGAAGGCGCCGGCCGGGGCGACCCGGCCGGCGCGGCGTCAGTCGGCGGACGCCTCGACCCGCCGGGTCTTGACCAGCGACACCACCACCCCGATCGTCAGGATCGTAAAGGTGATCCCGAGCGACCAGGCCGGCGGAAACTTCTGCCAGCCCATCAGGTCCGCCACGAAGATCTTGGACCCGATGAAGATCAGCAGGACCGACAGCGCGTATTTCAGATAGGCGAAGCGGTGCAGGATCGCCGCCAGCGCGAAATAGAGCGCCCTGAGCCCCAGGATCGCGAAGATGTTCGAGGTATAGACCAGGTAGGGATCCGTCGTGATGGTGAAGACGGCGGGCACGGAATCCACCGCGAAGACGATGTCGGCCAGCTCGATCACGATCAGCGCCAGCAGCAGCGGCGTGGCCATGCGCTGGATGCGCCCCGTGCGGGGATCCGCCTGACGGATGGTGAAGGCATGGCCGTGCAGCCCCTCGGTCACCGGGATGCGGCGGCGCAGCCAAGCCAGCCAGCGGTTCTGCGCCATGTCCGGCGCCGCGTCATCGGCAAACAGCATCTTGACGCCCGTGACCATCAGGAAGGCCGCGAACAGATACAGCACCCAATGATAGTGCTGCACGATGGTCGCGCCGATCCCGATCATCAGGCCGCGCAGCACGATCACCCCCAGGATGCCCCAGAACAGCACCCGATGCTGATAGGCCCGCGGGATCGCGAAGGCGCCGAAGATCAGCGCGATCACGAAGATGTTGTCCATCGCCAAGGTCTTCTCGACGATGAAGGCGGTCAGGTACTGGGCCGTCGCTTCGGCCCCCATCTGCCAATGGATGAAGCCCGAAAAGGCCAGCCCCAGCAGGATGTACATCGCCGACAGCCGCAGGCTCTCGGCGATGCCGATCTCATGGTCGTCGCGGTTCAGCACGCCCAGGTCAAAGACCAGAAGCGCGATCACCACGGACAGGAACAGCAGCCACATCCACAGCGGCTTGCCCAGAAACAGGATCAGAAGAAATTCCACGATGCCCTCGCAAGAATGCCATCGTGCCGCGGGGCTGGGGTCCGGAAGGGGCCGCAATCACACCGAGCACGCTCGATGCGGTCCGACATCGCGGCGGATCGTCGATCCTGCCGCCAGAGGGGCCCGGTCCCGCAGCGCCAGAGATGGCGCATGCCGAATGCCCGCGCAAGGGGGCGGATGGGGGGCACGTAAAATTCCCCGCGCGGCTGCGGGGCGGCCCGTCGCGCCGCCCCGCACCGTGATCAGAATTCCAGCATCTGGCCCGCGCCCGCACCACCGCCCGCGACGCGGATCGGGCGCACCTCGACGGAGAATTCCGGGGCCAGCGAGGGGCGTTCGGGCGCATCCATGCGCGGCCCGCCCTCGACCTTGAAGGCCGCGATCTCGGTCGACAGGACCTGGGCCTGCTGGCGCAGAGACATCGATGCGGCGGTCGCCTCCTCGGCCACGGCGGCGTTCTGCTGGGTGACCTGGTCCAGCTGATTCACGCCTGCATTGATCTCGGCCAGGCCGGTCGACTGTTCGGCCGCGGCGCGCGCGATGGCCGCGATCTGCTCCGACACCTCGGAGGCCTTGTCCAGGATTACGCCCAGGCTGTCGCCGGTCCGCCCGACCAGCTCGGATCCGGTGCGGACCTGCGCCGCGCTGTCCGAGATCAGCCCCCGCACCTCGCGCGCCGATTCCGCCGCGCGCTGCGCCAGGCCACGCACCTCGGAGGCGACGACGGCGAAGCCGCGCCCCGCCTCGCCCGCCCGCGCGGCCTCGACGCCCGCATTCAGCGCCAGCAGATTCGTCTGGAAGGCGATGTCGTCGATCACCCCGATGATGCGGGTGATCTGTTCCGAGGACCGCTCGATCGCGCGCATCGCGGTCACGGCATCGGTCACCACCTCCGCGCTTTCGGCGGCGATGTCGCGGTTGCGGCTGCTGGCCTCCTCGGCCTCACGGGCGCGGCTGGCGGTCTGGCGCAGGCTTTCGTTCATCTGGTTCAGCGCCGCGGCGGATTCCTCCAGCGTCGCGGCCTGGGTCTCGGCCCGGGTCGAGATCTCGGAGGCGGCCATGTTGATCTCGTCCGCGCCGCCGCGAACCTGGTTGGCGACATCGGCGATGCGGCGCACGGTCTGGGACAGGCGCGACACGACCTCGTTGAAGGACAGCCGCAGCGAATCATAGGCCGCCGGGAAGGGATCATGCGCAGGGCTTTCGATCCGATGCGTCATGTCGCCCGCGGCCAGGCGTTCCAGCCCGGTGCCGATCTCGCGCACGACGCGGTCCTGGCGGTCGCGTTCGGCCTGGTCGGCGGCCTGCTGGGCGGCGCGGTCGGCCTCGGCCTGCGCCTCCAGCCGACGGGCCTCGACGGCACGGTCGCGAAAGACGGTCACGGCCGAGGCCATGGCCCCGATCTCGTCCCCTCGATCGGCATGGGGGATGGGCGTGTCCAGCCGCCCATCGGCCAGCTGCTGCATCGAGGCGGTCATCCGCTCGATCGGGCGGGACACGACGCGGGCGCCGAACCAGACGATCAGCAGCGTCAGGCCCAGCAGCACCCCCGCCGCCATGATCGTCCGGTCGCGGGTGCGCACGACATCGGCCATCACCGTGGCGCGCGGGACCTGCATGACGATGGTCCAGCCCTCGGCCAGGCCGGGGAAGGCGACGGGGCGGGTCAGGACGATCATCTCGGCCCCGTTGATGCCGGTGGCCTGCCCGTTGGCCAGGACCGTGGCGCGTTCCTCGGCGGTGACGGGCTGGCCCAGCCTGCCGCGATCGGCATGGGCGATCCAGCGGCCATCCGCGCTGACCAGCCCCACCCGGCCATCGCCGAAGGGACGCAGCTGGTCGATCCGCGACGACAGGTTGGTCAGCGCGATATCCCCGGTCAGGATGCCCACGGCACGCCCTTCGTCGCGCACGACGCCGCTGATCGTCGTCATCAGGACCGAGGTGCCGCCGACATCGTAGTCATAGGGGGGCGTGATCAGGTTGCGGTTCTCGCGGATGGGCTGGTCGTACCAGCTCTCGGTCCCCGCCTCCGGGCGCATGTCCAGCAGCTCGACATCGATCCGGACCTGCGGGTCATAGAAGAAATAGGGCACGAAGCGGCCCGCCGCGTCGGAATATTGATGGCCCACATGATCCAGGTCGCGGCCCTGCAGCCCGTCGGGTTCGAAGGCCAGGGTCATGCCCACCAGATCCGGCCGATCCTCCAGCATGCGATAGACCATGCGGCCCAAGGCGTCGCGATCGGCCAGGCCCGCATCCAGCGCGCCCTCGATCGCGGCGGTGCCGGTGCGGACCATGTCGGCGACGGACCCGATCTCCTGCGCGACGGTGGCTGCGTATTCGTCCAGCAGGGCGCGGGCATGGGCCTGGGATTCCGCGGCCGAGCTGCGCGTCATCAGGGTGGTCGTCAGCGCGATCACCGCGACGATGGCGCAGGCGGTCAGCGCCGCGGCCGAAAAGGCCAGTTTCGCGCGAATGGACATGGTCCGGATCTTCATCTTCGCCCCTCCTGAAAAGGCTGTGGCTGGTGTCTGTGGTCGGCCCTGCTTAGCAGCGGGGGGTTTCCCAACCGTTACCGGCGCCGGGATTTCCCCCCGAGGCGCGGGCATGGGCGATCATCGCGGCCTGGGTGCGGTTGCGCGCCCCCAGCTTGCGGCACAGCGTCTTGACATGCAGCTTGATCGTGACCTCCTGCAGGTTCAGCTGGTTGGCGATCTCCTTGTTGGACTTGCCCTCGCAAAGGCCGGACAGCACCTCGGCCTCGCGCTGCGTCAAGAGCCCGTCGCGCGGGGCCGCGGGCGCGGTCATCAGGTCATAGGGGGCATAGACGCCGCCCGTCGCGATCAGATGCAGCGCCGCCGCCAGCGACCGCGCGCTGAGCGTCTTGGGCAGGAAACCCCGCGCCCCCGCATCGAGCGCCTGGCGGGCCACGCTGCCCGACACGGTGCCCGTCAGGATGGCGACCGGGCGCGGGTCCATCACCTGCCGCATCCGCGCCAGCCCCGTCAGCCCGTTCATTCCCGGCATGTCGTAATCCAGCAGCGCCAGGTCAAAGGGCGTCCGCGCGGCGGCCCGCACCGCCTCGTCCAGCGAATCCACGCCGGTGATGTCGGCGAAACCCTCGCCCCCGCAGGAAGGCGGCGATGGCCTCGCGCACCAGGCTGTGGTCGTCTGCCAGCAATATCCTCATCTGATCCCCCGGATGGGGCGCAGGTCATGCGCCGGATGGCGGCGCGATCCCCCGATCAGGGCGAGGCGCCGGACTGCCCATCCGCAATAGCACCGTCCCGCCCCCGCCCGAGGCCGGAAATGCCCAGCATTTGCGTCAACCTGTCCAGATCGGCGGCGATCGGGCGGCCGCCCAGCAGCGCCTGCTGGATCGTGTTCAGCGCCTGATGAATGTCGCGCAGCCCCGCCACCGCCGCGCTGCCGGCCAGGCGATGCGCCAAGGCGGCACGGTCGGCGGCCGGACCCGCGGGCGATGCCAGCCGGTCGATCCCCTCGGTCAGCTCGGCCCGGATACGGTCCAGCAGCGCGCGCGCGCCTTCGGGACCCAAGGCCGCGATCAGGTCGGCGGACTGGTCCTGGGGGGGCGCCACGGGGCGCAACCCGTCCAGCAGCGCCGCCAGATCCGCCCGGCTCAGCGGCTTGACCAAGGTCCGGTCCATCCCGGCCGCGCGGAAGCTTTCCAGATCCTCGGGCATGGCATGGGCGGTCAGCGCGATGATCGGCGTGTCGCGGTTCGGACCCTCGGCCCGGATGCGGCGCGCGGCCTCGATGCCGTTCATGCGGGGCATGCTGATATCCATCAGGATGATGTCGTAACGCGTGGCCATGGCGCGTTCGACGCCCAGGATCCCGTCCTCGGCCTCGGTCACGGTGCAGGACTGGCGCGCCATCATTTCCCTGGCGACGAGGCGGTTTATGGCATTATCCTCGACCAGCAGGACCGACAGACTGCGGGTCGGGGCGGGGATGGCCATGGGCTGGTCGGGGACACGCGGCGCCTCCTTGACGGGGGTCAGGGGCAGCAGGACGCGAAAGGCGGTGCCCTGCCCCGGCTCGCTTTCCAAGTCGATCTGGCCGCCCATCGCATCGACCAGCCCCTTCACGATGCTCAGCCCCAGGCCGGTGCCCTGCACCCGCCGATCGAAGGTCGATCCGAGCGTCACGAACTCATCGAAGATCCGGTCGATATCGCCCGCCGGAATGCCGCTGCCGGTGTCGATCACCCGGATCTCGACCTGGCCCGACCCGGCACTGCGGTCCAGCTCGACCCGAATGGTGCCGTTCTCGGTGAACTTGATGGCGTTGCCGACAAGGTTGACGATGATCTGTTCCAGCCGCGCCGCATCGGCCATCACGGCGCGGTCGTCGCCATCCATCCATTCGGCGACCAGCCGATTGCCGGCCGCCCGGGCCTGGGCCTGCATCCCGTCCAGCGCGCCCGAGATCAGCGCCCTCAGATCCACCGGCTCGCGCGCCAGTTCCAGCCGCCCGCCCCGCGCGCGCGAGGCGTCCAGCACGTCGTTCACATGGCGCAGCAGCATCCGGCCCGAATGCTCCATCGCGCCCAGATATTCCTGCTGGCGGTCGTTCAGCGGCGTCAGGCGCAGCAGGTCCAGCAGGCCCAGGACGCCGTTCAGGGGGGTGCGCATCTCGTGGCTCATGACGGCGATCATCCGCGCCTTGGCGCGTTCGCCCGCCACGGCGCGGTCGCGGGCCTCGATCAGCTCGGCCTCGTCGGCGGCGCGGCGCGACACGTCGCGCACGAAGGCCACGATCAGCGGTCCCTGCTTGCCCCGCGCGATCGAGATCGACAGCTCGATCGGGATGATCCGCCCCGATTTGTGCCGTGCGGTCGCCTGGATGATCTCGGGGCCGGAGCGGGGCGCGGGATGCTGGCCGTCGCGCACCTGGGCCAGCAGGGTGCGCACGGTGCAATGCTGGGCGCGCGGCGTCAGCAGGTCGACCATGTCGCCGCCGATCGCCTCGGCCGGGGAATAGCCGTAGATGCGCTGCGCGGCCGCGTTGAACCCCACGATCCGCCCGTCGGGCCGCGCCACCAGGATCGCGTCGATCGAGGCCTCGAACAGCGATTGCAGGCGGCTGGTCACCTCGGCCAGGTGATGGTTGCGCATTCCCGCCGACCGCACCATCGCCAAGAGGACCAGCACCCCGCCCAGCAGCGCGATGAAGAGCGGCACCACCAGCAGCGACAGCGTGGTCAGCGCGCGCCCCACATTCTGGCGCCGCGCCTCGGATTTCTGCGCGAAGAGCCGCACCCCCTCCAGCGAGACCTGGCGGACCAAGGGCACCAGCGCGTCGATCCGCGCCTCCAGCTCGGGCAGGGCCGCGACCAGGCGCGCGTCGTCGCCGTCGATCGCCGGCAGCGCGCCGTCCAGCGCCTGCGCGACCGCGTCCAGCGCCTGATCCATCCCGGGGGAATCGCGCAGGCCCTGATAGACGCGCCCCGTCCGCAGCGTCTGGATCCGCGAATAGAAGATGTCGAAGCGCCGCCGCAGGTCGGCCGCGCATTCGGCCCATTGATCCGGCTCGGCGCGCTTGAGGTTCAGCGCGGCGCGCTGGACGGTCATGGCCTCGATCTCGGACTGGGCCAGGAACCATTGGGTGCTGTCGGTCGCGGCGGTGCCCATCTCCTCGATCTGCTGGCGGGCGTCCATCTGCAGGACCCAGACCAGCGCGGCCAGGCCCACCACCGCGACGGCCAGCCCCGCGGGCAGCAGGCTGATCAACCGCGACATGCGCGGCGGCCCCCCCTCGATGCCCGCCGGTCCGATCATTCCGCGGCCAGCCGGTCCAGCTGCCAGATGCTGCGGGAATAGATCACCTCGGATTGCAGATCCGGCGCGGAATCATAAGGATAGACGACCCAGAGCGGCCCCTTGTCGCGCAGCGACATCTGCCGGTCATCCATGCGATAGGCGACCAGGGGATAATCCTCGGTCAGGCCTTCGACCGGGATCTCGACCGCGTAATCGTTGACGGCGGTGGCGGTGACCAATCCCTCCTCGATCCCCGCCTCGCGTAGCAGGGTCGCCAAGGGAACCCCGGTGAACAGATGCGGCCCCTCGGTCCAGATGGTGCTGGTGGTGAAGCTGGCCTGGCCCAAGGCCTCCAGCGCCGGCATGTCGTATTCGGTGCTGCCCTGCGGACCGGTCACGGTCAGCACGGTGTCCTGCGCCCATGCCGTGACGGGCAGCGCCATGGCCAGCGCGATCAGAGCGGATTTCATGGATGGTCCTTTCCCGGATATCGATCACCGGATCCCTTGATGCCATGACAGGGCCGATCCGCGATGCGATCGTCGGTATAGGGCCCTATCCCAAAGGATAGTCTGACAGGGAAAGCTTTCTAAAATCTTAGCCGTCGAGCTGGTCCAGCACCGCCGGGATGCGCTTGGCCAGGCGAAAGAACCCGGCCCGCGCCTCGGGCCAGACGGCCCGGTCCCAATCGCGCAGTTGGTCATGCAGGGCGATGCCGCGTTCCTCCAGCACCGGGCGCGCGGCCTCCAGCCAGTCGCGGCAGGGGCCGACGGGCATCCGCGCCATGACGATCATGCGCGCGCCCTGCGCTTCCGCCCAATCGGCCAGCGCGGTGGCATCGTGCGGGTGGTGAAGCGGCAGGTCCAGCCGCGCCCCCGCATCCGCCAGCGCGCCCTCGTCGAAGGCCAGGACCGGGGCGGCGACGGGCCCGGGCGACCGCCCCTGCCCCGCCCGCAGCAGCGCGCAGCCGCGCAAATCCGGCCCCGCCATCGCCGGTCCGCAATCGTCATCGCCGATCAGCAGGATCGCGGGCCCATCCTGCGGAACCGGCGGTGCCGCCTGCAGCGGCCGGCGCGCGGCGGCGAAATCGATGTCCTGCGGCAGCGGATCGGCCTCGGCCACCAGGTCCAGCCCCTCGCCGAAGCGCCCTTCGGTATGGCGGGCGATCACGCGCGGATCGGCCAGATAGGGCCGCCCATTCGTGTGCAGCCCTGCCACCCACCGCCAGGACAGGGTGTTCGAGGCCGCATCCCCGTCCAGCAGGTGACGCATGAAGAAATCCGCCCCCACCCGCCATGGCAGGCGCAGCGTGAAGATCCAGATCGAGGCGAACCACATCCGCGCGTGGTTGTGCAGATAACCGGTCCGCACCAGCTCATCGGCCCAGTGATCCATGCAGCCGATGCCGCAGCGGCCCTGCATCACCGCCCCGGCCCGCGCCGCCACATCGCCCGTCATGTCCTGCAGGTCGCGGTCCAGCCCTTGGCGATACTGGTGCCAGACGTCCGGGTGATGTTCCAGCCAGCCCTTGAAATAGCCGCGCCAGAAGACCTCCTGGATGAACTTGGCGGCGCGGTCGGGGCCGTGATGGTCGATGGCGGTCCGGATGACCTCCGGCTCGGTCACCAGGCGGCGGCGCAGCCATGGCGACAGGGTCGACACGAAGCGGTGCCGGCCCGGCCCCAGATCGTCGCCCCGGCGATGGGCGTAACCCGACCCCATGCGCGGCGCGAAGGCGGCCAGATGATCCAGCCCCGCAGCGCGGGTGGGACGGGGCGTCATCCGTCGGCCCGGCTGGCGCGGCCTTCCATGAAGAACCACGGCCGCATGCGCACGCCCAGGACATTGCCCGCAAAGGCCGCGACCACCCACAGATAGCCGTGCAGGCTGCCCGAGGCGATCCCCGAGAAATAGGCCCCGATATTGCAGCCATAGGCGATGCGCGACCCATAGCCCAGCAGCAGCCCCCCCACCACCGCGGCCAGCACCGACCGCAGCGGGATCCGCAGCGAGGGCGCGAACCGCCCCGCCAAGGCCGCGGCCAGCATCGCCCCCGCGATGATGCCGAAATTCATGACCGAGGTGATGTCGGCCAGCACCGGCGCCGCCAGGGCCTGGGCATTGGCGGGCATCTGCCAGTATTCCCAGGCCGTGGGGTCGATGCCGATGGCCTGCGCGGCCTTGGCCCCCCACAGGGCAAAGGCCGCCGTGATCCCCCAAGGCCGGCCCGCGATCGCCAAGGTCAGCCAGTTCAGCACGACCAGCGCCACCGCCCCCGCGACCAGCGGCCAAGGCCCCCGCAGCCAGCGCGCCAGGCCGTGGCGGGGCGGCGCGGCCGGACGCTCCAGCGCGCCGTGGCGGCGACGCTCGACCCGGACGGTCAGCAGGGCGATCGCGGCGAAGATCGCCAGCGACACCGCGATGCCGCCCCATGCGCCGAAGGGCTGCCACAGGGCGGTCGGCTGGAATGCGGGCAGCGCCGCCCACCAGTGGAAATGGATCGTCGCCAGGACCGATCCGATGATGAAGAAGACCAGCGTGACCAGCATCCGTGCATTGCCGCCCCCCGCCGTGAACAGCGTCCCCGACGCGCAGCCGCCGCCCAGCTGCATTCCGATGCCGAACATGAAGGCCCCTGCGATCACGCCCAGGCCCGCCGGGCTGATCAGCCCGCGCACCTCGTTGCCAAACAGCGTTCCCGATGCCAGCGCGGGAAAGAACAGCACCACCGCCATGGCCAGCAGCAGCATCTGAACCCGAAGGCCCCGCCCCCGACCATCCGCGATGAAGACCCGCCAGGCCGAGGTGAAGCCGAAGGCCGCATGATAGAGCGCGATGCCCAAGCCCCCGCCGATCAGGAACAGCGCCGCCTGCGCCGTCCCGAAGCCGACGGCCAGGCCCACCGCGCCCAGGACCAGCGCGGCCAGCGCCCCCATGCCGGGAAATCCCAAGGGCGGGATGCCGGTGGCGGGGGTGATCTCTGCATGGGCCATGGCGCTCTCCTTCGCGGCTCTGCCGCCGAACGCATGGCGGGCGATGCGGTTTCGCCCGGGCCTGTCCGATCCGGGCCTAGAAGATGAAATCGTCCGCGTCGAGATCCAGCCGGCCGGCCAGACGCACCATCATGTCGGGCCGCTGATCGCCGTTCACATCGACCAGGATCCGCGTCTGGCCGCCGTCATGGTCCCACCGCAGCGACCGCGCCCCCGTATGGGCCCCGGTCCCGGCATAGGACAGGTTCAGCGCCCGGAAATCCAGCAGATCCTCGCCCGGGCGGAAATCGGTGATCAGGTCGGGATTGGCCATGGTGCTGTCCGCCGCGGTCAGGAAACGGAACACATCCGCCCCCAGCCCGCCGGTCATCGTGTCCGATCCCAGACCGCCGATCAGCGTGTCGTTGCCGCCTTGGCCCATCAGCCGGTCGTTGCCCTGCTGGCCGCGCAGGATGTCGTTGCCCGCCCCGCCCTCCAGCCGGTCACGCCCATGGCCGCCGAACAGCACGTCATTGCCCTCGCCTCCAAATATCGTGTCGTCTCCCGTGCCACCCCGCAGCGTATCGCGGCCAAGACCACCCATCATCCGGTCATTGCCCGAACCTCCGTCGATCCAGTCGTTGCCCGGACCACCGATCAGCGTGTCATTGCCGGCGCCGCCGTGGATCATGTCAGCGCCGCCACCGCCCATGATGCTGTCATTGCCGTCATCGCCATTCAGCGTGTCGCGGCCGGAACCGGCGATCAGCGTGTCATTGCCAAGACCCCCCGACATGAAATTGTTGCCCGAGGGGTCCGATAGCCGGTCATTGCCCTGATTGCCGAACAGGCGATCATCGCCCGCACCACCGAACAACTGGTCATGACCCGCCCCGCCATGGATGGTATCATTCCCCGCCAGCCCGTGGATCAGATCATTCCCCGGTCCGCCACGTAGCAAGTTGTTGGCCGTGTTGCCACGAACGACATCATTGCCAGACCCGGCAAAGTAGTTTTCGATCATTGTGCCCGGCGCGATCTGCAAATTGCCGCGCAATCCGAACACGTCAGAACTGGTGCCCATGCGCAGGTCCACGCGCTGCGCCGCCGAGTCATGGGACAGATTGATCGTGTCCCGCCCGCCTGAATCCCAAATTGTCAACGCAATGGCACGCGCATCCTTGATGCCCGGCCGGTCCAAGCCGCTCTGCGCGTCGAAGATCCGGCCCAACCAGCTGCCGCCCAAGTTATGGCCCAGCCCATAGATTGTGTCCCCCGCCGTTAGTGACCGGTTGCCCGCCGCCCCGTAAAGCCTCTGGATCGCCATGATATCAGCCGGCATCAACGTCCCCGCCATCGCGAAGGAGGCCTGTACATTAGGATTCCCAGCCTGAGAGAAATAGGACATGACCGAGGCCTGCCAGCTATCATTGACGAACCGCGCACTGGAGGCGAAGGTCCCCGATCCATTATAGGCGCCCATATGACCCAGTCCCAAGGCATGGCCGATCTCATGCAGGTAGGTCTGAAAGCCATAGGTGCCGATTTGGCTGCCCTCTCGGTCCAGCCATGAAGCGCTTACGTTGATGGTCGAGGAGACAAGCCGGCTGCCGAACATGGTCGAGCTGGCCCAGGCCCCGTTCATGCCTTCGGTAAAGCGGATATCGGCATTGCTGCCCGTCTCGCGAAAGCGGATGTCCGCGACGGATGCCCAGGCCTCCATCGCGGCGCGGGCCATGATGTTGGCCCGCCCGCTCAGCTCCGAGATGTTGACCGTGATGACATTGTCGAAGCGCGTGTCGAAGGCGCGCGCGCCCTGGCCCTGGGTCGACCAGTAGCCGTTGACCAGGAAATCGGCCATCACCTCCATTGAGGCGGGGCGCAGGGGCGCGGTCGGCTGGATGATCCGCGCCGACAGTTCATAGCTGCCGGCCGAACCGCCGAACCCGTCGGCCTCCAGGAAATAGAGGCCGCTCTGGCCGGGGGTGAAGACCAGGCGGCTGTTTAGCCCCGGCCCGCCATCATCATCTGTGGCCAGCCAGCGCCCGTTGCTGTCGTATAGGCGCAGCAGCGGGTCGGCCAGCGTCTGGCCGGTCAGCTGGATCTCGTAGCTGCGGCCGGCCTCTAGGCGGATGCCGACCCAGTCCTGGTCAAGGCTGCCATTCAGGTTGCCATGAAACACGTCGCCCGGCGCCATGCGATGTGTCGTCCAGATGCCGGGCGAAGTACCGGCATTGTCACGGATAGTAGCACGCAGCGTGTCGATTTCCGTGCCCTCAAGCCCGGTCAGGGCGCATTTGGGATCGAAGGGGCGCATGGCGGTGCAGATCGTGCACATCGGGTCGTCTCCTCGTCAGGCGGGCTTGCGATCGAGCCGATGGGAAGCCAGACGATGCCCCCCCACAGGCTTCACGTGCGGGGATCAGTTGATTGACCGGCGAGTTGCGTTTCATCGGACCAGCCCATGACGCATCAAGCTGCGTGCAAATTCCTGATCGTCGGCTGGCGTCAGGCTCCGGTCACAGATCGACAGCTCGATGCGCGGCCCCGGTCCGCCGGGTCCGTCCAGCCGCGCGGCCAGCCGGGACCGGCCCGCCGCCAGCAGGACGAACCGGAGGTCGGCTCCCGAGCCCAAATCACGTAGCGCGCGGCACAAATCAGCTGCGATTTCACGTTCACTAGCAATTTGGTATACGCAATCGGGTCCCTCGGCGCCCACTGGGGCGGCGCAAGACATACCAAGAGAGGCCGTCCAAACGACGGCAAACAAGGATCTGAGCGGGGCGAACATGCCGGCCTCGGCGCTTGTGGGCCATCACGGCCCAAATCATGGGACGGGGCCGCCAGCGATCGGCTACCCTACCGTTGAAGGTACGAGGAGGGTGATAACCGGTAAAGCATCCCTTAAGGTTAAACGGCCAGGAAATGCTCGGCTTTTGAGGGATTTTCTAGCAGCTCGGCATTGCTTCCCTGCCACATGGTGCGCCCCTTCTCGATCACCACATGCCGGTCGGCGAAGCGCATCAGGGCCTGCAGGTTCTTGTCGACGATCAGGATGGCCTCGCCTTGGGATTTCAGGCGAGTCAGGCAGGCCCAGATTTCGTCCCGGATCAGGGGGGCCAGACCCTCGGTCGCCTCGTCCAGGACGACCAGGCGGGGATTGGTCATCAGCGCCCGGCCGATGGCCAGCATCTGCTGTTCGCCGCCCGACAGCTGGCTGCCGCGATGGCCCATGCGTTCGCCCAAGCGCGGGAACAGGTCCAGGACGCGGGCCAATGTCCACGGCCCCGGCCGCGCGGTGGCCAGCAGGTTCTCGCGCACGTCCAGGGTGGGAAAGACCTGCCGCCCCTCGGGGACCAGGCCCAGCCCCGCCCGCGCGATCCGATGCGGCGCGGCCCGCGTCAGGTCGCGCCCACCGACGCTGACACGCCCGCCCCGCGCGGCCAGCAGGCCAAAGATCGTGGCGATGGTCGTCGTCTTGCCCATGCCGTTGCGCCCCAGCAGGGTGACGACCTGCCCCGCCTCGACCGACAGGGTGACGTCATGGAGGACCTGCGCCTCGCCATATCCGGCCTGCAACCCTTCGACGACCAGCATCACGCATCCCCCAGATAGGCGGCGCGCACCGCCGGATCGGCGCGGATCTGATCGGGCGTGCCGGTCGCGATGATCCGGCCATAGACCAGCACGCTGACCCGGTCGGCCAAGGCAAAGACCGCATCCATGTCATGCTCGATCAAGACCAGCGTGACCTGGCGCTTCAGGCTCTCCATCACGCGGACCAGACGCTCGGCCTCGGCGCCGCTGGTCCCGGCCAGCGGTTCGTCCAGCAGCAGCAGGCGCGGCCTGGTGGCCAAGGCGATGGCCAGCTCCAGCGCGCGTTTCTCGCCATGCGACAGGCTGCCCGCGCGCAGGGCAGCGCGATGGGACAGGCCGACGCGGGCCAAGGCCTCGTCGGCCTGGGCGTTCAGGTCGGCATCATGCGCCACGGGGGCCAGAAAGCGAAAGCTGCTGCCCACGCGCGCCTGCACCGCCGTCGCCACATTCTCGCGCACGGTGAAGCCGGGCAGGATCGAGGTGATCTGAAAGCTGCGCGACATGCCGGCGCGCACGCGGGCGGGCATGGCGGTGCCGGTCATCTCGGCCCCGTCGAAGCGGATCGAGCCCGCATCCGGCGCCACCTGCCCCGACAGCTGCGCGATCAGCGTCGATTTCCCCGCCCCGTTCGGGCCGATGACGGCATGCAGCTCTCCCGCGCGGACCTCCAGGTCCAGATCGTCGGTGACCTTCAGCGCGCCATAGGCCTTGCGCAAGCCGCGCACGGAAAGAAGGCTCATTTGCCACGTCCCTTGAACAGCCCCGTCAGCCCGTCGCGGGAATAGAGCACCACGAGGATCAACAGCGCCCCGAAGATCAGCCGCCAGTGATCGGTAAAGAGCGCCAGCCATTCCTCCAGCAGCAGCGCCAGCGTCGCCCCGGCGATGGCGCCCAGCAGATTGCCGATGCCGCCCAGGACGACCATCACCACCAGCTCGCCCGAGCGGTGCCAGTTCATGTAGGAGGGCGAGACGAAGCTGGCCTGATTGGCCAGGATCACCCCCGCGATGGCCGTGATCGCACCCGAGATGACGAAGGCCGTCAGCTGGAACCGAAACGGCGTGAACCCCACCGCCTGCATCCGCAGCGGGTTTTCCCGCGCCCCCGTCAGCACCCGCCCGAAGCGCGAGCCGGTGATCGCCACGCAGAGCAGATAGAGCCCCACCAGCATCGCCAGCGCCGCGTAATAAAGCACCCGGTCGTCGTGCAGCCAGTCCTGCCCCAGCACCGTGGACCGCGCGGCCAGCGTCACCCCGTCATCGCCGCCATAGGCCGACAGCGAGACGAAGAAGAAATAGGCCATCTGCGCGAAGGCCAGCGTGATCATGATGAAATAGATGCCCCGCGTGCGCAGGCTGATCGCGCCCGTCACCAGCGCGAACAGCGCCCCCGCGACCACCGCCGCGCCCAGATGCGCGCCCAGATCGGTGATGCCCGCGCGCGACAGGATCGCTACCGCATAGGCGCCGATGCCCAGATAGGCCGCGTGGCCAAAGCTGACCATGCCGCCATAGCCCAGAATCAGGTCCAGCGCCAAGGCGGCCATGGCGAAGGCCAGGATCCGCGTCGCCACCACCACCAGATAGGGGTCCCCCGTCATCGCCGCGATCAGCGGCAGGGCCGCGAAACCGCCAAAGATCAGCCATGCCGCGACCCGGCGGCGCATCAGCCAGCGGGTCATGGGCGCGCTCCGAAGAGGCCCTGCGGCCGGGCGGCCAGGATCGCGGCCATCAGCACATAGACCAGCATCGGCGCCAGCACGCGCCCGGTCTGGGCGGCGGCGGACGGCTCCATCACCGCGCGCAGGATGATGGGCCCAAAGCTGCGGCCGAGCGTGTCCACGATGCCCACCAGCAGCGCGCCCGCAAAGGCGCCCTTGACCGATCCGATGCCGCCGATGACGATCACCACGAAGGCCAGGATCAGCACGCTTTCCCCCATGCCCGGATCGACCGACAGGATGGGTGCCACCATCGCCCCCGCGAACCCCGCCAGCATCGCACCAAAGGCGAAGATCACCGTGAAGAGCCGCCCGATATCGACGCCAAGCGCGCCCACCATCGCGCGGTTGCTGGCCCCCGCCCGCAGCTGCATGCCGATGCGGGTGCGCGTGATGACCAGCCACAGCCCCACCGCCACCGCCAGCCCCGCCGCGATCACCACCAGCCGGAACACCGGATAGCGCAGCGCACCAACCAGCGGCACCGAACCCGAGAGCGCATCGGGCGGCAGGACCGACAGCGGCGACTGGCCCCAGATGATCTTGACCAGCTCCGTCACCACCATGACCAGCCCGAAGGTCGCCAGCACCTGATCCAGATGCGGGCGGTCATAGAGGCGGCGAAAGATCAGCGCCTCCAGCACCAGCCCGATGGCCAGCGTCGCGGGCAGCGTCAGCGCCAGCGCCAGCCCGTAACTGCCGGTCAGTCCCGCGAACATCACCACCAGATAGGCGCCGACCATGTAGATCACGCCATGGGCCAGGTTGACGAAATCCATGATCCCGAAGACCAGGGTCAGCCCGGCGGCGATCAGGAACAAAAGGACCCCCAGCTGCACCCCGTTCAGCAGCTGCAGCAGGAACAGGCTGGTCATCGGCTCAGTTCATCTGGCAGTTGGCGGCGTAATTGTCCTGATAATCGTCAAAGATCTTCTCGACGATCGAGGTGGCGAAGCGGCCGTCCTCGCGCTGGACCACCTGGGTCAGGTAGAAATCCTGGATCGGGAAATGGTTGGGACCAAAGCTGAAATCGCCGCGGACCGAGGTGAAGGGCGCATCGCGCAGCGCCGCGATCATCGCGTCGCGATCGGTGCCGCCCGCCTGGCGCAGCGCACCGTCTATCAGGCGCGCCGCGTCATAGCCCTGCATGGCATAGACGCCGGGCACATGGCCGAAGCGCTCCTCATAGGCGGCGACGAAGGCGGCGTTTTCCGGCGTGTCCAGGTCCGGCGCCCAGTTCGAGCCGCCGAAGAAGCCCACCGCCGCCTCGGCCTGCGCGGGCAGGGTCGATTCGTCCACGGTGAAGGCCGACAGGAAGGGGATGCCCTCCAGCCCCGCCTGGCGATATTGGCGCACCAGGTTCACGCCCATGCCCCCCGGCATGAAGGCAAAAACCGCATCGGGCTGCATCGCGGCGATCTGAGCCAGCTCGGCGGAATAGTCCAGCTGCCCCATCTGGGTGAAGATCTCGCCCGCGACATTGCCCTGATAGCTGTGGCGGAACCCGGCCAGCGCGTCCTGGCCCGCCTGATAGTTCGGGGCCAGCAGAAAGACGTTCTGGAACCCCTGGGCCTGGGCATGGGCGCCCATCACCTCGTGCATCTGGTCGTTCTGATAAGATGTGGCGAAAAAGGCCGGGTTGCATTCCGCCCCCGCCAGGTTCGACGGCCCGGCATTGGGGCTGATCAGGATGGCGCCGCCCTGCGTCACCGGCTGGACGATCGCCCCCGCCACGTTCGAGAAGATCGGCCCGACCACGATATCGGCGCCGTTGCGCTCGACCATCTCGCGGGCCTTGTTGGCGGCGACGTCGGGCTTTTGCTCGTCATCCACGATCAGGATGCGGGTCGGCATGCCGCCCATCTCGCCGATCTCCTCGGCGGCCAGCAGAAAGCCGTCGCGCGCCATCTCGCCCAGCACGGCGCCGGGGCCGGACAGGGTCAGCAGGACGCCGATGGTCAGCGTGTCATCCTGCGCCAGCGCGGGGGCCGACAGGCAGGTCGAAGCGGCGAAGGCCGCGATCAGCGAACGGGTCCTGGACATGGTGCGATCTTTCCCTGTTGGCAGGGGCCGCGTTCATCGGGCCCCGGTTCTGATGCCTTGGCACCAGAACAGATCATCCGCACCCGACCTGTCAAGAAATTATTTCAGGCTTGAAATATCGCCCGCGGGCCCGTGCCTCAGAACCCGAAGGAGAAGCGGCGCGTGACGCCCAGCCGGACCGAGGATTGCGTCTCGTCCTGGACGACCGGCGAATCGGCGGCATCGCCCACCAGGCGGCCATAGCGGACCTCGCCCAGCAGGGACACGTTCTCGGACAGGGCATAGCGCGCCTGCAGCGTCAGGGCGGCCTCGTTGATGCCCGAACCCGCCTCATAGGGCGGCAGGCCGCTGGCGCGGCTTTCGGGGGCGGTCACGCCGAAATAGGTGTCGTTGAATTCGGCATTGCCATAGACGGCCTCGGCCACGGTCCAGAGCGTCACGCGGTCGCTGACATTGATGCGGTATTTCGCGCCGAAATTGCCGGTCACGCCCTCATGCCCGCCGAAACCGCGGCGGACCGAGCCATAGCCCGTCACCGGCCCCAACCCATAGCTGAGACGCAGCCCCAGTTCGACCGCGCCGTCGATGCCGTCGAGGCCGATCAGCTCGTCCCCGTCGGTGAAATCGCGCTTGCCCTTGGTGCCGACGGACGGCGAGATGCCCAGGCCCTGCTGGTCCACATTGCCCATCCCGGCCGTGCCGGACCCGGTGCCGCCGATGATGATCCAGGGGGTCACCCGGTCCGTGCCCGATCCCGGATAGGACGGGCCCAGTTCCGCCCCCAGCCCCAGGTCGAAGGCCAGCGATCGCGCGGGCGCGCCGAAATCCTGCGCCACGGCAAGGCCCGGCAGGGCAAGGGTCGCCACAAGGGCCAGGACAGTCTTCATCGCACGATTCCGAAGGGGGTGCTTTCCCCCATATAGTGCGCGCGAAAGGCGGCTCACAACCGGTTATGTCAAATGCCCGACAGGATGGGCATTTTCGTCACAGCCCCGTCAGACCTTTTCCGCCGCGTCCAGCTTTTCCAGCGCGGCCATCCACAATTCCTCGGCGAAGGCCAGGGCGCGCACGGCCTCGGCGCGTTTCTTGCCCCATTTCTCGGCCTCATAGGGATCGTTGTAGAGCGCGGGATCGGCCAGCTTGACGTCCAGCTTGCCCATCATCTCGGTCAGTTTCTGGACGCGTTCCTCGGATTTGCGGGCCTCGGCACGCAGGGCCAGAACCGCATCGCGCGAGGCGCGCTTGGGCGCCGCGGGCTTGGCGGGTTCGACGGGCTTTTCCGCCGGCGCGTCGCCCGACAGCAGGAACTTTCGGTAATCGTCCAGATCGCCCTCATAGGGCGCGACGGCACCCCCCTGGACCAGCCACAGCCGGTCCGCGACCAGCCCCAGCAGGTGCATGTCATGGCTGACCAGCACCACCGCGCCGGTATAGTCGTTCAATGCCTCGGACAGCGCCTCGCGGGATTCGATGTCCAGGTGGTTGGTCGGTTCGTCCAGCACCAGCAGATGCGGCGCGTCGATCGTGGCGATCAGCAGCGACAGCCGCGCCTTCTGGCCGCCCGACAGCTGGCGCACGGGCGTCTCGGCCTGGGCCTCCATCAGGCCGAACCCGGCCAGGCGGGCGCGCTGTTTGGCCTGCCCCTCGTTCGGGCGCAGGCTGCGGATGTGATCCAGCGGCGTCTCGTCCAGATGCAGCTCGTCCACCTGATGCTGGGCGAAATAGCCGACGCGCAGCTTGGAGGATCGCGTGATCTTGCCCTCCATCGTGGTCAGCCGTTCGGCCAGCAGCTTGGACAGGGTCGATTTCCCCTGGCCGTTCCGACCCAGCAGGGCGATGCGGTCGTCCTGGTCGATCCGCAGCGTCAGCTTGCGCAGCACCGCGCGATCGCCATAGCCGACCGCCACCCCCTCCAGCGAGACGATGGGCGGGGACAGCTCCTCGGGCTGGGGAAAGGTGAAGCGGTGGAACTTGGCCTCCTCGGGGGCGGTGATCGGCTCCATCTTGGCCAGCATCTTGACGCGGGCCTGGGCTTGGCGCGCCTTGGAGGCCTTGGCGCCGAAGCGGTCGACGAAGCTTTGCAGATGCGCGCGGCGGTCGGCCTGCTTCTTGGCCTCGGCGGCCTGCAGCGCGCGTTTCTCGGCGCGGATGCGGGTGAAGCTGTCATAGCCGCCGGTATAGAGCGTCAGCTTCTTGTCCTCGAGATGCAGGATATGGCCGACGGCGCGGTTCAACAGGCCCCGGTCATGGCTGATGATGATGACGGTGTGGGTATAGCGGGCCAGATAACCCTCCAGCCACAGCGCGCCCTCCAGGTCCAGATAGTTGGTCGGTTCGTCCAAGAGCAGCAGGTCGGGCTGTGCGAACAGCACCCCCGCCAGCGCCACCCGCATCCGCCAGCCGCCCGAGAAGTCGCCCGTGGGCCGGGCCTGATCGGCGGTCGAAAAGCCCAGCCCGTCCAGAATGGTGGCGGCGCGCGCCTCGGCTGACCAGGCGTCGATATCGGTCAGGCGGGTCTGGATCTCGGCGATGCGGTTGGGATCGGTGGCGGTCGCGGATTCCGCCATCAGGGCGGTGCGCTCGCGATCGGCATCCAGCACCGTGTCCAGGACCGAACGATCAGTCGCCGCGGATTCCTGCGCGACGCCGCCGATGCGGGCGCGCGACGGCAGGCTGATCGAGCCCCCGTCCAGCTGGGATTCCCCCTTGATCAGCCGGAACAGCGTCGTCTTGCCCGCCCCGTTGGGACCGACCAGACCCACCTTGTGGCCTTCGGGGATAGAGGCGCTGGCCCCTGCGAACAAGGGGCGGCCCTGGATGGAGTAACTGATGTCATCGATGCGCAGCATGGGGCGCGGCATGGCCCATCGGCGGCGGGGCGTCAATGGGTGGTTGCGTGCAGTTATGTTATACTGTTACATACACCCGCCATCGCAAGGAGCTTTCCATGACCGATCCCCGCCTTCCCGTCACCGTGCTCTCCGGCTTTCTGGGCGCGGGCAAGACGACGCTGCTGAACACGGTGCTGAACAACCGCGAGGGGTTGCGCGTCGCCGTCATCGTCAACGACATGTCCGAGGTGAACATCGACGCCGACCTGGTCCGGGCCGAGGGCGGCATGTCGCGCACCGACGAGACCCTGGTCGAGATGTCGAACGGCTGCATCTGCTGCACGCTGCGCGAGGACCTGCTGGCCGAGGTCCGCAAGCTGGCCGAGGCGGGGCGCTTCGACTATCTGCTGATCGAATCGACCGGCATCAGCGAGCCGCTGCCCGTCGCCACGACCTTCGAATTCACCGACGAAGCCGGGGTCAGCCTGTCCGATGTGGCACGGCTGGACACGATGGTGACGGTCGTGGATGCGGTGAACCTGCTGGGCGATTATTCCAGCCATGATTTCCTGGCCGACCGGGGCGAGGTGATGGGCGATGCCGACAACCGCACGCTGGTGGACCTGCTGACCGACCAGATCGAATTCGCGGATGTCGTCGTGCTGAACAAATGCACCGATGCCGGCCCCGACCGCGTCGATGCCGCGCAAAAGATCATCCGCGCGCTGAACGCCGATGCCCGCATCATCCGCACCGATCACGGCCGCGTGGCGCCGCGCGACATCCTGGATACCAGGCTGTTCGATTTCGACCGCGCCCATCAGCATCCGATGTGGGCGCGCGAGCTCTACGGTTTCGCCGACCACACCCCCGAGACCGAGGAATACGGCGTCACCAGCTTCGTCTATCGCGCCCGCCTGCCCTTCGAGCCGCGCAAGATCCACGAGGTCCTGAACGCCCCCCTGCCCGGCGTCATCCGCGCCAAGGGCCATTTCTGGATCGCCACGCGCCCCGATTGGGTGGCCGAGTTCTCGCTGGCGGGCGCTTTGTCCTCGGTCCGGCCCTTGGGGCAGTGGTGGGCATCCGTGCCGCGCGACCGCTGGCCCACCCATCCCGAGGGGCGCGCCTATCTGGACGCGCATTGGGCCGAGCCCTTCGGCGACCGCCGGCAGGAGCTGGTCTTCATCGGCACCGGCATGGACGAGGACCGCATCCGCGCCCGCCTGGACGCCTGCCTGCTGGGCGAGGAGCACGGCGCCGACCCCGCAGGCTGGCAGCGCCTGCCCGACCCCTTCCCCCGCTGGAGCCGCGCCGAGGCCGCCTGACCCCCCTTGCGCGCGGGGGCGGGCCTGTCATGGTGGCGCAAACGGAAAAAGGACTTGCCATGCTGCCCCCGCGTTCGGATTTCCCGCCCGGCTTCACCTTCGGCGCCGCCACATCGGCCTATCAGATCGAGGGCACGGCGGGGGCGGGCCTGTCCCATTGGGACACGTTCGCCGCGACCCCGGGCAACATCATGGATGACAGCGACAGCAGCCGCGCCTGCGATCACCTGACGCGCTGGCCGCAGGACCTGGACCTGGTGCGGGATGCGGGCTTCGGGGCCTATCGCTTCTCGACCTCCTGGGCGCGGGTGATGCCGGATGGGGTGACCGTGAACCCCGAAGGGCTGGATTTCTACGACAGGCTGGTGGACGGGATGCTGGAACGCGGCCTGCAGCCCTTTCTGACCTATCACCACTGGGACCTGCCCGCCGCGCTGTCGGCGCAGGGTGGCTGGCAGAACCGCGACGTGGCGCAGCGCTTTGCGGATCTGTGCCTGGCGGTCAACGCCCGCATCGGCGATCGCCTGGCCTCGGCCGCAAGCCTGAACGAGCCTTGGTGCATCGCCTGGCTGTCGCATTTCATCGGGGCCCACGCCCCCGGCCTGCGTGACATCCGCGCCGCCAGCCGCGCCATGCACCATGTCCTGCTGGCCCATGGCACCGCGATGCAGGCGTTGCGGGCGGATGGCGCGACGAACCTCGGCATCGTGCTGAACTTCGAGACCAGCCACCCCGCCGATGACACCCCCGAGGCCGCCCGCGCGGCCGCGACCCAGGACGCGATCTACAACCAGTGGTTCATCCGCGCGCTGATGGGCCAGGGCTATCCCGATGCCGCGCTGGAGGGCATCGGCCCGCACCTGCCCGACGGCTGGCAGGAGGACATGGCGCTGATCGCGCAGCCCCTGGACTGGCTGGGGGTGAACTACTATACGCGGCGTCTTTATACCGGCAGTGACGGCCTTTGGCCGAGCGCCAGCGAAGCCCCCGGCCCCTTGCCCAAGACGCAGATGGATTGGGAGATCCGCCCCGAGGGCCTGACCGAGTTCCTGACCCGGCTGAAGCGCGACCATACCGGCGACCTGCCCCTGTATGTGACCGAAAACGGCATGGCGCTGGAGGCAGGCGCGGACATCACCGACGATGCCCGCCGGGTGCAGTTCATCGCCGACCACCTGCGCGCGACCACGGCCGCGATCGACCAGGGGGTCGATGTGCGGGGCTTCTTCTACTGGTCGCTTCTGGACAATTACGAATGGGGCTGGGGATACGGGCCGCGCTTCGGGCTGGTCCATGTGGATTACGACACGATGACCCGCACGCCCAAGGCCAGCTGGCACGCCTTTCGCGCGATGCTGAGCTAGGCGGGGGCGCGGGCATCCTCCAGGATCATCGCGGCGGCCTTGTGGCCGATCATGGTGACCGGGGCATGGGTGTTGCCCGACACGATGGCGGGCATGACCCCCGCATCCGCGATCCGCAGCCCGGACAGCCCATGCACCCGCAGCCGCGCATCGACCACGGCCATCGGGTCCGCGCCCATCCGCGTGGTGCCCACCGGGTGAAAGATCGTCGTGCCCACATCGCCCGCCGCCCGCGCCAGATCGGCATCGCTCTGCAGATGCGCGCCGGGCTTGTGCTCCTCGGGGGCGAATGCGGCCATGCGGGCGGTCGCCATCAGGCGGCGCGCATGGCGCAGGCTGTCGATGGCCACCTGCCGGTCGCCCTCGGTCGTCAGGTATCGCGGCGCGATGGCGGGGGCCGCGCGCGGATCGGGCGCGGTGATATGCACCGAGCCCACGCTTTCCGGCCGCAGGTTGCAGACCGAGACCGTCAGCCCCGAGAAATCGTCCAGCGGGTCGCCGAACGCGCCCAGGGAGAGGGGCTGGACGTGATATTCTATATTCGCCGTCTCGAAGGCGTCGGAGGATTTCGCGAAGATCCCCAGCTGGCTGGGCGCCATCGCCATGGGCCCCGTCCGGCGCAGCGCATATTCCAGCGCGATCCCGGCCTTGCCCCACAGGCTGCGCGCACGGTCGTTCAGCGTCCGCGCCCCCGTGATGCGGAACACGGTGCGCAGCTGCAGATGGTCCTGCAGGTTCTCGCCCACGCCGGCCAGGGCATGGGCGGGGGCGATGCCCAAGGCCGCCAGACGCTCGGGCTGACCGATGCCCGACAGCTCCAGAAGCGCGGGGGAGTTGATCGCACCGGCGGCCAGGATCACCTCGCCCCGCGCGCGGGCGCGGCGGCGGATGCCGTGCTGCTCGAACAGGACGCCGGTGACGCGGCGGCCCTCCATCTCCAGGCGCAGGACCTGGGCATCGGTCTCGATCCGCAGGTTGGGGCGGCCTTTCGCGGGGTTCAGGAAGGCCTTCCTCGCATTCCAGCGGATGCCCTTGCGCTGCGTGACGGGGAAATAGCCCACGCCCTCATTGTCGCCGCGGTTGAAATCCGGGTTGGCGGGTAGGCCCAGCTCCTGCGCGGCCTCGGCCACGGCGTCCAGGATCGGCCAGCGCAGCCGCTGCTGTTCCACCCGCAGCTCGCCCTGATCGCCGTGGATGTCGCAGGCGGGCTCGTAATGCCGTTCGGTGGCGCGGAAATGCGGCAGCACGTCGGACCAGGACCAGCCGGGATTGCCCATCTGCCGCCAGCGGTCGTAATCGCCCGCCTGACCGCGCATGTAGATCATCCCGTTGATCGACGAACACCCGCCCAGCACCCGCCCGCGCGGATAGTTCAGCCGCCGCCCGTTCAGCCCCGGTTCGGGTTCGGTGCGATAGCACCAGTCCAGATCCGGATTGCCCATCGCATAAAGGTATCCCACCGGCACATGCACCCAGAACCGGTTGTCATGGCCCCCCGCCTCCAGCAGCAGCACCCGGTTGCGCGGGTCCGCCGACAGCCGGTTGGCCAGAACGCAGCCCCCCGACCCCGCCCCCACGATGATGTAGTCGTAATCCCCGAAATCCTGCATGATCCCCCCCGGCTCCGACCATCACGCTAGGGGCATGGCGGGACAGGGACAAGCCGTCGCGGTTGCGGGTGACGGCCGCAGAGGCTATGCCGGAACCCGCCCCTAACGGAGACACCCATGATCGTCATCGCCGCCATCATCATCGGAGCCGCCCTGGGCTGGCGCCGCGCCGCCAAGCTGGGCGGCAATCGGGCCGACCGGGTGCAATATGCGGTGGCCTTCGCCCTGGGCTTCGCGATGATCGGGGTCTTCGCCACCATCTTCGTGCATCGGATGGCGTGATGTTCCTGCCCTTCCTGGACAGCCTGCGCAGGCACGGGGTTCCGGTATCCCTGCGCGAATGGCTGGACCTGATGGAGGGGATGGGACGCGGCCTGGACGGGCTGACGGTCGAGGGATTCCACGCCCTGGCGCGGCTGATCCTGGTCAAGGACGAACGCCATATCGACCGCTTCGACCGCGCCTTCGCGGAGACCTTCGCCGGGGTCGACCGGATCCCGCTGGAGGCCTTGATCAACGAACGCACCCTGCCCCGCGACTGGCTGGAAAAGCTGGCCGAGCGCATTCTCAGCGACGAGGACAAGGCCCGGGTCCAAGGCACGGGCAGCTTCGAGGCGCTGATGGAACGTCTGCGCCAGCGGCTGGCCGAACAGCAGGGCCGCCATCAGGGCGGCAACAAATGGATCGGCACCGCGGGCACCTCGCCCTTCGGCGCCTATGGCTACAACCCCGAGGGCGTGCGGATCGGCCAGGACGCCAGCCGCCACCGCCGCGCCGTCAAGGTCTGGGACAGGCGCGAGTTCCGCGATTTCGACGACCGCGCGGAACTGGGCACCCGCAACATCAAGGTCGCGCTGAAACGCCTGCGCCAATGGGCCCGCCACGGCGCGGCGGACGAGCTGGACCTGCCCGGCACGATCCGCGCGACCGCCGATCACGGCTATATCGACGTGCAGACCCGGCCGGAACGGCGCAACGCGGTCAAGGTCCTGCTGTTTCTGGATGTGGGCGGCAGTATGGACGACCATATCCGCGTCGTGGACGAGCTGTTCAGCGCAGCGCGCGCCGAATTCAAGCACATGCAGCATTTCTATTTCCACAACTGCCTCTACGAAGGCCTGTGGACCGACAACCGCCGCCGCTGGACGGAACAGACCCCGACCTGGGACGTGCTGCGCCGCTATGGCCGCGACTATAAATGCATTGTGGTGGGCGACGCCTCGATGTCGCCCTATGAAATCGCGGTGCCGGGCGGGGCGAACGAACATTGGAACGAGGAGGCGGGCCGCGTCTGGCTGACCCGCCTGGCCGAGACCTGGCCCGATCATGTTTGGCTGAACCCCGTCCCCGAGGCGCATTGGGGATACACCCAATCCATCGGCATGGTGCGGCAGATCTTTCCGGACCGGATGATGCCCCTGACCTTGGACGGGCTGACCCGCGCCATGCGGACCCTGGGCTGACGGCGCGGCAAACTGGCTCTGGCACGGACGGGGCGCGGGGCCCATATTGGGGCCATGACCAAGTTCCTGCCGCTGATCCTGTTGGGCCTCTATCTTGCCGCGATGTGGTTTTTCTCCGCATGGCGCCTCAAGCAGGAGCTGAACGAGAAATCCACCCCCCTGCGCCACCCCCGCCTGACCCCGATGCTGGAGCGGTTGGGCCGCGCGATGGACCTGCCCCCGATCAAGGCCCATATCTATGAGGTCGAGCCGATCAACGGCCTGGCCGCCCCCGACGGGCGGATCTTCCTGACCCGCGGCTTTATCCGCAAGCTGGATGCCTGCGAGGTCACCCCTGAGGAGCTGGCCAGCGTCATCGCGCATGAGCTGGGCCATGTGTCATTGGGCCATTCGCGCCGGCGCATGGTCGATTTCGCGGGCCAGAACGCGATCCGCATGGCGCTGGCCGGGGTGCTGTCGCGCTTCATCCCCGGTTTCGGCGCGCTGATCGCCAATGCCATCGCCACCGCCGTCGCCGCCCGCCTCTCGCGCCAGGACGAATTCGAGGCCGACCGTTTCGCCACCGCGCTGATGATCAAGGCGGGCCTGGGCACCGAGCCGCAGAAATCACTGTTTCGCAAGCTGGACGCCCTGTCGGGGCGGATGGGCGCGGGGGCGCCCGCCTGGTTCCTGTCGCACCCGCCGACCGAAAAGCGCATCGCCGCCATCGAATCGCACGAGCTGCGCTGGCGCGGCTGACCGGCAAGCCCTTGCCCGGGCGGGATTTCCGCCTATTCTGGCGGCGGACAGCCAAGGGCCCCCATGAACCCTCCATTCCGCCGCCACGTCCTCTATCTGCCGGGCTTCGACCCGATCCCGCCGCGCCGCTATCGCGAGCTCTATCGCCGCGAGGCCGCCGATCAGGCCCGCATCTCGGGCCACCGCCTGCGCATCACCAAGGCCGAGGCGCAGGGCTTTGCCTGGGCCGTGCATGGCCTCGTCGAGGGGCAGGACACCCGCAGCGTGATCGAGGTCGCGCTGTGGTCCGACATCGTGCAGGCCTCGATGCGGCAGGGCATCATCGGCACCTTCGGCCAGCTGGTCCGCACCGCCTGGACCTATATCGCGACGGGCACGCTGGCGCGGCTGATGCGCCTGCGGCGCGGACCGGTGATCGCGGCGCTTTATCCCATCGCGGTGCTGCTGGCGCAGCTGGCGCTGGCGCTGCTGGCGGGGGCGCTGGCGGCATGGGCTGTCGCGGGTTTGGGCGGCGGCTGGCTGGGCCTGCCCGTGGCGCTGGCGGTCATCTGGGGGGTGCTGGTCCTGGGGCGGCGGCTGGACGGGCGGCTCTTCGCCTATTACCTGATGCATGATTACGCCTTCACCGCGCAGCATCGCGGCGCCTATCCCCCCGCGCTGGAGGATCGCCTGACCGCCTTCCGCGCCCGCCTGCAGGCGATCCTGGAGGAAGACCCGGACGAGGTCCTGGTCGTCGGCCATTCCTCGGGCGCCTATCTGGCGGTGTCGCTGCTGGCCGATCACCTGCGCGCGGGCGGGGCCGATCCGCGGCTGTCGCTGCTGACCTTGGGCCATGTGGTGCCGATGGCGTCCTTCCTGCCGGATGCCGGGCGGCTGCGCGATGATCTGGCCTTTCTGGGGCGGGCCGATCTGTTCTGGCTGGACCTGACCGCGCCGGGGGATGCCTGCTGCTTCGCGCTCTGCGATCCGGTCGCGGTCAGCGGGGCGGGTGGGACGGATCAGCGCTGGCCGCTGGTGATCTCGGCCGCCTATACGCAGACCCTGTCGCCGGAACGGCAGGCGGCGCTGAAGAACCGCTGGTTCCGGCTGCATTTCCAATACCTTTGCGCCTTCGACCGGCCGGGGGATTACGACTATTTCGCGATCACCGCCGGGCCTCGGACGCTGGCCGACCGGTTCGCGGGCAGGCGCCCTTCGCCGGGCCGCATCACCACCCCCGCGGGCGCCCGGTGACCCCCCGCCCCCAAGGCGCCCAAGGGCGCGGCACCGTCCGGTCGCTGATGCGCGGCTTTCGGCGCGACCTGCTCTCGGCCCTGACCGAGCGTCTCTATGATGCTTGGATGGCGGAATTCAAATCGCCCCTGATCCACAGCTTTTTCTGCAACGATCCCAATCTGTTGCGGGTCATTCTTCAGGAACGGCCCCAAGATTTTCCGAAATCCGCGCGGATGCGCGAGGGGCTGGCGCCGCTGCTGGGCAACGGTGTCTTCATCTCGGAGGGCGAGGATTGGGCCCGCCAGCGGCGCATCATCGACCCGGCCTTCGAAGGCGGGCGGCTGCGCCATTCCTATCCGGCGATCCTGCAGGCCGCCGAGGCCGCCGCCGGGCGGCTGGCCCCCGGCCCGGTCGATGTCGAACCCCATGCCGCCCATGCGGCGGCGGATGTGATCTTTCGCAGCCTCTTCTCGATCCCCGTGGATCAGGGCATCGCGGCCGAGGTCTTCGCCGCCTTCCGCCAGCATCAGGAGGCCCAGCCCTTGGTCAACCTGGCCGCGGTGCTGCCGTGGCCGCGCTGGCTGCCCCGGCCCCATTCGCGCCGCACCCGGACCACGGCGGCGCGCATCCGCGGCCTGATCGCCGCGCTGGTCGAGGATCGGCGCGCCCAGATCGCCGCTGGCCGCGCGCCGCAGGACCTGGCCACCAAGATCATGACCACCCCCGACCCGGTGACGGGCCGCTGCTTCACCCCGGCCGAGATGGTGGACCAGGTGGCCGTCCTGTTCCTGGCTGGGCACGAGACCAGCGCATCGGTCCTGGCCTGGGCGCTGTGGCTTCTGGCCGATCACCCCGAATGGCAGGACCGCGTGGCCGAGGAATCCGTGGGCCTGACCCCCGATTTCGCCTGCCTGTCGGGGATGACCGCCACGCGCGCGGTCTTTCGCGAGGCGCTGCGCCTCTATCCGGCGGTGGCGATGTTCGCGCGCGAGGCCGCGGGGCCGGAACGGTTCCGCGACCGCGACGTGCCGCGCGGGGCGCAGCTGACCGTGTCGCCATGGCATCTGCACCGGCATCGGCGGCTCTGGGACCGGCCCGACGTCTTCGATCCGGGCCGCTGGCAGACCGAGGCCGGCAAGGCCAGCGCGCGGCGCGCCTATCTGCCCTTTTCGGCGGGGCCACGCGCCTGTCCGGGCGCGGGGCTGGCCATGGTCGAAGGCGTGGTGATGCTGGCCGCGATCACCGGGCGCTGGCGGATGGAGGTGACGGCCGACCGCCCCATGCCGGTGGCGCGGCTGACCATCCGGGCGCGCGACGGGATCCGGCTGACCCTGACCCCGCGCTAGCGGAACAGGACCAGCGATCCGGGCGACCAGGCCAGACGGGTGCGGGTCCCGACCTCCTGCACGTCGCGGCCGAAGACGTTGCGCATCGAGATGCGCACCGGCCGGTCCACCCCGTCCAGCCGCAGGTCGTAATAGGTCATGTCGCCGTAATAGACGACCTCGTCGATGACGGCCTGGGTCTCGCGCGCCTGGCTCAGCGGCGCGCCGGGGGCCATCAGGGTCATGGTCTCGGGGCGAAAGCCGATCATCTCGCCCGTGTCATCGGGATCGGCGCGGCTGATCTGGGACGGGGGCAGCTCGACCTGGCCCAGGCCCGCGACCTCGACCGTGACGGTGCCGCCGATATCCGACAGGACCCGCGCGGGCAGAAAGTTCATCACCCCGATGAAATCCGCGACCCGCCGCGTGGCGGGCCGGGCATAGAGCGCCTCGGGGCCGTCCAGCTGGGCGATCTGGCCCTCGAACATGACGGCGATGCGGTCGGACATGACCAAGGCCTCCTCCTGGTCATGGGTGACCAGAACGAAGGTGATGCCCACCTGGCGCTGCAGCTTGATCAGCTCGACCTGCATCTGCTCGCGCATCTTGCGGTCCAGCGCCGACAGGGGCTCGTCCAGCAGCAGCACCTTGGGCTTCAGGATCAGCGCGCGGGCCAGCGCCACACGCTGCCGCTGGCCGCCCGACAGGGCATGGGCCGACCGGGCACCGTATCCCTTGAGCCCGACCATCGCCAGCGCCTCCTCGACCGCGGCGGCCTTTTCGGCCTTGGAGCGCGGGTCGCGGCGCAGCCCGAAGGCCACGTTTTCGGCAACCGTCAGATGCGGAAAGATCGCATAGGACTGGAAGACCATGTTGGTGGGCCGCTTGTTCGCGGGCACCTCCTCCATGCGCTTGCCGCCGATCAGGATCGCGCCCTCGCTGATATCCTCGAAGCCCGCGATGGTGCGCAGAAGCGTGGTCTTGCCGCAGCCCGACGGGCCCAGCAGGGAAAAGAACTCGCCCGCACGGATGGTCAGGTCGATGCCGCGCAGCGCGTGGTAATCGCCGTAATGCTTGTGCACGCCTTCGCACTGGATCATCGGTTTGTCGGTCACAGCAACCCTCCGGTGGGCTTGCCGCCGATGCGGGCATTGCCCCGGCGGCGGAAATATTCGCCAAGCGCCAGAAGCGCGATCGACAGGATCACCAGCACCGTCCCCAAGGCCATGATGACCGGGATGGCGCGCGGAAAGCGCAGCTGGCTGAAGATATAGGTGGGCAGCGTCGGCTCGTTCCCGGCCAGGAAGAAGGCGATGATGAATTCGTCCAGGCTGATGGTGAAGCTGATCAGCAGCGCGCTGATGATGCCCGGCAGGACCAAGGGCAGCGTGACCAGGCGAAAGGCACCCCATTTCGTCTCGCCCAGGTCATAGGCGGCCTCCTCCAGGCTGCGGTCCAGGCTGGAGAAGGCGGTCGTCAGCACCGCGATCGCATAGGGCATGCAGATCAGCGTATGCCCCGCGATGACGGTCAGCAGCGACAGCTGCACCCCCGCCCCCAGCAGCACCACCAAGAGCGACATGGCCACGATGATCTCGGGCAGGACCATGGGCAGCATGATGAAGCCCATCATCCCCCCCTTGCCCGGAAATCCGAACCGGGTCGAGGCGCGGGCGGCAAAGATCCCCAGGCAGGTCGCCAGGATCGAGGACGACACCGCGATGGTCAGCGAATTGGTCAGCGCGCGGCGCAGCGTCGCGTTGCCCCACATCTGCGAGAACCAGTCGGTCGTGAAGCCCTGCAGCGGAAAGGCGATGATCGTGCCGGAATTGAAGGCGAAGATCGGCAGCAGCACGATCGGCGCATAGAGAAACAGCAGATAGAAGATCGCATAGGCCTGCAGGCCCCGGCCTTGGCTGTTCATTGCCGCACCCTCAGGAAACGTCGGTTCAGGAACAGGAAGACCAGGCTGATCACCGCGACGATGGCCATGGTCGTGACCGCCAGCGCCGATCCCAGGGGGCGGTTGTCCAAGGCCAGCATCTGGACCTGGATCATGTTGGCGATCATCGGGATGCGGCCGCCGCCGATCACCTCGGGCGTCACATAGTCGCCGATGGTCGGGATGAAGACGATCAGCACCGCCGCGACCACGCCCGGCATGGCCAGGGGCAGCGTCACCCGCCAGAAGGTCATCAGCCGGCTTTCGCCCAGATCCCGCCCGGCCTCCAGCAGGGAGCGGTCGATCTTTTCCAGCGCGACAAAGATCGGCAGGATCGCGAAGGGCGCATAGGCATGGGCCAGCGTGATCACGATGGAATTGACGTTGTAGAGGATGAATGTCAGCGGCTCGTCGATGATCCCGAGGCCCGTCAGCGATGTGTTGACCACCCCGTTATAGCCCAGGATCACCTTCCACAGGAACACCCGGATCAGATAGCTGGTCCAGAAGGGAATGGTGATCAGGAACAGCCACAGCGCCTTGCGTTCGGGCCGGACATAGAAGCTGATGTAATAGGCGACCGGAAAGGCCGTCAGCACCGTCGCCGCCGTGACGATGGCCGCCACGACCAGCGACCGGATCATGACCGTGCGCACCACCGGGTCGGTGGCGACAAACGCATAGTTCTCCAGCGTGAATTCGCGGATGATCTCCAGATAGCCGTCGGTCAGGAAGCTGTAGGCCAGGATGGTCAGCAAGGGCAGCGCCAGGATCACCAGCGCATAGAGGAAGGGCGGCGCGATCAGCGACAGGCCCGCGCGGGCCTCTCTGTCCAGTGCGGGCTTCGCCATCCCCATCCCCTCGTTGCGGGCGGCCATCTGCGGGCCTTTGGGCAATTCCTTCCATAGCTGTCAGGCAAGGAAAAGGGTTTTCTGCGCCTCAGCGCCACCAACGCCCGGTCAGGGCCAGCCGCGCCAGCGATGCGCGCCGCTGAAAGGGGGTGATCGCGGGCACCTCCTCGAAGGGGTCGAGGCGGCCTGCCATGATCTCGGACAGCAGGCGGGGCACGCGGGGGCCGGGATGCAGGGCGGCGGCCATGCGCCGCGGCACCTTGCGATGCAGACGTGCCGCCAGCCGCAGACCCTCGCGCGCCTCGGCGGCCAGGGTCCGGGCATCCTCGGGGCGGGCGGGATGCAGACCCAGCCCCAATGCCTGCAATTGCGGCAGCGCGCGCAGCCAGGCGGCCAGCCCGATGCCGCGCGCCTGGCGGGCGACGATCTCGCGCAGCCCCTCGGTCGCGCCGCAGCGCCGCGCCGCCGCCCAGACCAGCACCCCCGCCGTCGCGTCGACATAGTCGATCACCGCGGCGGGCCCGTCAAAGGGCACGCGCTCGCAATCGCGCCGCCGCGCCTCGGCCAAGGGCACCAGCGCCCCCGCCTCGGCCCCCCAGGCATCCCAGAGCGGCGTCAGCACGTCATGCAGCGGCGGCGCGGTGCCGCAGCCCATCTCCTCCAGCCGGTCGATCCACCATTGCAGGCGCATTTCGGCCAGCATCGGCTCGGCCGACTGAAAGGGCGCCCGCGCGATCTCCAGGTTCAGCGCATAGAGCGTGACCAGCGCCGCACGGTCCTGCGCCTGCGCGACCAGGACCGCCCCGAAGCGGTCAGGGTCCTGCTGGCGCAGCATCTCGGTGCAGGCCTCCAGCGTCATGCGCCATGCGCCTCGGCCAGGCGGGCCAAGGCCTCGGCATCAAATCCCGGGGACAGCGACCATTCGGCCCCCTGCGCCGTGTCCTTGACCGCGACCCCCGCCGCCGCGAACCCGTCGCGGATCGCATCCGCCGCGGCAAAGTCGCGGGCCTTGCGCGCGGCCATCCGCGCCTCCAGCAGCGCCTCGATCCGCGCCGCGACCCCGTCCCCGGCGCGGGCCCAATCGCCCATCCCCGGCAGCAGCAGCCCCAGCATCCGGGCCGAGGCCAGCAGCCCCGCCCCATCCCCCTTGGCCGCCAGATCATGCAGCGCCGCGATCGCGCCCGCGGCGTTGAGGTCGTCGGCCAGCGCGGCGATGACGGCGGGCGCCGGGATCGGCGCGGGCTCGATGCCCGCGACGATCCCGTGCCACCGCCGAAGCACCGCTTCGGCATCGTGCGCCTTGGCCTCGGTCCAGTCCATCGGCTTGCGGTAATGCGTCGACAGCATCACGAAGCGGATCACCTCGCCCGGCACGCCCCGGTCCAGCAGGTCGCGCACGGTGAAGAAATTGCCCAAGGACTTGGACATCTTGCGCCCCTCGACCTGCAGCATCTCGTTATGCAGCCAGACATTGGCGAAGCCCGCGCCGGGATGGGCGCAGCAGCTCTGGGCGATCTCGTTCTCGTGATGGGGAAACTGCAGGTCCATCCCGCCGCCATGGATGTCGAAATGCGGCCCCAGCAGCGCCGCCGACATGGCCGAGCATTCGATATGCCAGCCCGGCCGCCCCCGGCCCCAGGGACTGTCCCAGCCCGGCAGGTCATCGCTCGACGGCTTCCACAGCACGAAATCCATGGGATCGCGCTTGAAGGGTGCGACCTCGACCCGCGCGCCCGCGATCATGTCATCGACCGACCGCCCCGACAGCTTGCCGTAATCGGGGAATGACCGCACGTCGAACAGCACATGGCCCTCGGCCGCATAGGCGTGGCCCTTGGCGATCAGGTCGGCTGTCATCGCGACCATCTGCCCGACATAGGCGGTGGCGCGCGGCTCGTGATCGGGGCGGGCCGCGCCCAGGGCGTCCATGTCGGCGTGATACCAGCCGATCGTCTCCTCGGTGCGCTCTGCGATCAGCGCCTCCAGCGACAGGGGCGATCCGGCCTCGCGGCGGCGCTGCGCCTCGGCGTTGATCTTGTCGTCCACGTCGGTGAAATTGCGCACATAGGTGACCGCGCCCTCGCCATAGACATGCCGCAGCAGCCGCACCAGCAGGTCGAAGACCAGCACGGGCCGCGCATTGCCCAGATGCGCCCGGTCATAGACCGTCGGACCGCAGAGATAGAGCCGCAGGTTCGCGGGGTCGATCGGCACCAGGACCTCCTTGGTCCGGGTGCGGGTATTGGTCAGCCTGATCTGCGTCATCGAAAGGCCCCTCTGCAGCGTGGCTGCGGACTTAGCGCATCGCGCCCAGGCTTTCCACCCAGGCAATCTGGCGCGGCAGCGAATGGCGCCGCAGGTCGTAATCCGCGGTGATGGTGGCCCGCGCCGCGGCCCGGATGGCATCGGCCTGCGGATCGCCCGCCAGCCCCCGCACCAAGGCCCCCGACAGGGCCGCCACGTCGAAGAACGGCACCAGCCGCCCGTTCACGCCGTCGGTGATCAGCTCGCGCACCGGCTCGGTGTCAGACCCGACCACATAGGCCCCCGCCGACAACGCCTCGGTCAGCGACCAGGACAGCACGAAGAGATAGGTCAGATAGCAATGCACCCGCGCCACCCGGATCAGCGACAGGTAATCCGCATAGGGCAGCCGCCCCAGGAAATGCACCCGGCCCAGATCCAGGCGCCCGCCCAGCTCGGCCAGCATCTTTTCCTTCCAGCTGCCCGCGTCGCGGGGCTTGGCGCCATAGCTGGTGCCCTCGGCCCCCACGATCACGACCTGCGCGCCGGGCCGCGCCTTCAGCACCTCGGGCAGCGCGCGCATGAAGACGTGAAAGCCGCGATAGGGCTCCAGCGAGCGCGAGACGAAGGACAGGACCTCATCCCCCGCCCGCAGCACGCGCCCGTCGGGCAGGGTCAGCGCGGCCCCGGGATCGGGGGCGACCGCCTCGGTGTCGATGCCGTCATGGATGACGGTGATCTTCTCGCGCAGGCCGGGGGGAAAGCTGTCGGCCTGATAGCGGGTCGGCGCGATGGCCGCATCCGCCTGGACCAGCGCCTGGATCAGATGCGCGGACCGGGCGACGGTCATGATGCGCGTCTCGTCGCGGTCGGGCGCGATCTCGGCGTCGAAGCCCACGTCATGGCCGCGGGTGCGGTACATCAGCTCGGCATAGACCAGCAGGCGGGCCTTGGGCCAGATCTCGCGCAGGAACAGCGTCTCGCCCCAGCCCGGATGGCCGATGATGACATCGGGGTGGAAATCATGCCGGTCGCGCAGCGCCCGCGCGCCCCGCGCGGCCAGCAGGCCCCGCTCGGCATGTTCGGAATAGCTGCGACCCAGGGGGCTGTCGGTCTTGACCGGATCGGGCGCCTTGTAGCGCAGCGTGCGGACCGGGCTGGCGCGCTGGTTCTTCTCGTCGGTCAGCGCCAGCACCTCATGGCCGCGGGCGGCCAGGGCGGGGGCCAGATGCGGGAACTGGCCGGGAAAGTTCTGGTGGATGAACAGGATCTTTATTCATGTATCGGAAATGCGGCGCGCAGCAGGGCGCGCGTGTAGTCCTGTTGCGGCGCATCGAAGATCTGCGCCACGCTGCCCTGTTCCACGACCTCGCCCGCGCGCATGACCATGATGTGATGCGACATGGCGCGCACCACGCGCAGATCGTGGCTGATGAACAGATAGGCCAGCCCGTGGCGGTCCTGCAGGTCGCGCAGCAGATCGACGATCTGGACCTGGACGGTCATGTCCAGCGCGCTGGTCGGCTCGTCTAGGACGACGACCTTGGGGCGCAGGATCATCGCGCGGGCGATGGCGATGCGCTGGCGCTGGCCGCCGCTGAATTCATGCGGATAGCGGTGCATGGCGGCGGGGTCGAGGCCCACCTCGGCCATGATCCCGGCCACCATGCGGCGCGGGTCGCGGCCCTTGGGCGCGCCATGCACGCCCAGCCCCTCGGCGATGATCTGTTCGACGGTCATGCGCGGCGACAGGCTGCCATAGGGGTCCTGGAACACGATCTGCATGTCGCGGCGCAGGCGCCGCAGGCGCGCGCCCGCCCAGCCCTGGATGTCCTGGCCCATGAAAAGGATCGGCCCGCGGCTTTCGATCAGGCGCATGATGCCCAAGGCCAGGGTGGTCTTGCCGCTGCCGGATTCGCCGACGATGCCCAAGGTCTCGCCCGCGCGCAGCGACAGGGTGGCGCCGTCGACGGCCTTGATGTGACCCACCGTGCGGCGCAGCAGCCCGCGCTTGATCGGAAACCAGACCTTCAGGTCGCGCGTCTCGACCAGGACCGGGGCGTCGGGGGGAGACGGGGCGGGCCTGGCCCTGCGGCTCGGCCCCCAGCAGCTTGCGGGTATAGGGGTGGCGGGGGTCGGAGAAGATCCGCTCGACCGGGCCCTGTTCGACGATCTCGCCGTCCTTCATCACGCAGACCCGGTCGGCGATGCGGCGCACGATGCCCAGGTCATGGCTGATGAACAGCATGGACAGACCTTCGGCGGCCTTCAGTTCCGCCAGCAGGTCCAGGATCTGGGCCTGGATGGTCACGTCCAGCGCGGTGGTGGGCTCATCCGCGATCAGCAGGTCCGGCCCGTTGGCCAGGGCCATGGCGATCATCACCCGCTGGCGCTGGCCGCCCGACAGCTGGTGGGGGTAGTCGGCCAGCCGCGTCTCGGGGTCGCGGATGCCGACGCGGGTCAGCAGCTCGATGATGCGCGCCCGTGCCGGGGCGCCCGACAGGCCCTGATGCAGCACCAGGCTTTCGGACAGCTGCTTTTCCAGCGTGTGCAGCGGGTTCAGCGAGGTCATCGGCTCCTGAAAGATGAAGCTGATGTCATTGCCGCGGATCTGGCGCAGAGTCTTGTCTGGCGCCCCGACCAGTTCCTGCCCCGCATAGCGGACCGAACCCTCGACCACGGCCGATCCGGCCAGCAGCTGGACCGTCGAGAGAGCCGTGACCGATTTGCCGGACCCGGATTCGCCGACGATGGCCAAGGTCTCGCCCTTGGCGATGTGAAAGCTGACGCCCTTGACGGCGGGGGTGGTGCGGCCCTCGGACCGGAACCCGATGCGCAGGTCCTGCACCGCCAGGATCGCATCCGAGGGGGCGGCCGGCACGGGATGCGCCTCGGGGACGCCGGGCATGGACGCGCCATGGCCCTCGGCCACGGCGGCGGGGGCGCCGGGGGCGGGTCGGATGGGCAGATCGCTCATCGGAAGGTCTTTCGCGGGTCGAAGGCGTCGCGGATGCCCTCGAAGATGAACACCAGAAGCGACAGCATGATCGCGAAGGTGAAGAACGAGGTGAAGGCCAGCCACGGCGCCTGCAGGTTCTGTTTCGCCTGCAGCGCCATTTCCCCAAGCGAGGCCGATCCGGCGGGCAGGCCATAGCCCAGGTAGTCCAGCGCGGCCAGCCCGCTGATCGTGCCGGTGACCACGAAGGGCAGCATGGTCAGCGTGGCCACCATCGCATTGGGCAGGATGTGGCGGAACATGATCTTGCGGTCGCTGACGCCCAAGGCACGGGCGGCGCGGACATATTCGAAATTGCGCGCCCGCAGGAACTCTGCCCGGACCACGCCCACCAGCGCGGGCCAGCCGAACAGGATCGTGACGAAGACCAGCAGCCAGAAGCTGCGCCCCAGGATCGCGAACAGGATGATGATGACGTAGAGACCGGGGGTCGAGGCCCATATCTCCAGCACCCGCTGGAACACCAGGTCGGTGCGCCCGCCGAAATAGCCTTGGATGGCGCCCGCCGCGATGCCGATGGTCGATGCGATCACCGTCACGATCAGCGTGAACAGGATCGAGGTGCGGAAGCCATAGATCACCCGCGCCAGCACGTCGCGCGCCGTATCATCGGTGCCCAGCAAATGATTGCCGTCCGGCGCGGAGGGCGCGGTGCCCACATTGTTGATCGTGCGGTAGTGATAGGGGATCGGCGGCCAGATCATCCAGCCCTGCTCCGCCTGCGGCACGTCGGTCAGACCAGCGCGCACATCCTCCATGAAGCCCTCGGGGTCGTCCCAGCAGTCCTCGCGCCCGCCCGAGACGATCAGGCATTGCACCTCGGCCTCGCGATAGACGGCCTCGGTGCCGAAATCGCCGCCGAAGGCGGTCTCCGGATAGAAGTTGTAGGCGGGCCAATAGAGATCGCCCTGAAACCGCACCACGATGGGTTTGTCATTGGCCACGATCTCGGCCAGCATCGCGGTCACGAACAGGACAGCAAAGATCACCAGCGACCAGAAGGCGCGGCCATTGCGGCGAAAATTGCGCCAGCGGCGGCGGTTCAGCTCGGACATGGCCATCAGCCCGCCCTCTTTTCGAAGTCGATGCGCGGATCGACGAAGACATACATCAGGTCCGACAGGATCCCCACCACCAGGCTGAGCAGCCCGAAAACATAGAGCGTGCCGAAGATCACCGGATAGTCACGCTGGACCGCCGCCTCGAAGCCAAGGCGCCCCAGCCCGTCCAGCGAAAAGATCGTCTCGATCAGGATGGACGCGCCGAAGAACACGCCCAGGAACATCGCCGGAAAGCCCGCGATCACGATCAGCATGGCGTTGCGGAAGACATGGCCGTAAAGCACCCGCCGTTCCGCCAGGCCCTTGGCACGGGCGGTGATGACATATTGCTTGTTGATCTCGTCCAGAAAGCTGTTCTTGGTCAGCAGGGTCAGGGTCGCAAAGCTGCTGATCGTCATGGCCAGCACCGGCAGGGTGGCGTGCCAGGCATAGTCCTTGATCTTGCCCCACAGCGACAGATCCGCGAAATTGTCGCTGGTCAGCCCGCGCAGGGGGAATATCTGCCAATAGCTGCCGCCCGCGAACAGCACCATCAGCATGACCGCGAACAGGAAGGCCGGGATCGCATAGGCCATGATGATCACGCCCGAGGTCCAGGTGTCGAAGCGCGACCCGTCCCGCACCGCCTTGCGGATGCCCAGGGGGATCGAGATGATATAGGCGATCACCGTCGACCACAGCCCGAGCGTGATCGAGACGGGCATCTTTTCCAGCACCAGGTCCACGACGCTGATCGAGCGGAACCAGGATGTCCCGAAATCGAAGGTCAGGTAATTCCACAGCATCACGAAGAACCGCTCGACCGGGGGGCGGTCAAAGCCGAATTCGCGTTCCAGCTGGGCGATGAATTCCGGCGGCAGGCCGCGCGCGCCCTCGTATCCGGTGGGGGCGGACTGGCCCGCCTCGGCCCCGCCGCCCGAGATATTGCGGAACACGTCGCCCTCGCCCTGGATCTGGGCGGCGATCTGTTCGATCGGCCCGCCGGGGACGAATTGGGTCAGCGTGAAATTGACCAGCATGATCCCGAACAATGTCGGGATGATCAGCAGCAAACGCCGCAGAATATAGGCGCCCATCAGCCCCTGCCCTTCCCTGGTCTTCCGCCCCTTTGCGGGGCCGTCTGGTTATGCCCGCCTTGTGGGCCTTCCGGTTGCGGAAATCAAGCCGGGCCTTAGCGCCGCAGGACGCCCGCCGCGCGCAGGGCATCGGCGCGTTCCGCATCGAACCACCAGAAATCCATCTCGCCCAAGGCATAGGGCGGCAGCTCCGCGGGCCGGCCATAGAGGTCGTAATAGGCCACCAGGTGATCGGCATTGTACCATTGCGGCACCCAGAAGCGCAGGCTGCGCAGCGCCCGGTCCAGCGCATGGACGGCGGGCAGCAGGTCGTCGCGCGTGGTGGCCGCCGCCACATGGCCGATCAGCCGGTCGATGGCGGGATTGGCCAGGCCCATCACGTTGAAGACGTCATCGACCGCGTTCGATCCGAAATACTGCTGCAGCCCGGTGCCGGGGATCTCGGACTGGCCCAGATGGGCGCCCAGCATGTCGAAATCGAAGCTGCGTCTGCGGTTCTCGTATTCGGCATTGTCGACACGGTGGTTGCGCGCGTCGATGCCGAGCGCGCGCAGGTTCTCGACGAAGGGGTTGATGACCCGGTCGAAGGTCTGGCTGTCATTCAGGATCTCCAGCCGCAGGACCTGGCCCGCCGCATTGCGGCGCTGGCCGTCGCTGCCGGTGGTCCAGCCGGCCTCGTCCAGCAGGGCGGCGGCGCGGCGCAGGTTGCCGCGATCCAGCTGGCGTTCGCCCGACACGGGCGCGGTCACGGCCGCTTCGGTCAGGATGCCCTCGGGCAGATCGCCCGCCACCGGCTCCAGTAGCGCCAGTTCGGCCCCTTGGGGCGGGCCTTCGGCCTTCAGGTCGCTGTTGTCCCAGAAGCTCTCGACCCGGTTGTAGAGGCCGTAGAACTGCGTCTGGTTCGTCCATTCGAAGTTGAACATCAGCCCGATCGCCTCGCGCAGGCGGATGTCCTGCCAGATCGGGCGGCGCAGGTTGAAGACCCAGGTCTGGCCCGATGCGATGGTCCCGTCGGGCAGCGCCTCCTGGATGACATGACCCGCGGTCATGGCGGGGAAATCATAGCCCGTGGCCCAGGACCGGCTGCTGACCTCGCGCCGGAACAGATAGACCCCGGCCTTGAACGCCTCGAAGGCGGCGTCGTAATCCGAGAAATACTCATAGCGCAGCGTGTCGAAATTGTGCCGCCCCCGGTTGATCGGCAGATCGGCGCCCCAGTAATCGGGATCGCGGCGAAAGGCCACGAAGCGGTTCGTGTCGGCCCGGTCGAAGACATAGGGCCCAGATCCGATGAAGGGCGTCTGGCTGGTCTGTTCCAGGTCGCGGTCATTGGCCTCGAAATCGGCGCGGCTGAAGACGGGCAGCCCGCCCGCCAGCTGGATCACCTCGCGGCGCGGGATGTCCGGGGCGAAATCGAAGCGGATGCGGTGGTCGCCCAGCACCTCGGCCCCGGTGACCTGCTGGCCCAGCACCATGCGAAAGCTGGACAGGCCTTGGTCGCGCAGCGTCTCGTAGCTGAACATCACGTCATGGGCGGTCAGGGGGGTGCCGTCGCTGAACCGCGCCTCCGGGCGCAGGTTGAAGATGACCCAATCGCGACTTTCGGGATATTCCAGCGTCTCGCAGAGCAGGCAATAGGCGGCGCCCATCTCGTCCGCGGTCCCCTCCAGGATCGTCTCCATCGGCAGCGAGGACAGCGCCGCCGCCCGGCCCCGGAAGGTGAAGGGGTTGTAATTGTCGAAGCCGGTCGAATTGGGGATGGCCTGGGACATCTCGCCGCCCTTGGGCGCGTCGGGATTCACATAGGGCAGATGCGTGAAATCGGCGGGCAGGCGCAGCTCGTCAAAGACCGATATGCCATGCGCGACGGTCACCGGATCGTCCTGGGCCAGCGCGGGACCGGCGGTCAGGGCGGCGATCAGCAGGGCAGGCAGGGCGGTCGGGCGCATCGGTCACCTCCTTTGGGGCAGGACCGAAGGCTAGGGCAGCGACCCCTGCCCGATCAAGCCGCGATTTCGTGAGCAAGCCCCCCGCAGGACAGCAAAAAACCCCGGCCTGGGGGCCGGGGTCGGGATGCCTGCCGCTATGGCGGACGGGTGTCGCGATCAGGGATTGGATTCCAGGAAGGCGATCAGGCTGGCGCGCGCCTGGTTGTCGCGGATGCCCGCAAAGCTCATCGAGGTGCCGGGCATGTAGCCGCGCGGGTTCTCGATGAAGTCGAACAGGTTCTCGTGTGTCCATTCGCCCGGCATGTCCAGCGCGGCCGAGGAATAGTTGAACCCGGCGACCGACGCCTTGTCGCGGCCCACGACGCCGTTCAGGTGGGGGCCGACGCCGTCATTGCCGTTCAGCTGGTGGCAGGACCGGCACTTGGCCCATTCCCGTTCGCCCTGGGCCAGATCGGCGGATGCCATCAGCGCCTCGAAATCGACGGTCTCCTCCTCGCCATCGGCGCCGGCATCGACTGTCTCGGGGACCGGGATGGTATAGGCCTGGGCGATCTCGTCCTCGCCATGACCGCCATGACCGGCCGGGCCGACATGGTAAAGGGAGCTGGCACCCCAATTGGCCAGCATCAGAAACAGCAGCGCGCCGATGAAGGCGCCCGCTGCCTTGGTCAGGGTCATGGTGTTGAACATCGCGTGCGGTCCCCGCCTTGGTAAGCTCGTCAAGTCGTGCGGTATCTATCCGCTTTCGCTTTGGAGGATCAAGGTATAGTTACCCCCGCAATTTCAATTTTCCGAAAACCCGGGGGCCACGCCATGACCACGAATCGCATCGCCTTCCAAGGCGAGCCGGGCGCCTACAGCCACGAGGCCTGCCGCGCCGCCCGCCCCGGCATGGAAGCCCTGCCCTGCCGCACCTTCGAGGACGTGATCGAGGCTGTCCGCGCGGGCGAGGCCGATCTGGCGATGCTGCCGGTCGAGAATTCGACCTATGGCCGGGTGGCCGACATCCATCACCTGCTGCCCGAATCCGGCCTGCGGATCATCGACGAGGCCTTCGTGCGGGTCCATATCAGCCTGCTGGCCGTGCCGGGCACCACGCTGGACCAGGTGCGCGAGGCGATGAGCCATACCGTCCTGCTGGGCCAGTGCCGCGGCTTTCTGCGCCGCCACGACATCCATGCCGTGACCGGCGCCGACACGGCCGGTTCCGCCAAGGAGGTCGCGTCCCGCGGCAATCCGTCGCTGGCGGCCCTGGCCGCGCCCCTGGCCGCCGAGATCTATGGCCTCGACCGTCTGGCCGACCAGATCGAGGACCGCCAGAACAACACCACGCGCTTTCTGATCATGTCGCGCCAAGCGGACATGTCGCGCCGGTCGGACCGGATGCTGACCAGCTTCGTCTTCCGGGTGCGCAACATTCCCGCCGCGCTCTACAAGGCGATGGGCGGCTTTGCCACGAACGGCGTCAACATGACCAAGCTGGAAAGCTACATGGTGGACGGGGTCTTCACCGCGACCCAGTTCTATGCCGATATCGAGGGCCACCCGGATGACGCCAACGTCGCCCGCGCGCTGGACGAGCTGGGATATTTCACCTCGACCCTGGACGTCCTGGGGGTGTATCCCGCCGATCCGCTGCGCGAATCGCAGCGCAGGGGCGCCTGAGGGGGTCAGGCCCGGGCGGTCATGTGCTGGACGAATTCCTCGATCCGGCGCTGATAGCGGCGGTCCATCTGGGCCTTGCCCAGCTTGGCCGTCTGCAGCATCAGCCGGGCCTTCACGTTGCGGGGCTTGATCTCGGTCTCGAAGATGACGCGCGAGCGTTCGCGGCTGAGCGCCACGGTCGTGGCCGTCACCGTCAGGTCCAGCGCGTCCGACCGTCCCGCCATGCTCAGCTGTTCGGGGGGATCGAAGCGGGTCACTGCCAGCCGCAGCCTGCGGGCCTTGCCGCGCCAGTCAAAGCCGATGTTCCATCCCATGCCGGTGCCCGGCTCGGTCGAGGGGTCGATCCGCTGGACCACCGCACCGCGCCCGATCAGCATCCGTTCCAGCGCGTCGAAATCTGTCAATGTGTCGAACAGGCGCTCGGCAGGAAGTTCAGTGTCATAACCCGCCGAAAAATTCATAGAGAAGTCTCACTGACTAAGGCAAGCGTACCAGACAGGCTAACCCGGCAAAGATTGTGATAGCAGAATGAGAATTACCAGTTAAAAGTGATCTGCCCTGACCTGCCCCCCGTTGGTCCCTCGATCATGGCGAGTGTGCTCTGCCCGCCTGCGCTGCTCCCCAACCTTGGATCGCCGGATGCTGGAGTTTTCCGGCTTGGTCATGGCGACGGGCTGGCTGCGCCGCCGGGATAATGCAGGGCGATCGGGACGTTATATCCGATCGCGCTATGGGGTCGGTCCTCGTTGTAGTGCCTACGCCAGTCTCCACTTTTTCCTGCGCGTCTGCAAGGCTCATGAACCAGTGTGCGTTCAGGCATTCAGACCTGAGTTTGCTGTTGAACGCCTCAATGAAGCCATTGTCGGTGGGCTTGCCAGGGCGTGAGAAGTCCAGGGTGATATCGTTGGCGTAGGCCCACAGGTCGAGGTCGCGCGAGATGAACTCGCTGCCATTGTCGACCCGGCTTGTCCTGGGATAGCCGACTTGGGCACAGACCCGTTCCAGTGTCCGGACCACATCCTCGCCGCGGTAGGTGAAGCGCGGGTCAGCTGCTGGATAGAAACGGGAATGCGTGTCGACGATCGTCAGGATCCGCAGCTTGTTGCCCAAGGCCAATTGGTCATGAACAAAGTCCATGGCCCAGACATCATTCGGCGCGACAGCCTCCTGGCGATCGTCTCGCAGCTTGGCCTTCACCCGCCGTTTCGGGTTCTTGTTCCTGAGCTGCATACCTAATTCATTGTAAATTCTACGAGTATTCTTGATGTTCACCTGCCAGCTCTCCCGTCGCAGCAAGACGTGGACACGCCGATATCCATAGCGCACCCGCGTTTCGCAGATCTCCCTGATCCGTCTCTCGACGGCTGCCTGGTCCGTGCGCCGGGACTTGTAGTGGAACGTGGAGGTGTCAAACCGCAGGGCCCCACAAGCCCTGCGTATCGACGCGCCCCAATCGATGCACATCCCGCGAACTAGTTCGCGCATCCGGCCAGCCCAGCGGCTTCTAGACGCCCAAGCGCGGCCTTCGGATCAACCGCCTCTGCCGTCCCATTCAGATGAATGTTCCATAGGGCATCCTGCCTCTTGGCATGGTCATTCGCCCTCTTGGCAGCCTCTTGCTGATCACCCGTCTTGAGCGAAAAGAACAGCATCGATTGAGGCTTGCCTGTGGTGTCTCGATGCAGGCCCTCGCAGCCAATCCTGACGGGACGCCGGAAGTACCAGACGCTGCCCTTCTTCTGGATGTACTTGGCAGACAAGCGAAAAGCACCTGATTCGAACAGTAAGACCACGGTGTCACCATGTGTGTCACCTTGTGGATGCTACATCTGTCACCAATCAGTTGCTTTCCAAAGGAAATCCTATTTAAAAGTGGCGGAGACGAAGGGATTCGAACCCTCGAGACCCTTTCGGGCCTGCACCCTTAGCAGGGGTGTGCCTTCGACCACTCGGCCACGTCTCCGCGGACGGTCATATGGCGAAATTTTCTAAACGGCAACCCCGTTTTCGGGCTGCCCGACAACAGAATGAGCCCCTGCCTAGTCGTCGGCTGCTTATCCCATCACGGCTAGGTGTTCAGTCCCGGCATCTGGTGGATCGGATTGACGATGAATCTGTCTGGCTCTGAAGTCCAGACCTTGCAGATGTATTCGTAGGGTGTGACACCGCTCAGCGTCTTGAGCCTGCGTGCGAAATTGTAGGCGGCGATGAAATCGGCGAGGTGCGTGCGCAGCTGGCTGTGGCTGTCGTAGTGGTAGCGCTTGACGGTCGCGTCCTTGATCGTCCTGTTCATCCGCTCGACTTGGCCATTCGTCCACGGGTGGTTGGGCTTGGTCAGCCGATGCTCGATCCCGTTTGCCTCGCAAATCATGTCGAACCGCATTTGCCGAGAGTAAGGAGTGTTACGGTTTCGAGGCTGCTCTGCGAACTGGATGCCATTATCGGTCAGGATCGTGTGGATGCGGTAGGGCACGACGTCCAGAAGGTGCTCCAGGAACTCCCAAGCGGTTTTCCTGTTGGCCTTTTCCGCCAATTGAACGACAGCAAATTTGCTGGTGCGATCAATGGCTACGAAGAGGAAGAGCTTGCCTTCGGCCGTCTGCACCTCGGCGATGTCGATATGGAAGAAACCTATCGGGTAGCGCTTGAACTTCGCACGCTTGGGCTTGTCCCCGCCCACGTCCGGCAGTCGCGAAATGCCATTCCGCTGCAGGCATCGGTGCAGCGCCGAGCGCGTCAGATGTGGGATAGAGGGCTGAAGAGCGTAGAGGCAGTCGTCCAACGGCAGCAGCGTATGGCGCCGAAACGCGACGATTGTTGCTTCCTCGGCCTCACTCAAGACCGTGGAGCGTGGCTCCTTCGGCCCAGTCTTACGGTCCTCAACTGTCTCGCGCTTGCGCCACTTCGCGACAGTCTTTGGGTTGATGCCGAGCTCCCGGCTCAGCTGCGCGAGCGAAGCTTGCGATCGCTGTATTGCAGCTCTGACAGCGTGCGTGGTCGTGGCGCTCCCGTGACGAACTTGTCCCATAATGCTTCCTTCCATTCCTGCGAAAGGATTGCACCATCAAACCATGGGATCAAACACCTAGGTGGTTGACGCACTTCTATTATAATGTTATTAGTGTCATAAAATTTGCCCGTCTGGCGGAATTGGTAGACGCACTTGGTTTAGGTCCAAGCGCCTATGGTATGGGGGTTCGAATCCCTCGACGGGCACCAATTTTGATCTTGGCCCTAGCCGTCTGGACCCCGCGTATGGCGGATTGGATGTTCAGATTTTGCAAAACATATTCAAGGAGCGTATACGAAAACCATGGCTCACGGCGATCTTGAACCGTCCGGCAAAAAGTAGGCTACCATAAAGTCCGCCTGCTAGGTCATGTTGACAAATGTCGGAGCCAGAGGCGGATCGATGTGATATCGATGAAGCAAAGGGAGCTTTCGGCGGTCTTGTCGTAGCGGGTGGCGGCACGGCGAACGTTGTTGAGCTTGTTCAAGCTCCGCTCGACAAGGTTCCGCAACCGGTAGAGCCTGCCACCGGCAGCGACACGGAGCCTGCGAGACTTGAACATCGGGACCACCGGCAGGATGCTGCGCGCCTCCATGGCTTTGCGAACCTTGTCGAAGTCATGGCTGCGATCGGCCAGCAGGATACAAGGCTCCGGCAGGTTGTCGTTCATGACCAGAGCAAAGCCCAGGTAGCCCGATGTCTGTCCCGGCGCGATGTCCGAACTCATTGGCAGCCCGGCAGCATTGACGCGCAGGTGGACCTTGGTCGTGAAAATGGGAGGTGGTCCAGAAAACGATCCAGTGGATCGTTTTCCCACCGGACGTTCTCGAACGGCCAGAACCCTGTCTTGGTGTCCCCCTTTGGCGCCCGCTACCTGACGAGGGGGCGGATCACAGTGCTGTCGATCATCTGGAGCGCATCTGGCAAGATACGACTTTCGTTCGGCGCGTCGAGGATCTGCTCTCACAACCCCGCCAAGGTCCAGCACCGGAACTGGCGGTAGACACTGAAACACTTCACGAACTCTTACGGGAAGTCACGCCAGGGAGAACCGGTCTGCGCTCGGCATGGCCTTGAACCAGTGGCGGCTCATGCCTCACTCCAGAACAACGCGGTGATTTGCGGGCTTGCGCCGCACGGCCAGAATGAAGCACTCGTAAAACGCCCATTCCTCATCCGACATCAGGTCTCGTGCCAAGCTGGCCTTCATCGCAGATACTAGCTTGAATTACGATCAGCCCACCCCGTGAATCCCTTTCGTCAACGCGGCCTGGGCACGAATCTGGGCGTGACCATTGCATTGTAAGCCTTTAAAGGTCGAGTACTTGATCGTGCAGAGAGGTGGCTACGCAAATCTGAACATCCGGGATAAGTGGATTTTCCGCGTATGAGCCGGGCCAGAAATTGATCCAGTGGATCAATTTCCGGGCGATTGGGCAGCATGATGCTGTAAGCGAGGAGAAGACCATGACAAGACGACCGCGCTGGAACCACCGCCCGGCATTCAAGGCGAAAGTGGCTATAGCCGCGATCAAGGGGGAAAAGACCATGATCGAGCTGGCGCAGGATTTCGACGTTTAGGGCCGACCACGGATGACCGAGGAGCTGAACGAGCTGGGCATCCGCGTCGGCCAGCGCCGTGTGGGCCGTCTGATGCGCTAGAACGGCATCCAGGTCATTCGCAGCCGAAAGTTCAGGCGCACCACCGACAGCGATCACGCCTTCAACATCGCGCCCAATCTCCTGCAGCAGGATTTCACGGCGAGCGGGCCGAACCAGAAGGGGGCTGGTGACATCACCGTCGCCATTGTCGCTCGGACCGATGGCGCAACAATGGCGACTCTGGACGCGCGAGGGGTGGGTTTATCTGGCCGTGATCATCGATCTCTTCTCAAGGTGGGTCGTGGGCTGGGCCATCAGCAACCGCATGAAGCAGGATCTGGCCTTGCGGGCCCTGAACATGGCGATCGCGATCCGAAGGCCACCACCAGGTTGCATTCATCACACGGATCGCGGGTCGCAATACTGCGCTCACGACTATCAGAAGCTGCTGCGCAAGCACGGGTTCAAGGTGTCGATGAGCGGGAAGGGCAACTGCTATGACAATTCTGCCGTCGAGAGCTTCTTCAAGTCGCTCAAGGCCGAACTCGTCTGGCGCCGCAACTGGCAAACCCGTCGCGAGGTCGAGATCGCCCTCTTCGAATACATCAACGGCTTCTACAATCCGCGCCGGAAACACTCAGCCCTCGGCTGGAAATCACCCGTGGCCTTCGAACAAAGGGCCGCTTAACATGAGCGCCTGACCGGAACAGAGCCGGTGCAGGTCCAGTGTATGTCGACGAAAAGCGACGACGGTCGCCTCCTCGGCCTTGGTCAGGATCGTCGAGCGCGGTTCCTTTTGGCCCGGTCTTAAGATCCTCAACAGTCTGGCGCTTGCGCCACCTCGCAACCGTCTTGGGATTGATCCCGAGCTCCCGGCTCAGCGTCGCGAGCGAAGCTTGCGATCATTCGGGCGAGGCCCTCGGACCGATGGCGAGCCGGCCCTCATTATTGCAGCTCTGACGGCGTGCGGGCTCATGGCGCTCCCGTGACGAACTCGTCCCATAATGCTTCCTTCCATTCCCGCGAAAGGATCGCACCATCAAACCGTGGGATCAAAAAGCGCAGCACGCTGCGAGTGGTGAAAGGAAGACGGCCTGACAGTTGATCGGCGTTGCAAAAACCTCCGGCGAAAAATGGCCCACCGAGGCCAGCGCCTTTATGAGGATTGTGACGCGCGGATCTCCATCTTGGCGGCGGTCTTTGTGCCGACATGCCAGATACGTTTGTGCAGACTGATCATGTCATCAAAAATTGTTACTTGCAGACGGGGCGGACCGTACGTTTTCACCCTGAGGTTCGACACCGTGCGGTGTGCCTTGAGATAGGTCGCGTCGATCATGATCGTCTTGTGCTCGGCGCCCTCGGCGGCAAGGCCGACCATGATCCGGGCAAAAACCCCTTTATCGCTCCAGCGCTTCCAGCGGTTGTAGAGGGTTTTGGCCCGGCCGTATTCGTTTAGCGCGTCACACCACCGCAACCCGTTGCGATTGATAAAGATTGTGCCGCTCAGCACGCGCAGATCATCGACGAGCGGGCGGATATGGCTCTTGGGGAAGAACGGGCGAAAACGCGCCATCTGGGCGTCGCTCAGCCAGTAAAGTATACTCATCGATCAGGTATCATAACGGTGGCCTGAATCATGCAAAAGGGCATAAAGTCAATGGGCCTGGAGCCTAGCAATGGCGGGTAAGCCTTTGCAGCGTGAAGGGGCGGTGCAGTCTGATCGCTGATGCGATTCGAACGGCTGCCAGCCAAGACTGATCGCCACACGGCCTGCGAATAGCTCAACTAACCAAAACCGCCAACGCTTGCGGAACGTCTCATGCAATCAAGGCATAGGGCGGGCATTCATCGCTATACGAGGTTAGAAATTACACCAAGGCGGCCCATATTCGACGTCTGCAGGTTAAGAACGAGGTCAGAAAAATGCAATGCCATAAAAACTAATATAATTTCCTGATTAGGCCTGAAATATTCCATAGTTTAAATAGGCAGTGGCAGCCCGTAGGGGAGTCGAACCCCTCTTTTCAGGTTGAAAACCTGACGTCCTAACCGATAGACGAACGGGCCACTTTCTGTCCGCTGCCAGTCTTCCCTGGCGGCGTGAGGGGTGTTTAGGCAAAGCCGCCGGGGGCTGCAACCCAAAAAATGCGACCCGGCGCAAAAAATTCGGCTGCTCCGATCAGCCCCCGAAAAGGCCCGCGAAAACCAGCCATGCGGGCAGGGTCAGCGCCGCCAGGACCGTCTGCCAGGTGAAGATCGCGGCGTAGAAATCGGCGTCTCCGCCCATCTGCCGCGCCAGGATATAGCCCACCGGCGCGCCCGGTGCCGCCGTCGCCAGCAGGCCCGTGGCGATCTGCGCGCCCGGCAGGCCCAAGGCCAGCGCCGCCCCCAGAAACACCAGCGGACACAGCGCCAGCCGCAGCCAGACCCCCAGCCACAGCGCCGGGTCGCGCTGCCACAGGCGCGCGGGCTCGATCCCCGCGCCGACCGCCAGAAGGCCCACCGCCAGCGCGCCCTGCCCCAGCCAGTCCAAGGGCGACAGGACCCATGCGGCCAGCTCGACCCCCGACAGGTTCAGCGCCAGGCCCGCAAGGCAGGACAGGATCATCGGGTTGCGCCCGATCTCGGCCCCGATGCGCGCGCCCGCGCCGGTGGGGCGCGGCCCGTCCGACAGCAGGGTCAGCGCCACGATGGCCGTGATGTTGAAGGCCGGGATCAGGAAGGCCAGCGCCACGGCCAGATCGCCGAGGCCCTGTGCGCCGAAGGCCTGCGCCGCCACCGCCAGGATCAGCAGCGAATTGAACCGCAGCGCGCCCTGGAACAGCGAGCTGCTGCGCGGCCCGCTCTGGCCGCGGCGCCGCGCCCAGATCAGCGCCACCGCGCCGGTCACCGCGAAGGCCAGCGCCATCGCCGCCAGATAGGGCCCGAGCCGCCCCAAGGACAGCTCGGACCGGTAGATCGAGGTCAGCAGGATCGCGGGGAACAGCACGCGATATCCCAGCTGTTCGATCCCCGGCCAGCTGGCGGCGGGAATCACCCCGCCCCGGCGGGCCAGGTGACCCAGCAGCACCAGCGCGATGACGGGAATGACAGAGAGGGCGGCGGTCATGGGGGCACCTTCGGACCGGGCGTCTTGCGGCCTTTCGCGAGGGGTTGTAGACCCGCCGCCAAGGAAAGGAAATGCCATGTCCATCACCGAGGATCAGGCCCGCAAGGTCGCCCATCTGGCGCGGATTGCGGTCGACGATGCCGCCCTGCCCGCCCTTGCCCGCGAACTCAGCGGCATTCTGGATTTCATGGAACAGCTGGCCGAGGTCGATGTCGAGGGCGTCGAGCCCATGACCGGCGTCACCCCCATGCGCCTGAAGCGGCGCGAGGACGCGGTGACCACGGGCGGCATGGCCGATCGCATCCTGTCCAACGCCCCCGACGCGCGCGAGGGCTTCTTTGCCGTGCCGAAGGTGGTGGAATGACGAACCCGAACAGCCTGACCATCGCCGATGCCCGCGACGCGCTGGCCCGGGGCGATCTGAGCGCGGTCGACCTGACCGAGGCCTGCCTGACCGCGATCGAGGGCGCGGGCGCGCTGAACGCCTTCGTCCACGGCACGCCCGACATGGCCCGCGACATGGCCCGCGCAGCCGACGCGCGCATCAAGGCGGGCGATGCCACGCCCATGACCGGCATCCCGGTGGGCATCAAGGACGTCTTCTGCGTGCGGGGCGTGCCCAGCCAGGCCGGCAGCCGGATCCTGCAGGGCTTCACCCCCGAATACGAATCGACCGTGACGCAGAACCTGTGGAACGCGGGCGCGGTGATGCTGGGCAAGCTGAACCAGGACGAATTCGCCATGGGCTCGACCAACGAATCGAGCTGCTACGGCCCCGCCGTGAACCCCTGGCGCGGCCCCGACGGCACGCGCCTGACCCCGGGCGGCAGCTCGGGCGGGTCCGCCGCCGCCGTGGCCGCCGATCTGTGCCTGGGCGCGACCGGCACCGATACGGGCGGATCCATCCGCCAGCCCGCGGCTTTCACCGGCACGGTGGGGCTGAAGCCCACCTATGGCCGGGTCAGCCGGTGGGGCGTGATCGCCTATGCCTCCAGCCTGGATCAGGCGGGGCCGATGACCCGCACCGTGCGCGACGCGGCGATCATGCTGGGCGCGATGGCATCCGCCGATCCCATGGACAGCACCTGCGCCGACCTGCCCGTGCCGGATTTCGAGGCCGCCCTGACCGGCGACATCCGCGGCAAGCGCATCGGCATCCCGCGCGAATACCGCGTGGACGGCATGCCGGACGCCATCGACGCCCTCTGGCGCCAAGGCGCGGACATGCTGCGCGACGCGGGCGCCGAGATCGTGGATATCAGCCTGCCGCACACGAAATACGCCCTGCCCGCCTATTACGTCATCGCCCCGGCCGAGGCGTCGTCGAACCTGGCCCGCTATGACGGCGTCCGCTACGGCCACCGCGCCAAGCTGGGCGCGGGCGACGGCATCACCCAGATGTATGAAAAGACCCGCGCCGAGGGCTTCGGCCCCGAGGTCCAGCGCCGCATCATGATCGGCACCTACGTGCTGTCGGCGGGCTTCTACGACGCCTATTACAACCGCGCCCGCAAGGTCCGCGCGCTGATCAAGCGCGATTTCGACCAGGCCTTCGCATCGGGCATCGATTCGATCCTGGCACCGGCGACGCCCTCGGCGGCCTTCGCGCTCGGCTCGGTGGACAAGGGCGACCCGGTCCAGATGTATCTCAACGACGTCTTCACGGTGACGCTGAACCTGGCGGGCCTGCCCGGCATCGCGGTCCCGGTGGGGCGCGATGCGCAGGGCCTGCCGCTCGGCCTGCAGATGATCGGCCGCCCCTTCGAGGAGGGCGATCTGATGAACCAGGCCCAGGTCCTGGAATCCGCCGCCGGATTTGTGGCCAAGCCGGAACGCTGGTGGTAACCTTGCCCAAGCGGCATGCAGGAGGCGCGATGCGCGGTTGGATGATCTTGGCGGCGCTGACCGTCGCGGGCTGCGGCGAACATCGCGGCTGGAACCCGAACTATCAGTTCGGCAACGACCGCTACGGCCAGTATCTGGCCGCGCGCGAGGCGGCGCTGATCTCGGGCGAACGCCCGGCATCGACCATCGCCATCGCGCGCCCGATCCTGGCGCCCACCCCGGCGCGGATCGCGGGGCAGGATCCGGTGCCGGTCCCTGCGACCATGGGTGTCCGCGTCGCGGCGCCCTGACGGCGGTGTTTCCCAGCCCCAATCACGGCGACCGGCGCGGCCATGCGCCGTCGCTCGTCGTGCTGCACTTCACCCAGATGCGCGACGCCGCCGCGGCCCGCGCGCGGCTCTGCGATCCCGCGGCCCAGGTCAGCGCCCATTGGCTGATCGCCGAGGATGGCACGACCGAACAGCTGGTCTGCGAAACCCGCCGCGCCTGGCATGCGGGCGCGGGCCGCTGGCAGGGGCATGACGACATCAACAGCCGCTCGATCGGGATCGAGCTGGCCAATCCCGGCGACCGCCCCTTCCCCGCCCCCCAGATGACCGCCCTGCGCCGCCTGCTGCGGGCGATCATGACCCGCTGGACGATCCCCCCGACCAACGTCATCGCCCATTCCGACATGGCGCCGGGCCGCAAGATCGACCCCGGCCCCCGCCTCGATTGGGAGGGCCTGTCCCGCGACGACCTGGCGCTCTTCGCCCGACCCGACCCGTCCGACCCCGCACCGCCCCTGCCCGCCAGCCTCGACGCGCTCGGCTATCCCGACGACCCCGCGCGGCTGCAGGCCTTCCGGCTGCGCCACCGCCCTTGGGCCACCGGCCCCGAAACGGATGCCGACCGCCGCACCGCCGCCCGGCTTCTTCGTTGCGCAAATACCCCGGGGGGGTCGCGCCTGCGCGACGGGGGCGGAGCCCCCTCTTGACGCCCGGCCGCCGCACACGCATACGGACCACGCGCGGAGGGCTGGATGACCACGGCGGGGCGACCCGTCGAGGAAAGTCCGGACTCCATGAGGCAATGGTGCCGGGTAACGCCCGGCGGGGGCGACCCCAGGGAAAGCGCCACAGAGAACAGACCGCCCATCCCCGGATGGGTAAGGGTGAAACGGTGGGGTAAGAGCCCACCGGGGGGCTGGCAACAGCGCCCGCATGGCAAGCCCCACCAGGAGCAATGCCGAATAGGGATCGCGCGCGGGTTCGCCCGCAGGGCCGCCTTGCCCCAGCAGATCCGGGTAGGCAGCTAGATCCGGCCGGTAACGGCCGGACCAGAGGAATGGTCATCCAGCCGCGTCAGCGGTGGACAAAATCCGGCTTACAGGCCCTCCGCGCATCACGACTTTCGCGACTTGGCCCGCGCCTCGGTGGCGGTGGCGATGGCATTGGCGGCCTCGCCCTGCATCTTCTGGGTAAAGGCGACCATCTGCGCGGCATAGGTCTCGGCCCAATCGGCAAAGGCATTGCCGCCCTTGCCGCCAGTCGCGGACAGGGCCTTGGCGCGCATTTCCTCGCCCTGCTTTTGCATCGTGGCGAACTGGTCCTCCCAGGCCTTCTGCATCTGCTGCCACTGGGCCTGCATCGCTTCGCCTGCACCCTCCATCTGGTCCATCAGGCGGGCGTTCACCTCCTGCTGCTGCTGCATGGCCTGGGCCTGCCACTGGCGGGCCTGCTCCATCGCCTTGTCCTGGCCCTCGGCCATGGCGGCCTGCCATTCGGCCATCCGCTCCTGGAACTGGCGGGCATTGTTGGTCAGCATCTTCAGCATCTCGGGCAGTATCATCACGGCTCCTCCGGGTGGGTCGGGGCCATGGGAAAGGCCCCCGGATGCAAGCCTGCGTCCGGGGGCCCCGTTTGTCAAACATGCCGCGTCAATCGGCGGTCTGGACCGGGCTGTCGCCGCGCAGGCCGCGCTCGCGTTCGATCTGGCGCCAGCGGGCGACGGCGGCATTGTGTTCGGCCAAGGTCCGGCTGAAGGCATGCCCCCCCGTCCCGTCCGCCACGAAATAGAGGTAATCCGTCTCGTCCGGGTTCAGCGCCGCGCGGATCGCGGCCCGGCCCGGATTGGCGATCGGCGTCGGCGGCAGCCCGTCGATGCGATAGGTGTTGTAGGGCGTGGTCGTGTCCAGCTCCGACCGCCGCAGGCCCCGGTCCAGGATCCCCTGGCCGTTCGTCACGCCATAGATCACCGTCGGGTCGGTCTGCAGCCGCATCCCCTGACGCAGCCGGTTCACGAAGACGCTGGCCACCTGCGGACGCTCGGCCGCCTGGCCGGTCTCCTTTTCCACGATCGAGGCCATGATCAGCGCCTCCTGCGGCGTCTCATAGGGCATGCCGAAGGGGCGCGCCTCCCATTCCTCGGCCAGGATGGCCGCTTGGCGGCTGGCCATCTGCGCCAGGATCGCATTGCGGTCGGCACCCTTGTTCAGCAGATAGGTGTCGGGGGCCAAGCTGCCCTCGGCGGGCAGCTCGGCCACCTCGCCGGTCAGGAAATCGGCGGCGCGCAGGGCCTCGACCACCTGCCAGCTGGTGACGCCCTCGGCCATGATCAGCGACAGGCGCACATCGGCCTGGTCCTGGGCCTGGGCGATGGGTTCGGGCCTGTCCCCTTGGGCCGGGTTCCAGCGGGCCATCTCCTCGAAGGCGCCGGTCTCGGGGTTGGTGTCGCGCAGAAGGACGGTGTTCTCGCGCACGCCGACGCGATAGACGACCTCGGTCCCGCAGGTGGAAGGCCCGCCCGCCGTCACTGTCTGGACGATCTGTTCCATGCTGGCATGGGGCGGCATCAGAAAGCTGCCGAATTTCAGCTCGCGCGCCTTGTCCATGTAATCCGCGCCCGCGCGGAAGATATAGGCGTTCGAGATCACCCCCTGCGCCGCCAGCTGGTTGCTGACCGCGTTCAGGCTGGCCCCCGGCGCGATCTGGACGCATTGGGCGATGGCGCTCGGGCCCGGCCCGGTGAATTCCCGCTTGGCCCAAGCCACCGCCGCCGCCGCCCCGATCAGCAGCACGATCGCCAGCGTCAGGAAGTTCGAGGCGATGTTGCGCCAGATCATCCCTCGACCCGTCCCAGCACCAGACTGGCATTGGTCCCGCCAAAGCCAAAGCTGTTGGACAGCGCAATATCCACCTTGCGGCGCACCGCGGCATTGGCCGCCAGGTCCAGCTTGGGCGTCACGGCGGGGTTGTCCAGGTTGATTGTCGGCGGGCAGATCTGGTCGCGGATCGCCAGCACGCAGAAGATCGCCTCGACCGCCCCTGCCGCGCCCAGCAGGTGACCGATGCTGGATTTCGTGGACGACATGACCGCCCCCGATGCCGCATCGCCCATGAGGCGCTCGACCGCGCCCAGCTCGATCGTGTCGGCCATGGTGCTGGTGCCATGCGCGTTGATATAATCGATCCGGTCCGGCGACAGACCCGCCGAGCGCAGCGCCGCCTCCATCGCGCGGTATCCGCCATCGCCATCCTCCGACGGCGCGGTGATGTGATAGGCGTCGCCCGACATGCCGTAACCCAGCACCTCGGCATAGATCCTGGCGCCGCGGGCCTTGGCGTGTTCATATTCCTCCAGCACGACGACGCCCGCGCCCTCGCCCATCACGAAGCCGTCCCGGTCCGCGTCATAGGGGCGGCTGGCCGATTGCGGATCGTCGCCCCGCTTGGTCGACAGCGCCTTGCAGGCGTTGAAGCCCGCGATGCCGATCTCGCTGATCGGGCTTTCCGCGCCGCCCGCGATCATCACGTCGGCATCGCCATAGCGGATCATCCGCGAGGCGTCCCCGATGGCATGGGCCCCGGTCGAACAGGCGGTCACCACCGCATGGTTCGGCCCCTTGAACCCGTAACGGATCGAGACCTGACCCGAGATCAGGTTGATCAGCGCGCCGGGAATGAAGAAGGGCGACACGCGCTTCGGCCCCCGTTCCTTGATCAGCACGGCGGTGTCGGCGATGGATGACAGCCCGCCGATCCCCGACCCGATCATCACGCCGGTGCGCAGGCGGCTCTCCTCGTCCTCGGGCATCCAGCCCGCATCGGTGACCGCCTGATGCGCGGCGGCGATGCCATAGAGGATGAAGTCGTCCACCTTGCGGCGGTCCTTCGGCTCCATCCAGTCATCGGGGTTGAAGGTGCCGTCGCTGCCATCGCCCAAGGGGATCTCGCAGGCGTATTTCGTCACCACGTCGGATGCGTCGAAACGGGTGATCGGACCGGCGCCCGATTTGCCGGCCAGAAGCCGGTCCCAGGTGGCATCGACACCCGATGCCAGCGGCGTGACCATCCCAAGACCCGTGACAACAACCCTGCGCATCGGCAATTCCTTCAGCATTTCGCGATTTCAGACCTGATACACGCGGCCCCCGCCTCGCGCAACGCCACGAAATCGCGACCGGCCCGGCCGTCAGCGCAGTCCCGCCGCCCCGAAGAGCGCGCGGATATCGGCCTCGGGGCGCGGGCCGACATGGCCGATCACCTCGGATGCGGCCACGCAGCCCATGCGCCCCGCCACGTCCAGCGGCCGCCCGCAGGCCAGGCCATAGATCAGCCCGGCGGCGAACTGATCCCCGGCCCCGGTCGCATCGACCGGCACGACGCGGCGGACGGGAACCTCGACCCGCTCGCCCTGGCGGATCAGGATGGCATCATCGCCCGACCGGGTGCAGATCACCGTGCCGCAATCGGCCACGGCCTGGCGCAGCGCCTCCTCCAGGTCCTCCACCTGATAGAGCGCCTGCCATTCATGAACATTGCCGATCACGTAATCCATCGGCCCCGCGACCAGTTGGCGGAAATCGGCGCGGTGTCGGTCCACGCAGAACGGGTCCGACAGCGCGATCCCCACCTGTCCGCCCGCCGCGTGACAGCATTCCGCGGCCTTCAGGAACGCGGCCTTGCCCTTGTCCTTGTCGAACAGATAGCCTTCGAGAAACAGCCAGCCCGCGCCGTCGAAGACCGCCGGGTCCACGTCATCCGGCCCCAGCTCGGCCGAGATGCCCAGATAGGTGTTCATCGACCGCTCGCCATCGGGCGTCACGAAGATGATCGTGCGCGAGCTGGGCAGGTCCACCCCCGCCCGCGGCGCGTTGACGAAGCGGGTGCCCGCATCCTCGGTCTGCCGGGCATAGAGCCGGCCGATCTCATCATCCGCGACCAGCCCGATGAAGGCGGTGCGCAGGCCCAGCCCGCCGATCCCGGCCAAGGTGTTGGCGACGCTGCCGCCCGCGACCATGCGCGCCTGGTCGCGGCGCGTGGAATGGTCGTCGGCCTGCGCGGCCATCAGGAATTCCGACCGTTCGCGTTCCACCAGTTGCATGATGCCCTTGGTGATGCACAGATCGGCCAGGCGCGCCTCTTCGGTGGGGGCGATGATGTCCATCACGGCATTGCCGATGCCGATCACATAGGGCGTGGTGTTCATTCTGTCTTGTCCTCGAAGGGGCACAGGTCGCGGATCGGGCAGATCGCGCAGCGCGGCCGCCGCGCCTGGCAGATGTAGCGGCCATGCAGGATCAGCCAGTGATGCGCATGGGCCTGGAAACGGGCGGGAACATGGTCCTCGATGGCGCGCTCGACCGCGTCCACGTCGCGGCCGGGGGCGATGCGGGTGCGGTTGCCGACGCGGAAGATATGCGTGTCCACCGCCTGTGCGGGATGGCCGAAGGCGCAGGACAGGACCACATTCGCGGTCTTGCGCCCCACGCCGGGCAGCGACATCAGGGCTGCGCGGCTGTCGGGCACCTGGCCGCCGTAATCCTCGACCAGGATGCGCGACAGCGCGATCACGTTCTTCGCCTTCTGGCGATAGAGGCCGATGGTGCGGACATGCTCGGTCACCCCCTCCAGCCCCAAGGCCAGCATCGCCTCGGGCGTCGATGCCGCGGCAAAGAGGCCCCGCGTCGCCTTGTTCACCCCCACATCGGTGGCCTGCGCCGACAGGGCGACGGCCACGACCAGCGTGAAGGGGTTCACGAATTCCAGCTCGGTCTGGGGGGCGGGATTGGCCGCGCTGAGGCGGGCGAAGATCGCCACCTGGTCGGCAAAGGGCAATGCGGCGGGCAGTCGTCTCGGGGCGGCCATGCCCGCTTGTCGCCCCGCGCGCCCGGCAATGCAAGGACAAGGTCGCGCCCGCCCGCCATGCCGGGTTTGTGACGCCTTTCCAGTGGCCTCCACGAAACAGTGACTTCCCTTCCGGGCGGAACTGCGACAGCTTGCCACGCGTTGAGGGCGCATCGCCGGAATCGGCCCGCGGGCCGCCCGGATACGCCACAGGCAGAATTGGCGCGGCGGAGATCCGCCCGCCCGACCTCGGA